>NZ_CP046104.1:2207500-2520852 GCF_009707425.1 Micromonospora sp. WMMC415 | reverse complement strand
CGGCGTACTTCGCGCCGTTGCGGGACTTCCTCGCCGCTCAGCGCCTCACCGGCCGGGTGGAGATCCCGCCGACCCGCGGCTACTGGGAGGCGGCGTCCCTCGGCGAGGTGCCGCTCGCGCGGGGCTGGCTGCGGCAGGCCGACATCGACCGCAACCCGCTGTTCTTCACCACGGTGCCGGGCGCCGCCGGCACCGGGGTGCCGTTGACACCGGACAGCTACCGGGACTGGCTGCTCGACAACGCCGTGCAGTACGTCGCCGTCCCCGACGCCCCGCTGTCGTGGGTGGGCCGGCCCGAGGCCGACCTGGTCGTCGGCGGCCTGCCCTACCTCACCCCGGTCTGGTCCGGCCCCCACTGGCGGGTGTGGGCGGTCGACGGGTCGCGCCCGATCGTCGGCGCCCCGGGTGAACTGGTCCGATCCGACGCGGCGTCGCTGACGTTCCGGGCGGCGGCGGCCGGCCCGGTCCCGGTCCGCGTACGTCACAACCGCTGGCTGACCGTCACCGGCGGCGCCACGCTCGCCCCCGACGGCGACTGGACCACCGTCACCGTGCCCGGTGCCGGGGAGTACCGACTCGGCAGCTGACCCAACTCTTTTGCCGTTCCGGCAAACATCCTTGCCGAATCGTCGGGCTCCGGGCAACGATCGACGCGACGGTCCCGACCGGGAGCGGCACGAGCAGCGAGGAGGAACGGTGCGGGAGAGCGCTGACCGCGCGATGGACGACGTCCGGCAGCGGGACGTGGACCTGGAGGCCGCCCGGTTCTGGGACGAGCTCTACGGGGAACGGGACCAGATCTGGAGCGGCCGCCCCAACCCGCGCCTGGTCGACGTGGCCGGTCCGCTGCCGGCCGGCACCGCGCTGGACCTGGGCTGCGGCGAGGGCGCCGACGCGATCTGGCTGGCCGGCCGGGGCTGGCGGGTGACCGCCGTCGACATCTCCGCCACCGCCCTGGACCGGGCCGCCGCCCGGGCGGACGCCGACGGCGTCGCGGCACGGATCGACTTCCAGCGGCACGACCTCCTCCGCACCTTCCCCGAGGGCGTGTTCGACCTGGTGTCCGCCCAGTTCCTCCAGTCACCGCTGGACTTCCCCCGGGAGGACGTGCTGCGCGCGGCGGCCCGGGCCGTGGCGCCCGGCGGCCGGCTGCTGGTCGTCGAGCACGGTGAGATGCCGCCGTGGAGTCGGCACGCCCACCCGCACGTCCGGTTCCCCACACCGGAGGAGACCCTGGCCGGGCTCGACCTGGACGCCGACCGGTGGCACATCGAGCGGGTCGACGGCGTGCCGCGGCCGGCCACCGGCCCGGACGGGCAACCCGCGACGCTGCTCGACAACGTCGTGCTGGTGCGCCGGCGGTAGCGGCCGGACTCCGACCGCCGGCCGGTGACGCCCGGCCTCAGCTCTCCAGCACCCGCTCCATGGCGGCGCGGGAACGGCGACCGGTGCGCAGGTATTCGTCGAGGAACTCCCCCGGGTCGTCGCGGCCGAGCAGCCGCACCACGCCGGCCAGCTCCACCCCGTGCCGGGGGAGCTGGTCACCGGCCCGGCCCCGCACCAGCATCAGCGCGTTGCGGACCTGCGCGGCGAGGGTCCACCCGGCCGCCATCGCCTCGGCGTCCGCCCGGTCGACCAGGTCCGCGTCCCGCGCGGCCGCGAGGGCGTCGAGCGTACGCGTCCCGCGCAGCTCCGGCAGCCGCCCGCCGTGCCGGAGCTGGAGCAGCTGCACCGCCCACTCGACGTCCGACAGCCCGCCCCGCCCCAGCTTGGTGTGGGTGGCCGGGTCCGCGCCCCGGGGCAGCCGCTCGGTCTCCACCCGGGCCTTGATGCGACGGATCTCGACGACCTGCTCGCGGGTCAGCCCGTCGGCCGGGTACCGCACCGGGTCGATCATCGCCTCGAACTCGGCGCCCAGGTCCGCGTCGCCGCAGACGAACCGGGCCCGCAGCAGCGCCTGCGCCTCCCACACCCCCGACCAGCGCGCGTAGTACTGGGCGTACGCGGCGAGGCTGCGGACCAGCGGACCCTGCCGCCCCTCGGGCCGCAGGTCGGCGTCGACGCCGAGCGGCGGGTCGGGGGCGGGCATGCCGAGCAGCCGGCGCAGTTCCTCGGCGATCGCGTGGGCGGTGGCGCTCGCCGCGCTGTCGCTGACGCCGTCCGGCCCGTCGTAGACGAACAGCACGTCGGCGTCGGAGAGGTAGTTCGACTCGTACCCGCCGAGCCGGCCCATGCCGACCACCGCGAACCGCAGCCCCGGCACCGGTGCCTGGGACGCCCGGGCGGTCCGCAGGGCGGCGGCCAGCGTGGCGTCGGTGACGTCGGCCAGCGCGGTGCCCACGGCGGTCACGTCGGCGAGGCCCAGGGCCGGTGCCGACGTCCCGGCGCGGCCGGGCTGCGACGTCGGCGCGGCCCCCTGCGCGGCACGGTCCTCGGCGCGGGGTGGCGACGGTGCCAGTGACCCGGCGCGGCTCAGCACGTCGGCGCAGGCCAGCCGGACCAGTTCCCGGCGGCGCAGCGCGCGCACCGCCCGGGTCGCCTCGACCGGGTCGTCGGCGTGCCGGGTTGCGGCCGCCGCGAAGCCCTCGCACAGCACGTCCCGCGGGCGCGGGACCAGCTCGCTCTCCTCGGCGAGCAGGCGCAGCGCCTCCGGCTCGCGGGCGAGCAGGTCGGCCGCGTACCGGGAGGAGGAGAGCACCCGGGCGAGCCGGCGGGCGACCGGCCCCTCGTCGCGCAGCAGCCGCAGGTACCAGGGTGTGCTGCCGAGCTTGTCGGAGACCTGGCGGTAGTTGAGCAGCCCGCGGTCCGGCTCGGGGGCGTCGGCGAACTCGCTCAGCAGCACCGGCAGCAGGGTGCGCTGGATCGCGGCGGTACGGCTGACCCCGCCGGTGAGGGCCTGGAGGTGTCGCAGCGCCCCTGCCGGGTCGGCGAAGCCGAGGATCTCCAGCCGGTGGCGGGCCGCCTCGGGGGTGAGCCGCAGTCCGTCGGCGGGGACCCGGGCGACCGACTCCAGCAGGGGCCGGTAGAGCAGCTTGGCGTGCAGCCGGCGTACCTCGGTGGCGTGGGTGACCCACTCGGCGCGGAACTCCTCGACGGCGCTGCGGCCCGGCGTGGCCGCGTGGCCGAGCGCGGCGGCCAGCCAGCGCAGCGCGGCCGGGTCGGTCGGCACGGTGTGGGTCCGGCGCAGACCCTGGAGCTGGAGCCGGTGCTCGACGGCGCGCAGGAAGCGATAGCCGCGCAGCAGCGCCTCCCCGTCGGCCCGCCCGACGTAGCCGCCGGCGACCAGCGCCCGCAGCGCCGGGACCGTGCCCGGGACCCGTAGCGTCTCGTCACCGCGGCCGTGCACCAGTTGCAGCAACTGCACCGCGAACTCGATGTCGCGCAGCCCGCCCGGGCCGCGCTTGATCTCGCGGTCCAGCTCCTTCGGCGGGATGTTGTCGATGATCTTGCGGCGCATGGCGCGCACGTCCTCGACCGCCTCGGGGCGTTCGGCGGCCCGCCAGACCAGCGGGGCGAGCTGGTCGATCCACTCCCGACCCAGGGCCAGGTCCCCGGCCGCCGGCCGGGCCTTCAGCAACGCCTGGAACTCCCAGGTCCGGGCCCACCGCCGGTAGTAGGCGAGGTGGCTGGCGAGGGTCCGCACCAGCGGGCCCCGGTTGCCCTCCGGCCGCAGCGCGGCGTCGACCGGCCAGGCGACCAGCCCGCAGATGTGGATCAGCCGGGTGGCGACCGTGGTGGCCGCCGGGAGGTCGTCGTCCTCGGCCGCCACGAAGATGACGTCGACGTCGGAGACGTAGTTCAGCTCGTCGCCGCCGCACTTGCCCATCGCCACCACGGCGAGCCGCGGCCGGGGCGTGCCCTCCGGCAGCTCCCCCACGGCGATCTCGTACGCGGCGGCGAGCGTCGCGTCGGCCAGCGCGGACAGCGCGGCCATCGTCTGCTCCAGCCCGCGCCCGCCGGTCAGGTCGGCCGCCGCGATCCGCAGCAACGCCAGGCGGTACGCGGTCCGCAGCACCGCGACCGGGTTGCCGTCACCGGTCCGGTCGAGCCGCCCGTCGGCGGGCGGCGCCAGACCGTCCGGGGCGGTCCGGAGGGCCGTCCACTGGTCCGGGTTGGCCACCAGGTGGTCGCCGAGCGCCGAGGACGCGCCGAGCACGGCGACCAGCCGCCGGCGCAGCCCCGGATCGTCGTGCAACGCCTCGATCAGGGCGGACCCGGCGCCGATGCCGGCCGGACCGCCGCCGTTGCCGGCCGCGCGGCGCTCCGCCTCGACGAGCCGGTGCAGCTGGCGCAGCGCCAGCTCCGGGTCGGCGGCCCGGGACAGGGCGGCGAGCAGCTCCGCCGCCGGCTCGTCGGCCGGCTCCTGGGTGTCCGGCCGCCACAGGCCCAGCCCGTCGGGGCCGAGCAGGTCGGCGGCCCGGGAACCGGCGTCACCGGCGCCGAACCCGTACCGGGCGAGCCGCCCCGCGGCCCTGGTCGGCCGGCCCATCAGTGCCCGAGCAGGGGCAGGCTGCGGCGGGTGCCCTCGTCCAGCTCGCCGAGGGCCAGGGCCGCGAAGCGCGCCGCGAAGGGCTGCCACACCTCCTCCACGTCGACCATCACCGCGTCGCAGGCGGCCACCACCGCCTCCGGGTCGTAGCCCAGCTCGGCGAGCAGCCTCGAGTCGGTGGCCCAGTCGGCGATCATCGCGGTGTCGCACTCGATGTGGAACTGGAGCCCCCAGGCCCGGTCGCCGAGGCGGATCGCCTGGTGCGGGTAGCGGGTGGAGGCGGCAAGCAGGGTCGCGCCGGCGGGCAGCTCGGTGATCTCGTCGGAGTGCCACTGGAGCACGTCCGGGATCAGCGGGACGTACCGGAAGAGCGGGTCCGCCTCGGCGGCGTCGCGGCGGCCCACCACGCCGGGGCCGACCTCCGGGCCGGACGGGCTGCGCTCGACGGCGCCGGCGTGCGCGGTGGCGAGCAGTTGGGCGCCGAGGCAGATGCCCAGGGTCGGCACGCGGTACCGGACGGCCTTGCGCAGCAGCGCCTCCACGTGCGGGAACCAGGCCGCCCCGGGTGAGCCGTCGGGCAGCGGGTACGCCTGCTGCTCGCCACCGAGCACCACCAGCGCCGCGTACCCCTCCAGGTCGGCCGGCAGTTCGTCGCCGGCGTGCGCCCGGACCACCCACAGGTCCAGGCCGGCCTCGGTCAGCCACTCCCCCAGCCGGCGCGCGTCGTCGGTCGGGTCGTTCTCGATCACCAGCGCGGTTGCCACGCCGTCGAGGCTATCCGGTACGCCCGTCGAAGAGCTGGTTAGGCTCGGCGGTTGTGATCACCGAGGACGTCGTCCGGCCGCCGGCGCTGCGCCCCGGCGACACGGTCATGCTGGTGTCGCCGTCCGGGCCGACCCGGCCGGAGCGGGTGGCCCGGGGCGTCGAACTGCTCACCGGCTGGGGGCTGCGGCCGGTCCCGGCCCCGAACGCGTACGCCCGGCAGGGCTACCTGGCCGGCGCCGACGAACTGCGGGCGGCGGACCTGAACGCCGCGTTCGCCGACCCCTCGGTGCGGGGCGTGATCTGCACCCGGGGCGGCTACGGCGCGCAGCGGGCGGTGGACGCGATCGACATGGCCGCCGTACGCCGGGACCCGAAGGTCGTGGCCGGCTTCTCCGACATCACCGCCCTCCAGTTCGCGCTCTGGCGGGGCGCCCGGCTGGCCGGCGTGCACGGGCCCGGGGCGGCCTGGCGGGACGAGCGCACGACGCTGGACTCGGCGCAGTCGCTGCACGCGGCGTTGATGACCACCGAGCCGGTGACCGTGGCGGCCCGCGACGGGGAGGAGACCGCCGGCGTCCGGGTGCCCGGCCGGGCCACCGGCCGGCTGCTCGGCGGCAACCTGTGCCTGATCGTGGCGTCGCTCGGCACCCCGGACATGCCGGACCTGACCGGGGCGGTGCTCCTCGTCGAGGAGGTGCAGGAGCCGCCGTACAAGATCGACCGGATGTTGACCCAGCTCCGCCGGGCCGGCGTGCTCGACGGCGTGGCGGGGGTGGCGGTCGGGCAGTTCACCGACTGTGCGGACGGGTGGGCGGTGGACGTCGCCGACGTCCTGACCGACCGCCTCGGCGACCTGGGCGTCCCGGTCCTCGGTGGCCTTCCGATCGGTCACGGGGTCGGTCAGCTCACCGTCCCCGTCGGCACCGAGGCGGTCCTCGACGCCGACGCCGGCACGCTCACGGTCGCTTCCGCCGTCCACTGACCCGCCGCCTCTCCGCTCGCCGCCTCCACTTCCGCCCTCACCGACCCGCGTCCCGCGCCCGTCCGCCCCACCACTCCCGTGCCCGCTGGCAGGCGGCCAGCAACTTCGGGGACGTTGCTGCCTCGACGGGTGCCGGACGCAGCAACGTCCCTGAAGTTGTGTGGTCTTGGGACGGCCGCAGGCCGACTGGGCGGTCTGTCCGGCTTGGCGGGCGGACTGCCAGCCCATTCATAGGCTCGCCATGGGTTTCCTCCAGCCGCCCAGGTCACCGTCGGTGAGGTCATCGCACCACCGACGAGTTGGAGGACGACATGTCCCGCACGATTCGAAAGAAGCACCTGCTGGCCGGCTTCGCCGCCGCCGGCCTGCTCGGCGTCGGGATCGCGGCGCCGACCGTCGCATTCGCCGCCGACGGCGCCTCGCCGTCGGCGAGCGCCAACGCCGAAACCGACCGGGAGCAGCGGCGGGCCGACCGGCAGGCCGAGTTCGCCGAGGCGCTCGCGACGGAGCTGGGCGTCTCGACCGACCAGGTGACGGCCGCGCTGGAGAAGCTGCGCGAGCAGCGGAAGGACGAGCGACCCGAGCGGCCGGACGCCACCGACCGGCAGGCCGCGCTGAAGGAGCGGCTCGACCGGGCGGTCGAGGACGGCAAGCTCACCCGGGAGCAGGCCGACGCGATCATCGCCGCGGCCGAGGCGGGCGTCCTCCCGGGCCCGGGCGGGCGCGGCGGCCACGGCGGGCCGGGCGGCCTCGGCGGGCCGGGCGGCCTCGGCGGGCCGGGCGGCCTCGGCGACAAGTGACCGGACGCCGCCCGCCCCGGCCGCGTGGCTGGGGCGGGCGGCGCCGTGACCTTCGGAGGGGACGGCGCCGCCGGGACGCCCCGGTCGGCTTCGGACGGTCAGGCGATGCGGGCGCGGACGATCAGGGCGGCGCCGACGTGCGTGCCCGGGGTGAGCAGGCCCGGCACGAAGAACGCCAGCGCCTCCGGTTTCCCGGCACCTCCTACAGCGACAGGTAGCGCTGCCGCTCGTACGGGGTGACCTCGCGCCGGTACTGCTCCCACTCGGCCCGCTTGTTGCGCAGGAAGAAGTCGAAGACGTGCTCGCCGAGCACCTCGGCGACCAGCTCGGAACCGGCCATCACGTCGATCGCCTCGGAGAGGTTCTCCGGCAGCGGCTCGTACCCCATCGCCCGTCGCTCGGCGCTGGTCAGCGACCAGACGTCGTCCTCGGCGCCCGGCGGCAGCTCGTACCCCTCCTCGATGCCCTTCATCCCGGCGCCGAGCAGCACCGCGAAGGCCAGGTACGGGTTGGCCGCCGAGTCGAGCGACCGGACCTCCACCCGGGCGGAGTTCGGCTTGCCGTACGCCGGGACGCGGACCAGCGCGGACCGGTTGAGGTGACCCCAGCAGACGTACGCGGGGCTCTCGGTCACCCGGTCCGGCAGGGCCTGCGGGAACAGCCGCTTGTACGAGTTGACCCACTGGTTGGTGACCGCCGTGTACTCCCGGGCGTGCACGAGCAGGCCGGCGATGAACGCGCGGGCCACCTTGGACAGCTTCATCGGGTCGCCGGCGTCGTGGAACGCGTTGCGCTCGCCCTCGAACAGCGACAGGTGGGTGTGCATGCCGCTGCCCGGCTGGTCGGTGAACGGCTTCGGCATGAAGGTGGCCTGCACCCCGGTGGAGAGCGCCACCTCCTTGACCACGTGCCGGAAGGTCATGATGTTGTCGGCGGTGGTCAGCGCGTCGGCGTAGCGCAGGTCGATCTCCTGCTGGCCGGGGGCGACCTCGTGGTGGCTGAACTCGACCGAGATGCCGATCCGCTCCAACGCGAGCACCGCCTGGCGGCGGAAGTCCCGCGCGACCGCGTGGGTGGTGTGCTCGAAGTACCCGCCGGTGTCGACCGGGGTGGGCACCGAGCCGTCCATCGGGCCGTTCTCCAGCAGGAAGAACTCGATCTCCGGGTGGGTGTAGAAGGTGAAGCCCTTCTCCGCCGCCTTGGACAGGGCCCGGCGCAGCACGTGCCGCGGGTCGGCCCAGGACGGGCCGCCGTCGGGGAGCAGGATGTCGCAGAACATCCGGGCGCTCTCGCCGCTGACGCCCCCCTCGAACGGGAAGACCTGGAACGTGGTCGGGTCGGGCATGGCGACCATGTCGGACTCGAAGACCCGGGCGAAGCCCTCGATCGCCGAGCCGTCGAACCCGATGCCCTCCTCGAAGGCCGCCTCCAGCTCGGCGGGGGCCACCGACACGCTCTTCAGCGTGCCCAGCACGTCGGTGAACCACAGCCGGACGAACCGGATGTCCCGCTCTTCCAGCGTACGGAGGACGAACTCCTGCTGACGGTCCACTTCCACCCCTCGCGACCCTGTTGTCCGCCTTCGGCCGGGGGTGACCCGGCCTGACCGACCAGTCTCCACCGGCCTCGTTACGCCGACGTTACGCGACCTGCCGGCGCTCGTCCCGCCCAGTCCCACCCCGGTGCGGTCGCCCGCTCGGGGGTGGCCCCCGTCTCCCCCGGGCGGGCCGTGTCGGGCCCGGACGGCTGGGGCAAGATGAGGACATGCCCACCCTGCGTCTCGCCCTCTGTCAGGTCAACCCGACCGTCGGCGACCTCACCGGCAATGCCGCGCTGATCCGGGAGTGGACCCGGCGCGCCGCCGACGCCGGCGCTCAGCTGGTCGCGTTCCCGGAGATGATGCTGACCGGGTACCCGGTCGAGGACCTGGTCTTCCGCCGGTCCTTCGTGGCGGCGTCGAAGGCGGCCCTGGAGCGGCTCGCGGCCGACCTCGCCGCGGACGGCCTCGGTGACCTGCCGGTGCTGGTCGGTTACCTGGACGCGGACGGCCCGCCGCAGGTCAGCGGTGACGCGGAGCCGGGTCACGGTGCGCGCAACGCCGCCGCCCTGCTGCACGGCGGTGGGACCGTCGCCACCTACTTCAAGCACCACCTGCCGAACTACGGCGTCTTCGACGAGGACCGGTACTTCGTTCCCGGGGACATGCTGACCGTGGTCCGGATCGGCGGGGTGGACGTCGCGCTGACCATCTGCGAGGACCTGTGGCAGGCCGGGGGCCCGTTCGCCGCCGCCCGCCAGGCCGGCGTCGGTCTGGTCCTCAACATCAACGGCTCGCCGTACGAGCTGAACAAGGACGACATCCGGCTGCCGCTGGTCCGCCGCCGGGCCGCCGAGGCGGGGGCCACCATCGCGTACGTCAACATGATCGGCGGCCAGGACGAGCTGGTCTTCGAGGGCGACTCGATGATCGTGACGGCGGACGGGACGTTGCTGGCCCGGGCGCCGCAGTTCGTCGAGCACCTGCTCGTGCACGACGTCGAACTCCCCGAGGCGGAGCCCCACGCCGGCGAGGACACCGAACTGGCCGACGCGCTGCGGGTGGTCCGCCGTACCGTCGGATCGGTGCCGGCCGCGCCCACGGGCCCGGCGGCGACCGGCGGCGTCATCGAGCCGGTGGCCGACGAGGCCGAGGTGTGGCAGGCGCTGGTGCTGGGCCTGCGCGACTACGTCAACAAGAACCGCTTCCCGTCGGTGGTGCTCGGCCTGTCCGGCGGCATCGACTCGGCGGTCGTCGCGGCCCTCGCGGTCGACGCGCTGGGCCCCGACCGGGTGGTCGGGGTGTCCATGCCGAGCCAGCACTCCTCGGAGCACTCCCGGGAGGACGCGGCGGACCTGGCCAAGCGCACCAGCCTGGACTACCGGGTCGAGCCGATCCAGCCGATGGTCGACACCTTCCTGGCCAACATGTCGCTGTCCGGCGTCTCGGTGGAGAACCTGCAGGCCCGGGTCCGCGGGGTGATCCTGATGGCCCTGTCGAACCAGGAGGGCCACCTGGTGCTGACCACCGGCAACAAGAGCGAGCTGGCGGTCGGTTACTCCACCCTCTACGGCGACTCGGTCGGCGGCTTCAACCCGGTCAAGGACGTCTGGAAGACGCTGATCTGGCGGCTGGCCACGTGGCGCAACGCGGACGCCGGCCGGCGCGACGAGACCGCGCCGATCCCGGAGAGCTCCATCGGCAAGCCGCCGTCGGCCGAGCTGAGCCCGGGGCAGCTCGACAGCGACACCCTCCCCGAGTACGACGTGCTCGACCCGATCCTGATCGGGTACGTCGACGGCGACCTGGGCCGGGACGGGCTCGTCGAGTCCGGCCACGACCCGGCGGTGGTGGACCGGGTGCTGCGGATGGTGGATACCGCCGAGTACAAGCGACGCCAGTCCGCCCCCGGCACGAAGATCTCCATGAAGGCGTTCGGGCGGGACCGCCGGCTACCGATCACCAACCGCTGGCGGGAGAACGGCTGACGCACGGGTACCTGGTCACCGGCGCCGGTCTCCGGTGCTGGCGGTCGGGAGTGAAATCCTCCACTGGCCTCTGCCGCCGCCGGGCGTCCAGGTGCGACGATCGCGGCGCAACCCGGGGACCGCGTACGCGGCCTCGAGGAAGGAGAGAACCATGGTGGAATCCACCCCGCCCGAGGTGACCGCCCTCTACGGCGGACCGGCGACCCGGCGGGTCCGCACCCGCGACCTGATCGCCGCCAAGGAGCGCGGCGAGCGGTGGCCGATGCTCACCTCGTACGACCAGTACACGGCGGCGATCTTCGACGCCGCCGGCATTCCCGTGCTGCTGGTCGGCGACTCGGCCGCGAACAACGTCTTCGGCTACGAGACGACCCTGCCGGTGACCGCCGAGGAGCTGCTGCCGCTGGTCCGGGCGGTCGTCCGGGCCACCCGGCAGGCGCTGATCGTCGGCGACCTGCCGTTCGGCTCGTACGAGGAGGGGCCGACGCAGGCCCTGCGCACCGCCGTCCGGTTCATGAAGGAGGGCGGCTGCCACGCGGTGAAGCTGGAGGGCGGCCGGCGCTGCGCCGACCAGATCGCCGCGATCGTCGGCGCCGGCATCCCGGTGATGGCGCACATCGGCTTCACTCCGCAGAGCGAGCACACCCTCGGCGGGTACCGGGTGCAGGGCCGCGGTGACGCCGCCGACGAGGTGATCGCCGACGCCCGGGCGGTCGCCGAGGCGGGCGCCTTCGCCGTCGTGCTGGAGATGGTGCCCGGTGAGGTGGCCAAGCGGATCACCGCCGAGCTGAGCATCCCGACCGTGGGCATCGGCGCCGGCCCGGACACCGACGCCCAGGTGCTGGTCTGGCAGGACATGGCCGGCCTGCGTACCGGAAAGGCGCCGCGCTTCGTGAAGCGCTACGCCGACGTGGCCGGCGCGCTGACCGACGCGACCCGCCGCTTCGCCGACGAGGTCCGCGGCGGTCAGTTCCCGGCGGCCGAGCACACCTTCTAGGGGTACCGGAGGGCTCCCGGCCGACGTACCCGTCAGGCCGGGCGCCCTCCTTCCCGGGCACCCGGCCACTCTGACCACCGCGGGCCGGCTCGACGGGCGGATCGGTCGCGGCGCGGCCGGCTCGACGGGCGGGTCGGTGTCGGCGAGGCCGGGACGTTACCCTCCAGCACCATGCCGGACGCGAGCTTCCTCGACGCCACCCGCGACTCGTACGACGCGACGGCCGCCGAGTACGCCGACTGGCTCGCCACGGACCTGGACGGCCGGCCCCTCGACCGGGCGATGCTGGCCGCCTTCGCCGAACTGGTCCGCGCCAACGGTTCCGGTCCCGTCGCCGACGTCGGCTGCGGGCCGGGGCGCGTCACCATCCTGCTGCACGGCCTGGGGTTGGACGCGTTCGGCGTCGACCTCTCCCCCGGCATGGTGGCGCTGGCCCGCCGCACCTACCCGCACCTGCGGTTCGAGGTGGGCTCCATGCTCGCCCTGGACCTGCCGGACGCGTCCCTCGGCGGGCTGCTCGCCTACTACTCGGTCATCCACGTCCCGTGGGACCGTTGGCCGGACGTGTTCACCGAGTTCCATCGCGTTCTCGCACCGGGCGGGCCGCTGATGCTCGCCTTCCAGATCGGCGACGAGCGCTACCACCGCGACGAGGCCTTCGGCAAGGCGATCGACCTCGACTGGTACCGGCACCGCCCGGACGCGGTGGCCGGCCTGCTGCGGGACGCGGGCTTCGAGACGTGGGTGACGGTGGTGAAGGAGGCCGACGTAACCGAGCGGACCCAGCAGGCCATCGTCATCGCGCGTAAACCGGCCGCGGGGGCGTAGCTCGCCGCCCGGAGCCGCCGCGCGGACCCGCAGCGGTAGCGGTGACCTCCTGGTGGCGGCGGACGTCCACCCCGGCCGTCCCCGGCCGCACCTCGACCCTCAGGCGGCAGGGTGGGCCGGGGGAACAGTCGGCAGCTCACCGGGCGTGCCGCTGCTCTGGTAGTGGGTGGGTTCGCCCCGCGGACGCTGCCCGGACCGGCGGCCAGCAGGGACAGCGCGTGCCGGACGGTGTCGTCGGCGGCGCCGGGTCAGAGGTCGGTGACGCGGATGCCGGCGTGGGCCTTGTAGCGCTTGTTGATGGCGATCAGGTTGGCGGTGAGCGCCTCGACCTGGTGGGCGTTGCGCAGGCGGCCGGCGTAGATGCCACGCATCCCCGGGATCCGGGCGGCGAGGGCGCCGACGATGTCGACCACTTCCCGGTCCTCGGTGCAGATCAGCACGTCGAGCTCGATGCGGTCGATCTCCGGGTCGGCGAGGAGCGGGGCGCTGACGTGGTTGAACGCGGCGCACACCCGGGAGTCGGGCAGCAGGGCGGCGGCCTGCTGGACGGCGCTGCCCTCCTCGACGGTCAGCGCGTACGGGCCCTGCTTGTCGAAGCCGAGCGGGTTGACGCAGTCGACGACGATCTTGCCGGCGAGCGGCTCGGCGAGGGCGGCGACGGTGGCCGCGTGGCCGTCCCACGGCACGGCGATGATGACGACGTCGCTGCGCCGCGCGACGTCCTCGTTGCCGGCTCCGGTGACGCTGGCACCGGCGGCGACCCCGGGGAGGCTCCCGATCTCCGCGGCGGACTGGGCGGCCCGCTCCGCCGACCGGGATCCGATCAGCACGGTGTGGCCGGCCCGCGCGAACCGGTAGGCGAGACCCCGCCCCTGGTCGCCGGTGCCACCGATGATGCCGACGGTGAGCCCGGACACGTCGGGCAGGTTGCTCGCGTCGTAAGCCATGGCGACATCCTCGCAAACCCGCCGGCCCGAGAGCAGCGGCGAACGCTGTGACAAACCCCGCTGCCGACGCCGTCAAGGGTGCGCCGAGGGACAGGTGCGCCCCGGCCCGACGCGGCAGACCTCCCCCCGACTTCTCGATCCGGAGCGGGAACCGGGCAGCGGGCAACGGGCAACGGGCAACGGGCAACCTGTCAGGCGCGCTCGAAGGCCACCGTACGGGTGGTGGGGTCGGCGGTGACCAGGCGGACCCGGATCCGTTCGCCCAGCGGAAGGTCGCCGACGCAGCGGGCGCGGACCGGCGGGTCGTCCAGGGCCACCGTCCCACCGGGCGGGCGGCCGGGCCGGGACCGGCCGTTCGGGGGTGCGTCGACGTCCAGCACCGCCGCGTCGAATGTTTCCCCGACCCGATGCTCCAGCAACACGGCCTCGGCGAGTTCGACGGCGCCACGGGTGGCGGCGGAGGCGGTGCGGTCGGTCGCCGCCATCACCTCGGGCAGCTTCGGCAGCGCCGACCGCGCCCAGTCGGGGACGTCGCGGCCGTCGTGCAGGGCCAGGCAGACCTCGGTGGCGTACCGATCGGCCAGGCGCCGCAACGGCGCCGTGACATGGGCGTACGCGGCCGCGACACCGCCGTGCTCCGGCTGGTCCGGGAGCGCGGCGTCGAATGCGGTGTACGCGGCGCCGCGCATCAGCTCGGCCGCCTGGTCGATGAACGCCGCCGCCCGGGGCTGTGTCGGGTCCAACCCGGCGATCACCTCACCGGGGCCCGCCCCGTCCGGCCAGGGCACGCCCAGCGGGGCGGCCGCGGCCCGCAGCCGCTCCACCGCCTCCGGTTTCGGGGCCGGCATCGTCCGCAGCAGACCGATCCGCCCGGCGAGCATGATGTCGGCGGCCGCCATCCCGGTCAGCAGCGAGATCTGGGCGTTGTGCTCCTCCAGCGGCACCGGCCCGCGCAGCACCAGCCGCCAGCCGTCACCGTCCGGCTCCACGTCCTGCTCCGGTAACGGCAGGTTGATGGCGCCCCGGCGCAGGCCGCGCGCGGTCAACAGGGCGCCGACGTCGGGCAGCAGGGCGATGGGCTCCGGCAACCGGCCCGCGTCGGCGTCCGCCTGCACGCCGTCGTAGTCGAGCTGCGCCCGGCTGCGGACCAGCGCCCGCTCCACGTGGACCGCGACCGTCGCGCCGTCGCCGTCCAGGTCGATCGTCCACACGACGGCGGCCCGGTCGACGCCCGGCAACAGGCTGGCCGCTCCCTCACTCAGCGTTCCGGGGTGCAGCGGCACGGTGCCGTCCGGCAGGTAGACCGTCTGCCCGCGCCGCCACGTCTCCTCCTCCAGCGCCCCGCCGGGGCGGACGTGGGCGGCGACGTCGGCGATCGCGTACGTGACCCGGAAGCCGCCGCCCGCCCGGCGCGCGAGGTGCATCGCCTGGTCGAGGTCCCGCGAGCCGGCGGGGTCGATCGTCACGAACGGAACGTCGGTGCGGTCCACGGCCGGCCGGGGCGGGTCGGCCGCCGCGGCGTCGGCCTCCCGCTGCGCCGCAGCGGGGAAACCGCCCGGGAGGTGCAGCTCGCGGCGCAGTGCGCCGAAGTCGATGCGGGGCGCGAGGACACGTCGGATCACCACGGCGTCCATCCTGACAGCGCCCGGCCCGAACCGCTTTCCCGCAGCACCGAGCGCCGCCGTGACTCCCGGCCACCGCCCTTCCACCGGCACCTGGCGGAGCGCCGGCGCCCAGGCCACCGCCACCCCGGCACCGCCCGCCGCCGGCCGGCACCTGTCACCGGTACGGCCGGTCCTGCCACCACCGCGACCCGGGCAACCGGATCGTGTGGCAGCGCGGGGGCCCCTGACCGGTGGGGCGTTCGCGGGACGGGACCGGGACGTGCCGCCGGAGAGGTCGGCGCCTGGGGTCAGCCGGTCGCCTTGCGGGCGACTGCCCGCGTACCCCGGGTGGTGGTGGCCCGGCCCGCCGCGGAGCGGGCCGGCGCCTTGCGGGCCGTGGTCGTGCGGGCCGTGGTCCTGGTCGCGGTGGTCTTCCGCGCCGGGGCCTTCTTCGCCGCCGTGGTCGTCTTCTTGGCGGTAACCTTCTTGGCTGGGACCTTCTTCGCCGCGGTGGGCCGCGCGGTGGCGGTCGGTCGGGTCGAGGGGGCCTTCTTGGCGGGAGCCTTCTTCGCGGGTGCCTTCTTCGCCGCGGTCTTCTTGGCCGTCGCGGTGGTCTTCTTCGCGCCCGAGGTGACCTTGCGGGCGGCGGTCCCCGTCTTCGTGGGGGCCTTCTTCGCCGCCGTGGTGGCCTTGGTCCGCGCGGTGGCGGTCTTCTTCGCGGCCGTGCCCTTCGCCGCGGCGGTGGTCTTCTTCGCGGTCGCGGTGGTCTTCTTCGCCGCGGCCGTGGTGGTCTTCTTCGCCGCCGCCGTGGTCTTCTTCGTGGCGGGGGCCTTCTTCGCCGCCACGGCGGTCTTCTTCGCCGCGACGCCGGCCTTCTTCGCGCCGGGGGCCTTCTTGGCGGGAGCCTTCTTGGCGGGAGCCTGCTTCGCCGGGGTCTGCTTCGCCGGGGCCTTCGCGGCGGTGGTCCTCTTCGCCGGGGTCCGGCCGGCGCCGCCGGCCGCCTTGCTGGCCGGGGCCTTCTTCGCCGCCGTCGAGGACGTCCGCGCCGTCCGGGTCGCCCCGGCGGTGCGCTCCGCGGCGGCGGTCTTCTTCGCGGCGGTACGGCGGGCGGCCGGGCGGGTGGCCTGCTGTGCTACGGCCATCTCGGTTTCCCTCCTTGGGGACGTGCCCGCACCGTCGCGGAGCACGCGGTACCTCGACGCGGGCCTCCCGCGCCGCCTATCTGTCCTCCCCGGCCCAGCGGGCGTCCTCGGCGTCCCATGCTTCGTTGCGGTCCCGCACCTGCTGGAGCGCGTTCTCGGCGTCGGCGGCTGAGGCGTACGGCCCGAGAACGTGCCGGGCGGGGCACACGTCGGCATCGGTCTCGACCCGGTGGTGTCGGGTGCACCAGTAGTAGTGCCCCCCGATTCCGCTGTCGCTCATGGGATCACTGTGCACCGCGATCCACCCGGCCGCCACCGGAACACCGCAAGTCGCCGATGATCTCCACAGTAGACGTGCTCCCGGCCATAGGGGGCGCGAACAGCGAAAACAGCCACCGACGGACCCGGGCGACCACGCGCCCACTCGCCCGCCGCCGCCTGGCGGGCATCGGCTGAACGGCCGGTACCGCCACGGGAAGCCCGCCGGCACAATCGGCGCTCATGATCGACACGACGGCGGTCGACGGCACGTGCCCGCGATGTGGCACGGCCGCGGTCTCCCAGCTCGAAGCGACGCCGTGGTGCCCGTCGTGCGAGTGGAACCTGGAGGCGTACGACGAGAAGCGGAGCCGCCCGCTCTTCGGCTGGCGGTGGCTGGACCGCCGGGCGCACCACCTCGGCTACCGGATGACCCGCCGGCAGTTCGACCGGCTGCTGGGACGCCCGCTCGATGCCACCGGTGCGGGAGCGGCGACCGTCATCACGACAGTCGCCTCGGTGGTGCTGTTCCTCGGGGTGGCGACCCTCGCCGGCACCGGGATCTGGTTGGTCGTCGGTCATCCATTCCCGGGCCCGTCGATCCTGCTCGCCGTACCGTTGCTCGCCCTGGCCATCGGACTGCGGCCCCGGTTCGGTCGGCTCGACCCGTACGCGGAGGTCCTGTCCCGCGACCGCGCGCCCGAACTGTTCGGCCTGGTGGAGGAGGTGGCGCGGGCGGTGGGCAGCCCGGCGCCCGACGTCATCGCGGTCGACGACGACCTGAACGCGTACGCGCAGGCGGTCGGCGTCCGTCGCCGCCGGGTGCTGTGCCTCGGGCTGCCCTACTGGGGGGCCCTCGGCCCGCAGGAACGGGTCGCCCTGCTGGGGCACGAGTTGGGGCACTTCGTCAACGGAGACCCGCGGCGCATGCTGCTCACCCAGCCCGCGTTCACCACGCTCGGATCGGCGGCGGACCTGCTCCGCCCGGCACCGTCGACCGAGCGCGGCCTCGTCGAGATGGTTGGCGCGGCCCTCGGACGGGTGCTCCAGTGGCCCCTGTCCCGCCTGCTGTTCGCACTGCACCTGGTGCTGGTGTGCGTCGCGTTGCGGGACAGCCAGCGGGCCGAGTACCTGGCCGACGAGCTGTCCGCGAAGGTGGCGGGCACAACGGCCGCGACGGACCTGCTGGACGTCACCCTGCGGGTCGAGTCGATGGAGCTCGCCGTACGCCGGGAGGCCCGGGCGGGGCACGGGCCGGCACGGTGGCGGGCGGCGTTCGCCGAGGCTCGGGTGGCCAACGCCGGCCGGCTGCCGCAGCTGCGGCAGCTGTCGGCCCGCGAGGAGGCGTCGCTGTTCTCCACCCACCCACCCACCGGCCTGCGGCGGCTGATGCTCGACGGCCGGGAGCGGCACGAACCGGCCGTGGTGCTCACCGAAGGGCGGTCGGCCCGGATCGACGAGGAGCTGGCGAAGGAGTACGAGACGGTGCGCCGGAACCTGGCCTGGTGAACCCGGTTAGGGTCGCCCGATGGGCGTCCCCGAGTACATCCGGCAGTTGCGCGCGCACGTGGGCCGCGACCTCCTCCTGCTGCCGAGCGTCAGCGCCGTGGTCCGCAACGACACGGGCGAACTGTTGCTCGCGCAGCGCGCCGACGACGCGCGCTGGTCGGTGGTGAGCGGTGTCCTGGAGCCGGGCGAGCAGCCGGCGACAGCGGTGGTCCGGGAGGTACGGGAGGAGACCGGTCTGGACGTCGAACCGGTACGGCTGAGCAGCGTCCTCACGCACCCGCACACCTATCCCAACGGGGACCGGTGCGAGTTCGTGAACCTGGGATTCCGGTGCCGGCTGACGGGCGGCACGGCGCGGGTCAACGACGACGAGTCGATGGCCGTGGGGTGGTTCCCGCCGGACCGGCTGCCCGAGTTGGACCGACACGCGCGGCTGGTCATCGGGTACGCGCTCGACGACGGTGCGGCGGCGGGCTTCCTGCCGCCCGGGGTGGCGTGGACGTGAACGCGGACGCGGACGTCCGCCGCTACCTGACCGGGCTGGTCGCGGCCGGCCGCGCCGTGCTCGGGAACCGCCTGGTCGGCGCGTACGCGGCCGGCTCGGTCGGGCTGGGCGCGTACCAGCCGTCTCGCAGCGACGTCGACGTCGCGCTGGTCAGCGCGGACGCCCTCGACGAGGAACGGAAGCGGACCCTGGTGGCGCGGCTGCGGCACGAGGCACTGCCGTGCCCGGCCCGGGGGCTGGAGCTGGTGGTCTACCGGTGGGAGGTCGCCCGGTCCGGCAGCGCCGAACCCGGCTTCGAGGTCGAGCTCAACACCGGGGCGCGGATGCCGTTCCGGGCCACGTACGACCCGGCGGACCGGCCGGCCACCGACGGCCACTTCTGGTACGGGCTGGACCGCAGCATCCTGCACCAGCACGGGTACGCGCTGTTCGGCCCGCCGGCCCGCGAGGTCTTCGCCGACCTGTCCCCCGCCGACCTGCGCCGGCTCCTCGTCGACGCGCTGTCCTGGTGGCTCGCCCGGCCCCTGTCGCCCGGCGACGCGGCGGCGCCGGGCACGGAGGACGCGGTGCTCGGCGCGGCCCGCGCGCTGGTGCGGTTCCGCCACGGCGAGTGGCTGGCCAAGGCCGATGCCGGGCGCCGGCTCGCCGGGGTCCTCCGCACGGAACCGGCGTGGGGCGACGCACCGGACCTGCTGGAGCGGGCTGTCGCCGCCCGCAACGGTGGCGAGTCACCGCGCGGGCCGGAGGCACACGACTTCCAGCGCCGGGTGCTGGCCGAGATCACCGGCGGGTGACCCGACCGACTCGTCGGACTCGGCGCGGTGGAGGTCGACCGATGGCTGGACTGCCGTACCCTCCGCGCGCCCGGCGGCCACCTCCTGTGCGTCATCCCCCCCCCCCCCCCCCGCACAGCGACCCGGCGACCTTCGAGAAGCACTCCCACGCCTGGCGGCAACTCGCCGGTGATGACGGCCGACCCACCGCCCTCGCCTGTTCGTCCACTTGCGCCACCAGGACTCGGCCCGGCCGAGCGAACAGCGCATATTACAGGGGCGCAGCGACGCCGAAGGATCTCACCTGGGCCACAGCACGGCGGTAGACAGCAGAAGCGACGCGACGAGCAGGCCCAACCCGGTTGCGAGGAGAGCGTCCAGCCGAGGCTTGAACCAAGGGCTGCGGTGGGTCACGGCGAGGGCGAGCCACGCCACAGGTGCGGCCACCACGAAGAGCGGCAGCAGATAGATCGACATGTAGAGTCCGCTGAGCCAGCTTGAGAACAGCGCCAACAGCACAACGACGACCCCGTGAGCGGCGAGAAGGTATCCGGGCACGTACAGGCAGGTCCGCCACGCCCGAGGCGAAGTTGGCTGGGCTTGCATCGAGTCCCCCCGGTCGCGAACTCCGCATCCCCGCGCACGGTGCGGCCACTGGTCGGGCACCGACCTCCGGACATCGCGGTTCAGAGTGCCGTCGTCGCAGGCGATGGCCAGCCTGGTGGCTGTGACGTGGATGGTGACGGTGCTGCCGGCAGGCAGCCGGCCGAGGGCAACTCTTCCATGACCATCCCGCTGCCGGAAGCGCTGCCGCAAGGTGTCAGCTCGGCCAGCCAATGGCGTCGAGGAACTCGTCCACCGCGACCACGACTCGGCTGAGCACCGCGATCGACTCGGTAAGCGGACCAGGTACGTACATGCCGTGATCCGCGCCGTCCACCTCCAGCACGTGCGGGGACAGCCGGCGGGCGATGTCACCGTCCCACAGTTTGTCGGCAGTGCCACCCACGAGCAGGAATGGCGCGGTTGCACGGTCCAACGCGTCAGCCACCCACGGCAGTGTGAGCAAGGGCGTGAGCCATACGGCGGGCAGACATCTGTCGGCGGCAATCGCTGCCGCATTCGTGCCGAGCGACTTGGCGATCAGCAGTGGGTGACCGCCGACAGTGTCGATCAGCGGAGCGATCTCGCCACTGACCCAGCCCTCGATCTCTGGCTGATCAAGCTTCGGAAGGGCCTGAGACCACGAGTATCGGTGCACCGTCGCGCCTCGCTGCTCCGCCACATCGCCGGCATACATCAGCAGGGGAGCACCCGGTCCGAACCTCCCGCCGGGAATCACGACAGCGTCCGCCACGCGGACGACCTTATCTCGCTTCCGATGGGACAGGATTGCCGTGTTCCGCAACGGGCCGCACGCACCGCCGCTTGGGCGCGCGCCGGCCGCTGCCGCTGTCGCTCTGCGGCCGTCACGCCTGATGCCCGGCGGCTGGCGCGGAGGGCGGGGAGCCCGGAGCGCCAGACCGACAGATCGTTGACGGTCGACAAAGGCGTGTCCACACGGGCCCCTGCCGCCAGTGACGGTTGCAGCGCCTGATCAAAAATGCACGATGGCAACAACTGGCGACATGGACCGACGCACCTTCCAAACTGAACGGTGGCTAGGGAAGTCGCTAGGCTGACCAACTCGGGTGACGGTTGGAAGGAGGAGGGTTGAGGCACGGCCGGCGCGACCGTAAGCGTTGGGAGCAGGTCGTGGAGGTCCTGGCCGTCATCATGCTGGCTATACCGACGAGCCTGATTCTGTTCTCCGCTGACCTGTTGTGGCGGGACGGCTTGGCGGCAGGCGTCCTGCTGCTGGCTACGTTCACGGTTCCACCGGGTCTGGCGCTCTGGCTGATGATCAGCGGTGCCACTGGACCGTCAGCAACCCGCGGAGGTTCAAACGCTTCGCCTGACATCCGCAGCCGACATCAACTGAGTCACCCGTCGGCGAACACCATCGGACGGGTCGGGCAGAGGTCGCGGACGTCCCGAACGGTGACGCATGGAGCCGCCCTCGCCAGCCACGCCTTACAAGCGAGGGGCCTACTCGTCGGGCCAAGCGTGGACGCTGATGGTCCAAGGCAAGTGCGGCTCGTCGCGTTCGGCGATGTATCCCACCGGGAGGGCCGCGAGTGCGGCGACTGCGGGATCGGCGTCGGCGACGTGACTGATGCAGGCTACGACGCTGGCGCCGTTCGGGTCATTCACGCCGTCGCCAACGAGCCAGTCGTTGTCTCCGTCGTGAATGACGACGCGGGCCGGCTCCTGCCCGGTCAGCACCGTACGTTGAACAACCGCGCCGAGGTTTGGCGGGAAGCGCCCATCCTCGAACGGGAACGCCACGTGGCGGAACACCTCGCCCGACATGCAACGACGATGGCACAACGGCTCGACGATGACCGCTCCCGGGCCGTCGTTGGGCCGTCTAGGCCGTGACCGGGCCGTCAAAGGCCGACCAATAGTGACCGACGGCGACCAGTAACACCCGAAGAAACAGCAGGTCAGCCGCCACGTGGCGGCGACTGACCTGGTGGGCGACGGACGAGTCGACCTGTACGCCGGATTCTGTGCGCGGCGCGTACCCGGGGGTTCGCGCCGGCGGCGGTCATCCATCTCGGCCTGCCGTCACCGACAGGCTCCAGCGGCCTACCCGCAGACATCGGGCGGGCCGCCCTCGAACGTCTGCGCGGACCGTCACCTCGCGGTGGCGACCCTTTCTTGGCCTTGCTCCGGGTGGGGTTTACCGAGCCACCCCGGTCACCCGGGGTGCTGGTGGGCTCTTACCCCACCGTTTCACCCTTACCGTCCCGTTTCGGGTCGGCGGTCTGTTTTCTGTGGCACTGTCCCGCGGGTCACCCCGGGTTGCCGTTAGCAACCACCCTGCCCTGTGGAGTCCGGACGTTCCTCGGCGGCGGGTTTCAGCCCGCCGACGCGACCGCCCGGTCGACTCGTCCGTCGCGCACTCATCCTAACGACGCGGCGGCCGCCCCCATTTCCGCCCCGAACGGGCCTGGATGATCGACTCGGTGCCGCCGGCACAGCGGTGTCGCACGGCACCGGACAGGCCGATGCCGGCGGCACGGCGTTGATCTCAGATCCCGGGCGACGCGGAGGGGATCACGGCCGGTGTGACCTCGCCGACCGCGACCGGCGACGACGCGGCACGCGTACTAGCCTGCGGGATCATGGACATCGCCGACGCCGTGCTGCTCGTCGCCGCCGGTCTCGCCGCGGGCACGGTGAACGCCGTGGCCGGCGGCGGTTCGCTCATCACCTTCCCGGCGATGATCGCGGTCGGGCTGCCGCCGATCCCGGCCAACGTGAGCAACTCGGTCGCGGTCTTCCCGGGGTACGTGGCGAGCGTCGCCGGCAGCCAGCAGGATCTGCCCCGCGGGCGCGCGCTGGCCATCCTGGTGCCCACCACGGTCCTCGGCGCGGTGGCCGGGGCGGCGCTGCTGCTGGCCACGCCGGCACGGGCGTTCGAGCTGGTCGTACCCTTCCTGGTGCTCGGCGCCACGGCGGTGCTGGCCTTCCAGGACCCGCTGCGCCGATTGGTCGGGCACCCGCGCGACCTGTCGCCGCGCCGCCGTACCGTCTCGGTCCAGACCATGGTCGCGGTCGGCGCGGTGTACGGCGGCTACTTCGGCGCGGCGCTCGGAGTGATGCTGGTCGCGGGGCTGGCGCTGGTCCTGGACGCGACGCTGGCCCGGGTCAGCGCGATCAAGAACCTGCTGTCCGCGGTGGTGGGGCTCACCACGCTGGTGGTGTTCGCGCTCTTCGGGCCGGTGAACTGGGCGGCCGTCGCGCTGGTCGCGCCGGCCACGCTGGTCGGGGGGTACGCCGGCGCCCGGCTGGTCCGCCGGCTGCCGTCGGTGGTGCTCAAGACCGTGATCGTCGTGTTCGGCTCGGTCATCGGGCTGTACCTGCTCTGGCGCGCGGTGCGCTGACCAGCCGCCCCCCGCGAGCGGGCCGCCCCGGGCGACGCTCGCCGGCCGGCCGCGGCCGCGACCGCCCCGTGGCACAGGCGTTGGGAAGGGCCCCTTGTACAACGCCAGGCGTTAACAAGGGGCCCTTCCTTACCCTCAGGCGACGGGCTCCGGGGCCGCGTCGGCGCCGCGGCGCTCGCCCGGGGTGACCCGCGGGTCGCCCTCGTCGGCGAAGTAGTCGTCCGGCGAGGTGCCGTCGCCGCCGTCGTGCACCTTCCCGGCCCGCAGCGCCAGGGTCACCAGCGCCGCCACCACCAGGTTGACCAGTACGGTCACGAACCCGACGTAGATGGTCATCTTGGTGTCGAACCCGAACTTCTCCAGCGGGAACGCGGAGCCGCCGAAGTGCTTCCGGGTCGGGCTGGACACCTGGTAGAGCATCCACATGCCCAGCGCCATGCCGACCGCCCAGCCGGCGATCAGCGCGCCCCGGTGGAACCAGCGGGTGTAGAGGCCGAGCGCCACCGCCGGCAGCGTCTGGAGGATGATGACGCCGCCGATCAGTTGGAGGTCGATGGAGAACTGCGGGTCGAGGAAAACGATGCAGGCCACCGCACCGACCTTCACCAGCAGCGAGGTCACCTTCGACACCTGCGCCTCCTGCGCCGGTGTGGCGTCGCGCCGCAGGTACTCCTTGTAGATGTTGCGGGTGAACAGGTTCGCCGCCGCGATGGACATGATCGCCGCCGGCACGAGCGCGCCGATGCCGATGGCCGCGTACGCGACGCCGGCGAACCAGTCCGGGAACTGCTGGTCGAACAGCACCGGCACGACCGTGTTGTTGTCCACGCTGCCCTCGGTGGCGCCGGGCAGAGGCTTCACGCCGGCCGAGATGGCCATGAAGCCGAGCAGCGCGATGAGCCCCAGCAGCAGGCTGTACGCGGGCAGCGCGGACATGTTCCGCTTGATCACGTCCCGGTTCCGGCTGGCCAGCACACCGGTGAGGCTGTGCGGGTAGAGGAACAGCGCCAGCGCCGAGCCGAACGCCAGGGTGACGTACTGGAGCTGGTTGTTCGCGTTCAGCAGGATGCCGTCGTTCGGGTTCGGCGAGGCCTGGAACTTCGCGTCCGCCGCGTCGAAGATCGAACCCCAGCCGCCCAGCTTGTACGGCAGCCAGAGCACCGCCACCAGGATGACGATGTAGATCAGCGTGTCCTTGACGAACGCGATGAGCGCCGGCGCGCGCAGGCCCGACTGGTACGTGTACGCGGCCAGGATCGCGAACGCGATGATGATCGGCAGGTGCCGGGCGAACGCGCTCTCGCCGGTGACACCCATCGTCTTGAGCACCGCCTCGATGCCGACCAGTTGCAGCGCGATGTACGGCATGGTGGCCACGATGCCGGTGATCGCCACCAGCAGCGCCAGCACCGGGGAGTCGAACCGGCTGCGGACGAAGTCCGCCGGGGTGACGAAGCCGTGCCGGTGCGACACCGACCAGAGCCGGCAGAGCACCAGGAAGACCAGCGGGTAGATCACGATGGTGTACGGCACCGCGAAGAAACCCATCGCGCCCGCGCCGAACACCAGCGCCGGCACCGCCACGAAGGTGTACGCGGTGTAGAGGTCACCGCCGACGAGGAACCAGGTGATCCAGCCGCCGAAGTTGCGCCCGCCCAGCCCCCACTCGTCGAGGTGGGCCATGTCCTTCGGCGCGCGCCAGCGCGCCGCGACGAAGCCCATCGCGCTGACCAGCAGGAACAGCGCCGTGAAGATGATGATCTCGGTGAGGTGGTCCTGCCACATCAGCGGTCACCCCGCTTCTTCGTCATCTGGTAGACGAGCGTGGTGGTCGCGACGCCGAGCAGGATGTACGTGAGCTGGAGCCAGTAGAAACGCGGGAAGCCGAGGATCCGCGGCGAGTCGGCGTTGAAGAGCACGGGGATCAGCGGGACGAGGATCGGCACGAAGAGGAGCCAGTTCCACGGGCTCTTGTCCTTCGCCCGGGTCCTCGCGGTAGCCCGCGTCTCCGGGTCGGGTGCGGCCATCGGCACACCTCCGGTGGGTGGTTGGACATGTGACGGCCGGAGGCTACGGCCGTGTGAGCGCCGTCACGTTCGATCAAGGAACCCCGCTGCGCCGAACGGCCGATCCGGTGCGCCGAACGGCGGGGCACCGGCGGACGTGTGGATCTGGCACGATGCCCCGATGCCGAGCTTCTCCTCGTACGACGGCACGACCCTCGCCTACCACCGCCTCGGCGACGGCCCGCCGCTGGTCTGCCTGCCGGGCGGCCCGAGCCAGGCGTCGCGCTACCTCGGCGACCTCGGCGGCCTGTCCGCGGGCCGGACGCTGCTGCTGCTCGACAGCCGGGGCACCGGCGACTCCGCGGTGCCGGCGGACCCGTCGAGCTACCGCTGCGACCGGGTCGTCGAGGACGTCGAGGCGTTCCGCGCCCACCTGGGACTGGACCGGATGGACCTGCTCGCCCACTCGGCCGGCGCCAGTGTCGCGCACCTGTACGCCACCCGGTTCGCCCACCGGCTCCGCCGGCTGGTGCTGGTCACGCCGAGCCTGCGCCTGCTGGCTACCGCGCCGGTGGGCATGGCGGAGGCGCTCGCCGGCCGCTCCGCCGAGCCCTGGTACGCCGACGCGACGGCGGCGATGGACGCGTGGGGGGAGGCGCTCAAGCGTGGCGCCGACGACACCGAGATCGCACCGCTGCGGCTGGCCGCCGCCCCGTTCCTGTACGGCGAGTGGACCGAGCGGGCACGGGCGCACGCCGAGGCCCAGGAGCACGACCGGGCGCCGGCGGCGGCCGTCGGCTTCTACGCCGGCGTCGACGTCGACCGGGACGCCCTCCGGGCGGCGCTGACCGAGGTGGGAGTGCCCACCCTGGTGGTGGCCGGCGCGCTGGACCCCGCGCCGACGCCGGAGTTCGCCCACGAGTTGGCCGAGCTGCTGCCGAACGCCGAACTGGTGGTGCTGCCCCGGTCCGGCCACGTACCGTTCGTCGACGAGCCGAACGAGTTCGCCGGCACCGTGGAGCGGTTCCTCGCCGACTGAGCGGCGGTCGCCGAACCGGCGCCGTACCCGACCGCCGCCGACTCAGTCGGCCGGGAGGTGGGCGGTCTCGTTGACGGAGCGGACGGCGACACCGCCGTCCGGCCACAGGTCCACCACCGAGATGCCGGCGGCGTCGAGGAACAGCCGGTGCAGGAGGGTGTCACCGGCCCCGAGCGCGTCGCGCAGGATCAGCTTGATCGGCGACACGTGCGAGACCACGACGACGGTCTCCCCCCGGTACGCCTGCCGCAGCCCGTCGACCGCACGGCGGCTGCGCGCGGCGACCTCGGCGAACGACTCGCCGTCCGGCGGCGCGACCTTCGTGGAGGCGAGCCAGGCGTCCATCTCTCCCGCCCAGCCCTCGCGTACCTCGGCGAAGGTCCGCCCCTCCCACGCGCCGAAGTCGCACTCGACGAGGTCGTCGTCGAGGCGTACCGGGAGGCCGCCGAGCGCGGCGGCGATGGCCTCGGCGGTGTGCGTACACCGGGACAGGGGTGAGCTGACCACGGCCGCGACGGACGGGGCCAGCGCGGCGACCCGGGTGGCCGTGGCCTTGACCTGGGCCCGGCCGCGCGCGGACAGCGGCACGTCGCCGCGACCGGAGTAGCGGCGCTGCTCGGTGTACTCGGTTTCGCCGTGCCGGACCAGGACCAGGCGGGTGGCGGTGAAGCTGGGCCGCGGCTCCCAGGAGGCGGGAGCGGTCGCCGGGTCGGTGCCGGTGGTCCGCGCGGTGGCCGCGCGGGCCGCCGCCTCGCGGGCCGCCGCCCGCGCCGGCGAGTCGGGTGCGGCGACCTCGCGGGGAGGCTCGGCGGGGCGCGCCGGGCGCGCCGGGGCACCGGCGGCGGCGTCCATCGCGGCGTTGGCCAGCGCGTCGGCGTGCCGGTTGCGCTCGCGGGGGATCCAGGTGAACCGGACGGCGGCGAACCGGCCGACCAGCCCGGCCGCCTGGGCGGCGAGGGGGCGCAGGCCGGGGTGCTTGATCTGCCAGCGGCCGCACATCTGCTCGACCACGAGCTTGGAGTCCATCCGGACCTCGACCTCGCCGGCGCCCAGTTCGGCGGCGGCCTCCAGCCCGGCGATCAGGCCCCGGTACTCGGCGACGTTGTTGGTCGCGGTGCCGATCGCCTCCGAGCGCTCGGCCAGCACCTCACCGGTGTCCCGGTCCCGGACGACCGCACCGTACCCGGCGGGGCCGGGATTACCCCGGGACCCGCCGTCGGCCTCGACGACGACCACGCGCGGCGCCATCGACTACAGACCGGACTCGTTGGTGCGGACCATGATCCGGCGGCACTCCTCGCAGCGCACCACGTCGTCCGGGTCCGCCTTGCGGATCCGGGCCAGGTCGGCGCCGGACAGCTCCAGCCGGCACCCGCCGCACCGCCCGGCGGTGAGCAGGGCCGCGCCGAGGCCGGTGTCCTCCCGGATCCGGTCGTAGAGCGTGACCAGGTCGGCGGGGAGGTCCGCGGCGAGCGGCTGCCGCGCGCCCCGCTTGAACTCCTCCTCCTTGGCGATCCCGGCCAGGCTCTCGTCGCGGCGCTGCTCGACGGCGGCCCGCTTCTCCCGTGCCTCCGCGAGCCGCTTCTCGACGCCGTCGAGGACGCCCTGCGCGGTCTCCCGCTGCTCCATCAGCTCCAGCTCGGCGTCCTCCAGGTCGCCCTGGCGACGGTTGAGGGAGGCCAGTTCGTGCTGGAGGGCCTCCAGCTCCCGGGCCGGGCCGGTACCGGCGGCGAGCCGGTCCTCGTCCTTGCTCTTGCGGGCGCGGACCTGGTCGATGTCCTTCTCCAGCCGGGCGATGTCCCGGTCCAGGTCGTCCACGGCGACCTGGGCGCGGACGCGCTCGTCCTCCAGCGCGGACAGCTCCCGGGCGAGGGCCTCCAGCTCGGCCCGCTCGGGCAGGGCCCGGCGGCGGTGGGCGAGCTGGGCGAGGGCGGTGTCGATCGCCGCCAGGTCGAGCAGGCGGCGCTGGACGTTCGGGTCAGCCTTCACGGTCGGGCTCCTTGTCGTCCGCCGCGGGTGGGGCGGCGTGTACGGTCCACGGGTCGGTGTCCAGGTCGGACACCAGCGTCTCGACCCCGGTCGTCTCCCGCAGGAGCGCGGCCAGGTCGTCCAGCCAGGGTCGTTCGGTCGCCCAGTGGGCGGCGTCGAGCAGGGCGGGCCCGCCGGTGGCCAGGTGTTCACCGGCGGGGTGGTGCCGCAGGTCGGCGGTGAGGAAGGCGTCCACCCCGGCGGCGGTCGCGTCGCCGAGGAAGCTGTCGCCGGAGCCGCCGCTGACGGCGAGGGTACGCACGATGCGTCCCGGGTCGCCGGCGGCTCGGACGCCCCAGGCGGTGGCGGGCAGCACGGCGGCCGCGTGGCGGGTCAGCTCGGCGAGGGTCATCGGCTCGGGGAGTTCGCCGATCCGGCCGATCCCCCGGCCGTCGCCGTGCGCGGGCGAGCCCGGGGCGGGCCGGTGCAGCGGGCGCAGCCCGGTCAGCCCGAACCGGGCGGCGAGCGCGTCCGAGACGCCCGGTTCGGCCACGTCCGCGTTGGTGTGCGCCACGTAGAGCGCGATGTCCGCCTTGATCAGGCGGTGGATGATCCGCCCCTTGTACGTGGTCGAGGCGACCGACGACACCCCGCGCAGCAGCAGCGGATGGTGGGCGACGATCATGTCGACCCCGGCGTCGACCGCCTCGGCGACCGTCTCCGGCACGACGTCAACCACGCAGAGCACCCGCCGGACCGGCCCGCACGGTTCGCCGAGCACCAGCCCGACGCGGTCCCACTCCTCGGCCCACGCCGGCGGGTAGCGCCGCTCCAGCTCCGCCACCACGTCGGCGACGGTCGGCGGGAGTGCGGGAGTGCTCACGGCGGGCCAGCTTACCGGCGCAGGCGGCGACGGGGCGCGTCGCCACCCGGACGCGACCCGTCGCGCCGCCGGCACCGCCCTGGTGATCGTGCCCGTGCCGGCGGTCGAGCGGCGGTCGACCGCCGTCCGTCAGGCGGCGGAGGCCGCCGGTGACCGGTCCCGCAGCGCGGCCACCGCGACCTCCCAGGGGAAGGTGTGCAGGTGGCGCTCGCCGGAGCCCGGCGGGTGCAACGGGACGACGTGGTCGCCGAACAGCACGGTCACACCCCACTCGGTCAGCCGGCCGAGACCCGCCCGGAACGCCGGGTGCGCGGCCATCGCCGTGTTCGTGTACGGCACCGCCACCAGCGGCACCCCCAGCCCCTGGGCCTCGACGAGGAGCCCGAGGGCCAGGGTGTCGGCGATGCCGGCCGCCCACTTGTTGACCGTGTTCACCGTCGCCGGGCAGACGATCATCGCGTCGGCCGGCGGCAGGACGTCCGGGTCGCCCGGGTTCTTGTAGTGCGTACGCACCGGGTGCCCGGTCTGGCCGGCCAGCGCCGGCCGGTCGATGAACTTCGCACCGTCCGGCGTGGTGACCGCGCAGACCTCCCACCCGTCCTGCTGGGCCAGCTCGACGAGCCGGCCGACGTGCCGCGCCAGCGGCGAGCCGCAGACGATGACGTAGAGCACCTCGCGGTGCTCACTCTGGTGCGGGCCGGCCATCAGACCGGCTCCGCGCTCATACCCCTACTCCCATGTGCTCAGCCAACTCCGCGATCGGAGAAGGCGGCGCACCACGTGTGCGACGCAGGATGTCCGACATCACCTCGTGGGCGATCGGACGGCAGCGGATCTCCGACGGGGCCAGCCGGTCGCCGCGCAGGAGCACCTCACCGGCGTTCGCCACGTCCCCGACCTGGGCGAAGCCCCGCGCGATGTCGAGCAGGTGGTGCGCCCGGCGTTCGGGGAGCAGCCCGCTGAAGGCCGGCTCCGGGATGCGCTGGTGAATCTCCACCGCCCGGCCGCCGTCGCCCAGCTCCACGGCCGCCGCGGCGCGGTGCAGCTCCACATTGGTCGGGCCGAACGACGTCCAGTAGTGGTTCTGGTCGCCGCCGAGCAGGGTGGCCGCCTCGTCGGCGCCGCCCAGCAGGTCGTCCACGGTGGCCGAATCGCCGATCCGGGAGGCGGCCATCGCGCCCTGCAGCAGCAGCATGCCGTACACCGACAGGCGATCCGGCGAGGCGTCGTTGCCGCCGCCCGGCGCCAGCCGGTTCGCGATCGTGACGTTCAGCTCCAGGGCCGGGCGGGGCCGGCCCATCGCCACGAGCGCGTTGCAGACCCGGGTGGTGGCGATGCCGGCCAGTAGCGGGTCGTCCGCGCGCTGGGCGACCGCCATGGACCGGTCGGCGGCCAGCCAGGCCAGGTCGCACTCCCCGAGCTTGCGCAGGACCGACGAGGCGATCTGGTAGACCTGCCCGAGCAGGTGGGCCGCCTGCCGGCCGTCGTCCCCGCCGAAGCCGGCGTCGGCCGCCTGCGCGTCGCGCAGCAGCTTCGGCAGCGCCCGGGTGAGCATCCCGTAGCGGCCGTACTGGTAGGTCAGCCAGGCGTGGGTGACGGCCTTGCGCATGTCCGCCAGCGGCGGCGGGTACGGCGCCGCGTCGAAGTAGGCGCTCATCGAGTCGTACCGCTCCAGGGCGGCCCGGATCTCCTGGACCTCGACCTGGTCGATGCAGTTCAACGCGTCGGTACGCCGCTCCGGGTCCTTGCCGAGCAGCAGTTGGACGTCGACCTGGAGGATGTCGGCGATCTCGTACAGGACGGAGAACTTGTCGAGCCGGCGCACTCCACGCTCGACCTTGTCCACCCAGCTCTTCGACTTGCCCAGCCGGTCCGCGAAGACCTGCTGCGACATCTTGCGCCGCCCCCGCCAGTAGGCCACCCGCCGCCCTATGGGTAACTCGTCCATCTCCCCATCCCTCCCCTGTACCGTCCACACCGGCCGGTGGGCCGGGGGTTCTCCTCGGGCGCGACGCTTCGTGTTCAGGTTTTCGCTGGTCGCACAGTGTGTGCGTCAGCCGTACGGCTGATCCTCGTAGTTTTCGTGCAAGTTGCATCAGCCGTTCGTCAACTCAACGACCGCGGGTTACGGCAGTGACGGTGTTCGACGTGCCACCTGTGCACCGGCCGGGTCCGACGAGGGGAGATCGCACACATGTGGGGGAATGTCGGACCACGCGTCGCTCAACTGTCGCCTCTGGAGCGGGTACGGCTGCGCCGGGTCGCCGTACGCTACGCGCTGCACGGCTGGGAGGTGACGCCCGGTGCGTGCCTGGCCCGCAGCCGCTTCGTGTGCGGCCGGGCCGGCTGCCCCACCGTCGGCTGCCACCCGGCCCTGGAGGACTGGGAGCACGCCGCGAGCGCCGACCCGGCCCGGGTGGCGACGTGGTGGCGCGCCCGTCCGCACGGGGTGCTGCTCCCCACCGGCCGGGCGTTCGACGTGCTGGAGGTGCCGGCGCACCTCGGCCGGCAGGTGCTCGCGGCCATGGAGAACCATCCGGCGGGCCTCGCCGTCCGCGGGCCGGTGCTGGCCACCCCCACCGGTCGCTGGATGTTCCTGGTCCGCCCCGGCGACCCGCTGCGACCCGAACTGGACCACTGCTTCCACGTCGTCCGGCACGGGCCGGGCTCGTGGATCCCGGCGCCCCCGACCCGGCTGCCCGAGGGCACCGTCCGCTGGGTGGTCGCGCCGGAGCAGGCGCGCTGGCAACTGCCCGACTCGTACCTGTTGCAGAACACCCTGATCGGGGAGTTACAGGCGAGCGGGGTCACGCTCGTCGCCGAACTGCTCCCGGGTCACCTGCCACTGCCCCGCCGGGGCCGCTGAGACGCAGCGCCGGCCGGCCGCCCGCGGCCCGCAGCGTCGCCCCGACGGTCGGCCAGGTGAGCCCGCGGACGGCAGCGTCGTCCGGGCGGTCCGGCTCGTTGGACCTGGTGACGGCGCGGACGCGCCACGAGCGGGGGGTTGCATGTCCACCGACGACACCAGGCGCGAGCCGGGCGGCGCCGAGCCGCCACGCCACCACCGGCCCCGGTACCGCTGGGCCGGCACCCGACCGGCGGGCTCCCGTCCCGGCCGGCCCCGTCCACTCGGCTCCCGCCCCGCGGGCACCCGCCGCCCCGCCCGCTGAGTCCAGCCACCGACGGGCCGGATCAGGGTGCCAGGGGAAGGCCCGTCGAGTGCAGGAGGCGGCCGTCGTCGGTGACGATCGCGTGCCGGTGGCCGGCCAGCCGGTCGAGCCAGCCCACGCCGGCCCCGCCCATGGCGACGGCCGCCGTGGCGTACGCGTCCGCGAGCCCCAGGTCGGTGCCGACCACGGTGACCGACCGCAGTCCCCGGGCCGGCGCCCCCCGGCGCGGGTCGAGCACGTGGTGGCCACGCTCGTAGCCGCCGGACGTGGCGACGGCCAGGTCGGAGCCGGTCAGCACCAGGCAGGTGGCCATCGGGTCCCACGGGTGCCGGACGCCGACCCGCCACGGCCGGCCGGAGGCGGACAACCCGCGCACGCGTACGTCGCCGCCCGCGTTGAGGCAGTGGTTGGCCGAACCGGCGGCGAGCAGCCGGTCCGAGGCGACCTGGGCGGCCCAGCCCTTGACGTAGCCGGACGGGTCGAGGCCGCCGGTGGCGTACGCGTCGAAGAACCCGTCGGTGGCGCCCCACAGGTCGGCGCAGCGCTCCAGCACCAGCCGCAGGTCCGCCGACGCCTCCGACAGCAGCAGCTCCCCCCGGTCGAAGCGGCACACCTCGCTGTCGGCCCGGTACGTGCTGAACCGGGCGTCCACCTCCCGGAGCCAGCGGAAGACCTCGTCGGCCAGTTCGTCCAGCTCGGCGCGGGGCAGGTCGTCGGCGAGGTCGAGGCTGATCGGCGTACCCATGACCTGCTCGACCCGGCGCAGGCCGGGCCGGGCCGGCGACGCCGGGACCAGGGCCGGCGCCGAGGCCCCGGCGTGGCCGGACGGTGACGTCGGCACAGGCCCTAGTTCGCCCGGTCGATCGCGGCCTGCAGCGACTGCCGGTACGAGTCGCTGGTGGCCGTCGCCCCGGACACGGTGTCGAGGTCCGCGCCCTGCTGCTGCACCACCAGCCCCGACGTGCCGCTGTACCGATCGTCCACCTGCTGGCTGCGCTGGTCGGACTGGGCCGTCTCCTCCGGCAGCTCCAGCGCCACCGCGTCGACGATTCGCGAGCCGGAGAGGGTGATCTGGACCTGCACCGCTCCGTACTCGTTCTCCACCACCGGCCCGGTCACGGTCCGCGTGGTCGGCCGGGCCGGCGTGCTGCTCGTCCGCGGGGCGGACGGCACCCGCGCATTGGAGGTGGGGCGCGTCGCGGGGGCGCGGGTGGCGCTGCGGCTGGGCCGGGGCGACGTGGCGGCGCCCGACGTGGACGCCTCGGGCTCGGCGGCGCCGCCGTCGGCCGGGGCCGGCCCGGCGGGAGCGGGCGTCACCGGCCGCCCCTCGACGGGCAGTTCCTGGGCGACCGGGCCGGCGCCCGGGCCGCTCTTCAGCACCACCATCGCGGTGGTGCTGGCGGCCAGGCCGGTGATCGCGAGCAGGGCGCGACGCATGGACATGCCCTTCCTACAACTCGAAGGTGGCGAGGTGGACCTGCCGGCGCGGCACGCCGGCCTGGCGCAGCACCCCCAGGGACTGCGCGACCAGGCCGGGCGGCCCGCACAGGTAGACGTCCCGGCGGACGAGGTCGGGGACCAGCCCGCGCAGCCCGTCCGGGGTGAGCACCTGGCGGGGACCGGGGTCGTTCCGGGAGCCGATGACGTACCAGATCCGCACGTCCCGGGCCTGGGCGAGCCAGTCCAGTTCCCGGTGCAGCAGCACGTCGGCCGGTGTGCGGGCCCGGTAGATCAGCGCCGAGCCCGGTGGCAGCTCCTCGAGCATCGCCCGGATCGGCGTGATCCCGCTACCGCCGGCGATCAGCAGCGCCCGGTCGCCGGTCCGGTGAGCGGCGGTGAACGTGCCGGACGGTCCCTCCGCCCAGACGGGCGTCCCCGGGTCGAGGTCGCGGAGGTCCCGGGTGTACGCGCCGACCACCTTGACGGTGAGCCGCAGCCAGCGGCCGTTGGCGGCGGCCGAGACGGAGAACGGGTGCGACTGCCACCAGCAGCCGCGGGTGAGGAACCGCCAGCGGAAGAACTGGCCGCCGAGCAGGTCCAGCTCGCCCAGCCGCTCCCCGGTCAGGTAGATCGAGATCGTGTCCGGGCTCTCCGCGACCACGTCGGCCACCCGCAGCCGGTGCCGCAGGTTGAACGCCAGCGGCGCGACCACCCGGCCCCAGACCAGGGCCGCGACGACCACGACGTACATGGCGATCCACAGGGTGCGGACCGGGCCGGACCGGAAGAGCTGGGCACCGTTGCTGAACTGGTGGCCGAAGCCGAGCAGCAGCGCGAGGTAGCTGGACAGGTGCAGCGCGTGCCACAGCTCGTACGGCAGCACCCGGCGGATCGCCCGGACGCTGGTGAAGCCGATCAGCACCAGCACGCCGGCGGCGGCGAACGCGGAGACCATGTCCTCGTAGTCGCGCAGCAGCACGCCCGCCTCGGTGAGGACCGGGTTGTCCTCCAGGTCGGCGTACCCGACCAGGATCAGCGCCGCGTGCGCGAGCACCGCGACCAGCAGGGTGGCGCCGAGGTCGCGGTGCCAGCGGGCGATCTGCTCGCCGCCCATCCGGCGCTCCAGCACCGGCAGCCGGCTCATCATCAGCACCTGCACGAGCAGCAGGTAGCCGGCGACGAGGCCGGTGATCCGCCCGGCGGCGGTGAGGGTCGCGGCGGTGGTCTTCAGGGAGCCGGCGGGGGTGTCCAGCCACCAGGGCAGCACGCTGGCGAGCAGGCCGAGCACGAGCAGCGCGGCCAGCACCCGCCGGCCGCCGGGTCCGCGCCGCGGCGGCACCTGGGGGCGTACGTCGGCAGCCGGCCGGCCGCCGGCCCGGGACGGTGTCGTCCCGGCCCGGCGGCCGGTGGCGTGGGTACGGGGGTACGTCACGCGTACAGCTTCATCGGGGCGTACTTCATCCGCGGGAAGATCTTCGCCACCTCCGCGTTGGTGAGCCCGAACCGGCCCTGCGCCACGGACCCGTAGACGTTGAACATGTTGTTGTACTCGGGTACGTCGCCGGAGTCGAGCTGGTTCAACCCGTTCCAGGTGCCGAGCAGGGAGCCGGCGAGCTTGCGGCCGGACAGGACGGTGATGACGCCGCCGTGCCCGTGGTCGGTGCCGCCGCCGTTGGAGGCGACGCGCCGGCCGAACTCGCTGGACACCATGATCGTCACGTCGGCGGCCAGGTCGCCGAGGTCGGTGAAGAAGGCGGCCATCGCCGAGGCGAGCTCGCCCAGCCGCCGGTGCAGCTGGCCGCCGTCGCGGGTGCCCTGGTTCTCGTGGGTGTCGTAGCCACCCATGCCGACGGTGGCGACGCGGACGTTGGCGCCGCCCTTGATGAGCTGGGCGAGCTGCTGGAAGGCACGGCCGACGCCCCGGTACTCGACGCCCTCCGCCGGCTGGTACGGCTTCGCGGCGAGCCGCTGCGCGGTGGCCAGCGCGCCGAGGCCGTCCTGGACCGCCTCCTCGACCGGGTGGTTGATCCCGGTGAACAGGCCACGGATCGCCTTCTCGGTCGCCGCGCGGTACTTCTCCTCGCCGTTGAGCCGCAACGAGCCGACGCTGTTCAACGACAGCGCGCCGTTCGTGCCGACCAGCGAGCGGGGCAGGGTGCTGCCGATGCCGACGCTGCGGAACGCGGTGCCCTTGCCGAGCGCGTCGACCAGGCTGTCCAGCCAGCCCCGGCCACCGGTCTCACCGGGCAGGCCGCCGAGGTTGCAGGCATCCGCGGCCTGGAAGTGGCTGCGGGACAGGCGCTCGTCGGAGACGCCGGGCACGAAGCCGAGGTTGCCCGCGCGCAGCCACGGTTCGAGCGGCTTGAACGCGCTGGTCAGCTTGAAACCGCGGCCGACGGCCAGGGAGTCGTCGGCGAGCAGCAGGTCCGGGCGGGCCCGGGCGAGCACCGGGTCGTCGGCCGGTGCGACCAGGCTCAGACCGTCCAGCCCGCCGTAGAGGAAGACGTGGATCAGGGTGCCGGTCTTCGTCGCCGCGAACGACGCCGACGTGGTGACGAACTGTGCGGTGGCCAGGGCGGTGGCGGTGGCGGCGGCACCGGCCACGAAGGTCCGGCGGGTGACGCCGCGGCCGTCCTGCTGCGCCTCCTCCAGTTCCTCCAGGCGACGGTAACGGTCCCGCTCGGCGGCGTTCTCGGCGGCGACGATGTCGGCCTCCGCCCGCAGCAGCGCCTCGGCCGGGTTGTCGGCCAGCCGCCGCACGTCGGGGCAGTCGGGGTGCAGGGGGTACGAGTACACGGTCTTCTCCATCGGAGGCCTCACCGGAGGTGGTGCTGGGGGGAAGCGAGGATCGCCCGCGCGACGGCGGTGACGGCCCCGTTGAACGTCGCGTCCACCCGGGCGCCGGCCGACAGGCCGGCGATGCCGAGGATCAGCGACTTCTCCTTGGCGCTCAGCTTCTGGCCGACCAGCCGCTGGGCGAGCGCGTCCACGTACGCCCCGGCGGTCGCCGGCGGTCGGGCCACCAGCTTCTCCGGCTTCGTGTACGTGAAGACGGTACGGCGGGCCGCGACGAGTTCGCCGGCCTCGTTCCAGCCGTTGACCATCGTCCCGGCCGACGTCCAGGCGACGTAGACGTCCGGGTAGCCGTCCGGGGTGGGCTGGCCCATCGGGTACTGGCCCAGCTCGCGCATCTTGTCCTGGATCTGCCGCAGGCCCCGGCCGAACGGGGTGCGCCGGTTGTCGCGGTTGTCGTGGCCCGGCGACGCCTCCGGCGAGACGCCGAGCGCCCGGTACGTGGCGACGAGGTACTCCATCGGCCGGCGGACCTTCTGCCCCACCGCGGCCCAGAACTCCGAGGAGCTGAAGAGGGTCATCAGCAGCGGCTTGACCATGCCCTTGTTGGTCAGGTACGTCTTCGCCAGCCGGTCCACGAGGGACTTCGGCGGGGTGTCCGAGACGAACCGGGTGGCCAGGCTCTGGGCGACGTACTTCGCCGTCGAGGGGTGCAGGGCGATGTACGTCAGGTACGCGTCGATCGCCGCCTCGGCCTTCTTCGGGTCCTTCGAGTTGTTGGCGTGGGTGAAGCCGAGGATCTTCACCTTGCCGACGTAGTGCCGCTCCGGGCGGAAGACGTACTTGCCGTCGGCGACGCCGCGTCCCGTCTGGAGCAGGGCCGCCTGCCGGACGTCCTTCTCGGTGTAGCCGCCGTCGACGCCCACCGAGTACAGCTCCAGGTTCTCCCGGGCGAGGTTCTCGTTGACCGCGTCGGCGCGGGAGTCGTTCTGGTTGAGGTAGAGCAGCAGCGCGGGGTGCCGGTTCGCGGCGAGCAGCATGTCCGGGTAGCTGCCCAGGGCGTGCGGCCGCACCACGTCCCGGTCGAAGGAGTTCCGGTACACCTCGCCGCCGTCGAAGTCGGCCGCGACGTGCAGGAAGTCGTTCCAGAAGTCGACCATGACCTCGTACAGCTGGCGGTCCGACCAGATCTGCCGGGCGATGGTGGCGTCGACCATCTCCCGCTCCGGCTGGGCGCCCCGCTCGTTGAGCTGGTCGCGCTGCGCGCGCAGCTGGTCGGTGCTGAGCTTGAGGGTGGGCAGCTCGGCGAGCTTCAGCTCGGCCTTCGTCGGGGCGACCTTGTCGGGGTCGAGCTGCCAGCGCAGCCAGCCGTCGATGCCCCGGTCCTTGATGTCGGCGAGGACCTTCGGGGTCACGCCGAAGGTGGCCCGCCGGGCCAGGTGCAGGATCGGGTCCTTGGCGAGGACCGTCTTGACGGTCACCGGGGTCTCCGCGGCGGCGGCCGCCGGCCCGGAGAACGTCCGGCCGCCGGCCGGGTTGTTCTTCTTCAGCGCCGCACCGGCCCGCGAGCCCATGTAGCTCTCGTTCTGCTCGGTGTAGGTGCGCACCGTGCTCGGCTGCTGCCCACTGGGGCGGGCGGCGGTGCCGTCGGTCACCTGGGTGCCGGTGGCGTCGCCGGCCACCACGTCGTCACCGAAGAGTCCCCGCACCTGCGGTGTCATCGCCAGCGCGGCGCCACCGGCGACCACCGCGGCGGTGCCGCCGAGTGCGGCGAGCGCCTTGCGGCGGCCCACCGGGCGGCCGGGTTCACCGCCGTCGTCCAGGGTAGGCAGTCCGGCGCCGGGGGTGCGGGCCGGCGTGACAGATGGCCCGAAGCCGTTCGGGCCGACCCACTGGGGGCCCTGCGGGGCCGGCGACTGGGGCGCGTCGTAGGCGTACGGGGTGGACGCGTACTCGTCGCGGTACGCCTCGGGGTGCGGTCGCCCGTCCCACCCGCGGTCGTCCCACGATCGGTGTGGTGGTGGCACATTCTGGTCGGCCATGTACCAATCCGTTTCTGCTGCGCCGCAACGACCGTGACCGGGCAGGATACGGGTGCGACGGCTGATGCCTGGGGGGTTGCTACGGCAAGGTAGCCAAGGGGTGAGAGGCCTTCAAGCAGCGTCGGACGGCCCCCAACCGGCACTTAAGACGGCCCTCAGCGCCCCGGAGCCGCCCCGGCGGCCGACCGGCACCGGACAGACGGTCCCGAGCAGGGCCGACGCGGGCGGGCCGGGCACGCGCGTAACGTTTCCGGCGCACGCGGCGCTGATAGCACCGTTCAACGGCACAGGCAAACTTAAGGTTCGGATAACCCGGTCCTCAAGAGCCCCGGAACGGCCACCCCGCGCACCGTGCGTCGCCGTTCCCACGCCGGCGGTTCGCGCGATCCCGAGCGCGGCCCGGGCGGTTTCCGCGCGGCGAGGCCCGCGACCGCAAACAGGCGGTAACAGGGGAGCGTGAGCCGCCGCCGCAGCGGGTATGCCGCCGAACCGCTGCTGAACGCGTGAGGGGAAGGCACATGCTCAGCAAAGAGGATCAGCGCAGGTTCGAGCAGATCACCCGCCACCTCCGGGAGAGCGACCCGGCGTTCTTCGCCCGACTGGACAACCGCGCACGGGGACGTCGCGGCCGGTGGCTGATGCTGTTGACCATCGTTCTCTGGGCGGCACTGCCGGCGACGACCGTACTGGCCGGACGGCTGGCCGGCGCGATCTGCGCGGTGGTCCTGGTGGCCAACGCCGCGGTCATGTGGCGTTTCCGACAGCGCTGGCTGTGACGCCACGACGGGCGACGCCGGTCCTTCCGCCGGTCAGTCAGCCAGCCGCCGGTACGCCCGGCGCAGCCGTTCCACCAGCCCCGGCCCGCCGATGGCGGGAGCGGGCGCGCCGAGCTGACGGAGCACCAGGTCCGGCCCGGTCATCAGGGTGGGTGGCCGGTCGGGCAGCGGCACCGGCGGGGACCAGAACCGGTCCACCGCCTCGGCCAGCGGCGCCGGCGGCAGCCCGGTGACCGCCCGCGCGGTACCGACCGGCGGAACCTCCACAGTGGTACGCGGACCGTCCGGGGCGGACCGGACGGCCGGGGGACCGGCCACGCCACCGCGCAGGACCCGCAGCCGGTCGAGCAGCTCGTCCCGGTGCCGGCCCCGCCAGTGCAGCAACTGGAACGGGTCGGCGTCGAACGCCTCGGCGAGCAGGTAGAAGGTCGCCGCGAGGTGCTTGCAGGGGACGGCGGCGTCGGGGCAGCTGCACCGCTGTTTCAGCTCGGCGACGCCGGCCGGGAACAGCGGCGCGCCGGCCGCGGCGAACAACTCCTCCAGCTCGGCCGGAAGATCCCCGGCGAGCAGGCGGGCACTGAAGAACGCCTGCGCCGCGAGGTCCGCCTCCAGCCGCGCCCAGAGCTCGGGCGGGAAGGCCGGCAGCGCGATGCGCACGTCGTACGGGCGGGCGCGGGAGCCCTGCACGACGGCCGTCACCTCGCCGGGCGCCACGTCGAGGCGGACCACCTGGCCGGCGCGCGCGTACGACCGGCCCCGGGTGAGGCGGGTACCGAGGGCGAACGACTCCAGCACCTCCAGGAAGCGCCGCGACCACCAGGACCGGCCGATCGCGCCGCGGGTGCTGCGCGCCCGGAGTCCACCCTCGACCTTGCGGGGCGGCCCGTAGTCGGCGAACCGCCCGGGGACGCCGTCGCCACCGCGATCGGTCGTGCCGCCACCGGCTCGCGGGCTCACTCGACCACCGCCCCGGCCTCCAGACGGAACAGGTCGCGCAGTTGGGCGGTGGACAGCTCGGTGACCCACTGCTCGCCGGTGCCGACGACCGTCGAGGCGAGGCGGCGCTTGTCGGCGATCAGCGCCGCGACCTTCTCCTCCACCGTGCCGGCGCAGACGAACTTGCGGACCTGGACGCGCCGGCGCTGGCCGATGCGGAACGCCCGGTCGGTGGCCTGGTCCTCCACCGCCGGGTTCCACCAGCGGTCGACGTGCACGACGTGGTTGGCGGCGGTGAGGGTGAGCCCGGTGCCGCCGGCCTTAAGCGACAGGACGAACAGCGCCGGACCGTCCGGGGACTGGAACCGGGTCACCATCGCGTCCCGGTCGGCCTTGCCGACGCCCCCGTGCAGGAACAGCGTCTCCCGGCCGAAGCGGGCCGACAGGTGGGCGCGCAGCATGCCGCCGAACTCCGCGTACTGGGTGAAGAGGAGGGCCTTCTCCCCCGCGGCGAGGACCTCGTCGAGGATCTCCTCCAGCCGGGCCAGCTTGCCGGAGCGACCGTCCAGGGCGGAGCCGTCGCGCAGCAGGTGAGCCGGGTGATTGCAGACCTGCTTGAGCCGGGTCATGGCGGCCAGCACGAGCCCCCGGCGTTCGATGCCGTCGCTGGACTCGATCCGCGCCATCATGTCGTCGACCACCGCCCGGTAGAGGGCGGCCTGCTCGGCGGTCAGGTTGCAGACGACCTCCATCTCCAGCTTTTCCGGCAGGTCGGAGATGATCGAGGAGTCGGTCTTGAGGCGGCGCAGGACGAAGGGGCCGGTGATCCGGCGCAGCCGCTCGGCGGCGTCGGTGTCGCCGTGCCGCTCGATCGGCTCGGCGTACCGCTTCTTGAACGTCGCCGCCGGGCCGAGCAGGCCCGGGTTGGCGAACTGCATGATCGACCAGAGGTCGGCGAGCCGGTTCTCCACCGGGGTGCCGGTGACGGCGATCCGGTGCCGGGCGGGCAGCGCGCGGACCGCCTCGGCCTGCCGGGTGGAGGCGTTCTTGATGGCCTGCGCCTCGTCCACCACCACCCGGTGCCAATCGATGCCGGCCAGGTCGACGGCGTCGCGGGCGGCCACGGTGTAGGTGGTGAGGACCACGTCCGCCGCGTGCACGGCGTCGGCGAACGCGTCCCCCCGGGCACGCTCGGCGCCGTGGTGGACGTGGACGCGCAGGTCGGGCGCGAACGTCGCCGCCTCCCGCTGCCAGTTGCCGACCAGCGACATCGGACAGACCAGCAGGGTCGGGCCGGCGTCCGGCGGGTCGCCCGCGAGCAGGGCGAGCAGTTGGACCGTCTTGCCGAGACCCATGTCGTCGGCGAGCACCCCACCCAGGCCGAGTGACTGGAGGAAGGACAGCCAGGCCAGTCCCCGCCGCTGGTACGGGCGCAGCGTGCCGCGGAACGACGGCGGCGCGTCCAGCGGGGTGAGCCGCCGCTCCACCGTGCCGGCCAGCAGGTCGCCCAGCGCGCCGTCGGCGCTGACATCCAGCACGGGCAGCGCGTCCGTCTCGGCGTCGGACAGGCCGAGGCGCAGCAGGTCACCGACGGTCAGCTCGCCGGCCGAGCGGAGCAGCCGCAGGCCGGCGGCGAGACGCTTCGGGTCCAGCTCGACCCAGCGGCCGCGCAGGCGTACCAGCGGTGTCTTCAGAGCCGCGAGGGACGCCAGTTCGTCGGCGGTCAGCGGGTGGTCGCCGAGCGACACCTCCCACCGGTAGTCCACCAGCGCGTCCAGCCCGACACCGCCGCCGGCCCCGGCGACGGTGCCCGGAGCGGTCCGGCTGCGCGCCTGGAGGCGGGCGCCGAGCCGGGACGACGGGCGTTGCCACCACGACGGCAGCAGCACGGCGAACCCGGCCGCGTGCAGCACCGGGGCACCCTCCCGGAGGAACCGGTGCGCGCCCTCCACGTCCAGGACCAGCGCCTCCGGCGTGGCGGTCCGCAGCGCCGCATCCAGCTCCGGCCAGAGCCGGCTGGCCCGGCCCAGCTCCGCCAGCAGCGTCTCCTCGGGGCTGACCAACCCGGTGACGGTCTCCGGCTCGTGCCAGATCCGCCCAGCGTCGACGTGCAGGCTCGGCTCGTCGGCGGCCTGGAGGCCGAACTCGACCCGCCAGAGCCCGCCGGTTCGAGCCTGGACCGAGGCGTCCGCCGGCACCACGGTGACCGGCTCGGTGACCTCGTCGAGGGACGGCTCGACCAGGCGGAAACTGGCCCGGACCGCGCCGCCCGCGGCGTCGCGCTGCCAGGCGTCCAGCTCGTCGCGGAGTGTCGCCAGGGCCGCCGGGTCGGCGGCGAAGTCGCGGTGCGGGCCGCTGAGCGCGGCGAGCCACGCCGGCACCGCACCGAGCCGGCGTACGCCCTTGGCGAGCACGGCGTCGGCGAGCGCGGCCCGCACGGCGGCGTCGGTGAGCGCGTCGAGCGCGTCGGCGACCAACTCCCCCGGGGCCCACCCGTCACCGTCCCGGCCGGCGGGCCACCCGCCCGCCCGCGCGACGGCGGTCCCGCTCGCGGACCCACCGTCGTCCCGCGTCGGGTCCGGACCGCCCACCGCCGCGATGCCGGCGGCGTCGGCTGATCCCGCCCCGCCGGACCCCACGATGCCGGCGGCGTCGAGTGGATCGAGCAGGACCTCCACGGTGGCCCGGGCGGCCGGCGGCAGGGCCAGCGCGAGCGAGCGGGCCCAGGCGGCGTCCGTACCGGTAAGCAGGGGCCGCCACACCGCCCGCGCGTTGGCGGCCGGCCCGCCCGGCCCGGTCGACCGCCCCGCGGTCACGTCCGGGCCCGTCGGGTCGACCGCCGCCAACTCGGCCGACTGCGCCGGCTCCGGCCCGGCCGGCCGGCGCGATCGCGCCCCGCGCGGCCGGGCCGGTTCCCCGCCCGGCCGGCCGGGCTCGGCAACCCCGGCCCCCGCCAGCGGCAGGACACCGGGCAGGACGCGGCCCCGGGCCGCCAGGTCGGCGGCGAAGTCCGCCAGCTCGGCGAGGTGGCGCAGGGTCGCCCCGGCCACCGCCACGTCGCCGACCCGGCGCAGCAGGGCCAGGGCGGTATCCGGGGCGTACGCCAGGACGGGGACCCGCCACCCGGCGAGGGTGACCGGCCCGCGGACCGGCTCGACGGGCCCGGTGCGGACCAGTTCCGGCGAGTCGAGCGGCGAGCCGGAGCGGGTGGGCAGGGTGAGCAGGGCCGTACCGAGCGCGGTCGGCTCGGCCACCTCGGCCAGGGCGGCGGCGAGCGCGGCGTGGTCGGCGGCGAACGGATGCGGACGTTCCCGGGGTGCCCGGCCGGGACGGCGCGGGGGATGGGGCGGGAGCGTGCTGTCCTCCGCCCAGACGGCGAGCCCGGTGCCGGGCCGCCACGACCCGTGGATGACCAGCACGCGCTCCCCCTCGTCGACGCCCGGGCCCAGGATAGGCGGCCCCGACCGGCTATCGTCGCCGCCGTGGACGACCTGCTCGTGATCGGGGGCCTCGGGGTGGACGTGCGGGTCCGGGTCCCGGCGCTTCCGCTGCCCGCCGCCGACTCCTTCACCGTCGATCCGATCGACCTGCGGATCGGCAACACCGGGGCGGGTGTCGCCCTCGCCGCGCACGCGCTCGGTCTGCGCGTGACGGTGGTGGACGTGCTCGGCGCCGACCCGACCGGCGACGTGGTACGGGCGGCGTTGGGGCGCACCGGCGTACGGGCCGTGCTGGCCGACGCCCCGGCCGGTACGCGACGGTCGGTGAACCTGGTCGACGCGGCCGGGCGGCGCAGCTCGCTCTACGACCCCCGGCCGTGGTCCGGGCCGGCGCCGTTCCCGCCGGCGGAGCTGGCGGCGCTGATCCGGGGCGCGGCGCACGTCCACGTCTCGATCATGGACTGGGCGCGGGACCTGCTGCCCGAGGTGCGGGCCGCGCTCGCCGAGGGGGCCGCGCTCTCCACCGACCTGCACGACTGGGACGGCGCGAACCCGTACCACCTACCGTTCGCGGAGGCCGCCGACCTGGTCTTCGTCAGCGCGGTCCGGCTGGACGACCGCGCCGGTACGGTGGCGGCGGGCCTGGCACCTCGGACGGTCGTGGTCACCCGTGGCGGCGACGGCGCCGACGTGCACCCGGCCGGCGGGGCGCCGACCCGGGTACCCGCCGCGGCGCCGCCCGCGCCGGTCGTCGACACGAACGGCGCCGGTGACGCCTTCGCGGCGGGCCTGATCGCCGCCCGCCTGCGCGGCGCGGCGCTGGCCGACGCGGCGGCGTACGCGGCCCGCGTCGCGGCCGCCGCCTGCACCCACGACGGCATGGAGTACCCGCCCGCCCTGCTCCCCCGTCCCGCCTGAGCGCGGCGGGCGCTTCCGCTGCGCGGGTACGCGGCTCGGGGCAGGATGGGCGCATGGCATCAACCGCGGAGATCCCCCTGGTCGGTGGCGCGGCCGACGGGCAGAGCGTCACCGTCGAGCTGGACCCGAACGGCCGGCCGCCACTCACCCACCACCATCTGGGCGACGGCGGGCTCGCGGAGGCGGAGATCTACGAGCTGGAGACGGTGGAGGGCGCGGGCGACCGGTGGCGCTACTGCTGGCGCGGCCCGGCGGTCTGAGCCGGCGGTGGACCCGCGGCGGCTGATCGGCGGTCCGGTCAGCCGGCACGGCACGTTCAGGCGCCGACGCGGATCATGGACTGGGCCCGGAGGCTCTCCAGCACGGCCCGGGTGACCTGCGAGGTGCCGCGGGCCTCCTCGCACACGTCGGCGACCCGCCGGGCGGTGGCGTCGGCGCGCTGCTCCCGCTCGTCCCACAGCCGGTCGACCTCCGCCAGCAGCGGGCCTTCCACCTCCCGTTCCACGCCCCGCAGCGCCGGCACGCCGAGCCGCTGGGCCAGGTCGAAGACCTTGCCGGCGTACGGCAGCGGCAGGAACGGGGTGCCGACCATCGCGGCGAAGATCAGGAAGTGCAGCCGCATGCCGACCGCCAGGTCGAAGTGGCGCATCAGGCCGAGCACCTGTTGAGGTGAGTACGTGCCGTGCAGGATCCGCCCCCGCTCGGCGGCGATCATGTGCGACAGCACCCCGTGCGAGTGCCGGATGTCGTCCCGCTCCATGGGGACGAACAGGACGTACGCGTCGATCCGCTGCACGAGGAAGTCGCCGATCTGCGCCAGCAGCCGGTGATAACCGTCGATGTCGAGCCGTTCGGCGGCCCGGCCGGGCTCCCGTACGCTCATGCCCACCAGCCGCGTGCCGGCCGGCACGCCCTCCTCACGCAGCAACTGCTCGGGGAAGTCCTCGGGTTCCAGCAGGAAAGCCGGGTCGGCGGTGACCGTGATCGGGTTCAGCAGGCCGGCCTCCTCCAGCACCATCCGGGACTCCTGGTCCCGCACGGTCACCTGGGTGGCACCGGCCAGGGTCTCGCGCACCATCCCCGTGTCCACGGTCTCGCTGAGCGGGCCGACCCCCACCGCGTACGTCAGCAGCGGCAGGCCCCGCTCCTGGGCCACCCGGACGACGCGCAGGTAGCGGCGCGCCTCGCGGTCGTAGAGGATGCCGCCGCCGCCCAGGATGAGCAGGTCGAGCTGCGCGAGCACGACGGACGAGTCGTTGCGGCTGACGCCCTCCCAGGGGACCGCCTCCACGTCCGGGTGGGCCACCCGGGTGTGGGCGGGGTTCCGTGAGAAGACGATGATCCGGGCGTTCGGCTCCTGCTCCCGCAGGTCGGCCAGGAGGCCGGTGAGGATGGCCTCGTCGCCGAGGTTCCGCCCGCCGTACGAGCCGAGCACCCCGATGGTCAAGCCGGCGCCACGCGTCATCCGTCGCTCCTCCCCAGGTGCGTCCCGGGCGTTTTTCCCGGTACGCCGCGGAACAGTCCTGCCCCGTTCGCCCGACGCCCGGCGGGTACCACATCCGGGGTACGCGGGAGCGTCCGAGCCGACGCGGAACCGCTTCTGCCATCGGAGCGGGAGGCGGACCGCCCGGGTGTCCGCCGGCGGCGCCCGGGGGCGGAGCACTGACGCCGTTGTCCTCGCACCCGGTCGACGCCCTGCCGCCCTGGGTGGCCGCTCGCCTCCGCTGACCGTCACCCCGGCGCGACGGCCGGGTGCGTGAGGAACGGCAGGACGGCGGCGGGCAGCGCGGGCGACCCCAGGATGTCGTAGTGGGTGAGGCCGGGCAACACGGCCAGGCGCGCGGCCGGCCGGTCGGTGCCGTCCCGGCCGGCGTCCCGGTGACCGCCGCCGAGCAGCCCGAAGAACTCCACCATGTGCGCCGTGGTGACCGAGTCGGCGTCGGCGAAGACGAGCAGGGTGGGCAGGGTGAGGGCGGCCACCTCGGGCGACCAGTCGTACTCGCGGCGCAGCAGCTCACCCGACTTCGCCCACAGCCGGGGCCAGTCCGCCGGCCGGGGCGCCACCCGCGTGTAGAGCTGGTGCATCGGGCTGCCGCGCATCCGCTCGCCCGTCGTCTCGTCGTGCCGGGCCATGGCGGCCAGCACCTCGGGGTACCAGCCCTGCCGCCGGCAGGGCGCGGAGACCAGCACGAGCCGGCCGACCAGGCCGGGGTGCTGGATCGCGGCCCGCAGGGCCACGCCGCCGCCGAGCGAGTACCCGAGCAGGTCCACCCCGGTCAGGCCGAGGTGCACGATCAGGGCGGCTACGTCGTCGGCCATCGACTCGTACCGCAGCGGGCGGTCCACGTCCGCGGTCCGGCCGTGGCCCTGGAGGTCCACGGCGATCACGCGGCGGCGCTCGGCCAGCGCCGGGAGCAGCGGGGCGAACATCTCGGTCGAGCCGAAGCCGCCGTGCAGCAGCACCAGCGGCCGGCCGGCACCGTGCTCGGCGTACCAGATCCGGAGGCCGTCGACCTCGGCGTAGCTCACCTGGCCCGCCCGACGTGCCCGCTCACGCCGCCGCCCTCGTCAACGCGGCGACCGCGCGGGCCGGAGTCTCGTCGACGACCTGCCCCTCGGCGGGCCGGCGGCACCCGGCGGCCAGCTCGGCGCGGCCCCGGCGCACCGCCTCGACCTCCGTCGTCAACCGGGGAGTCGGTCTTCCGGACCCACGCACCACCATGCGCCGAGTATGCGCGCCGGCGATGGCATCGGAGGGCTCACCGGACCGGCACGGCAGCGGTGACCTCAGCCAGGAACCGGCGTACGGCGGCCGCCAGGTCGGGCCGGCGCAGGTCCAGCTGGCCGTGCTCCCCGTCGGCGACCGTCACGTGCACGCGGTGACCGGCGGCGACGAGCGCGGCGGCGAGGTTCAGCGTCTGCGTCACCGGGACCGATGCGTCGTCGAGACCGTGGGCGAGCAGCACCGGCGTGCCCGCACCCACATGGGTGGTGACCGTGCAGTCCACGGTGGCCGCGTCGCCCGGCGCGGGCAGGTGCCCGAGGAGCTGGTGCCACGGGTTCCCCTCGGCCCGGCCGCGGGGCCAGTCCGGCGCGAGCGGGTCGACCGGTGGCTCCAGGGCCAGGACGGCGTCCACGTCGCCGGGAACGTCCACGCCCCGCAGACCGACCTGCAGAGCCAGGTGGGCGCCGGCGGAATCCCCGGCGACGACGAGCGGCCGGCCCGGCAGCCGCGCGGCGCGCGCCTCGGCACGGACGTCGTCGAGCTGCGCTGGCCAGGTGGCCTCGCCGCTCAACCGGTAGCGGGCCTGCACCACCCGCATCCCCAGCTCCTCGAAGAGCGACACGTCGGTCGTGTCCCGCGAATGCCACCCGCCGCCGTGCACCCACAGCAGCACCGCACCGTCCACCATGCCGCGATCGTACGGCGGGCGACCGACGCTCCGCCGCCCCCGGGCGGCCGGCTCCGGCGCCCCCCGCGTCGGCGGTCCGGAGCCGGGCTCCCCGACCAGCCGATGGGGCGGGTGCCCGGCGGAGGTTGGCTAGCCGGCTCGGAGTTGCTCGCGGAGGATGTCCGCGTGCCCGCAGTGCTGGGCGAGTTCGCGGAGCACGTGGAGGTACACCCAGCGCAGCGGGAGCGGGCCGCGGCGGTTGCCCTGGAGCACGTCGTCCAGCCCGAGGGTCGACGTCGCCCGGCGGGACGCCTCGCAGGCCTCACGATGTGCCTGCCGGATGCTGGCGATGGTGTCGTCGTCATCGAGGATGAACGACTCGTCGGGCGTCGCGGGGATGCCGATCTCGGCGCGCGACCGGCAGGTGATGGCCTCGTCGAACCAGACCTTCTCGACGACGGTCGCGTGCTTCACCAGACCCAGCAGCGTCGTCCTGGAGGGCACCAGCGACCGGCGTGCCTCCTCCTCGGTCAGCCCGTCCAGGCAGCGGTTGAGGGCGTCGCGATGCTCGTCGATGAAGGCTTCGAACTGGACCTTGACCGAGCTGTTGATGGCGTCTTCGCTGAACGTCACCGGAAGTGCGGGCATGTGCCAAGCATTCCAAACAGCGGGCCAGGCCGGAGCACACGGGTCCGGGCGAGCGAGCACGGTGCACAGGTTCGGCGCTGCCCGTGCGGGCCGTGACGCCGCCGCTTGACGATCGGCACATCACTCAGCGATAGTTGACTCAATGAAGGCTGAGCTTGCTTCCCTGCATGGCCGGGCCCGGGTCCACGCTGCCCTGGGCGATCCGGCGCGCCTGGCGATCGTGGACGCGCTCACCCTGGGCGACGCCTCCCCCGGGGAGATCGCCCACGACCTGGACATGCCGACCAACCTCGTTGCGCATCACGTGAAGGTGCTCACGGAGGCCGGTCTCGTCGTGCGGGCCCGGTCGGAGGGCGACCGGCGGCGCACCTACCTGCGCCTCCAGCCGGCCGCCCTGGCCGCCCTCACCCCGCCGCCGCTGGCGGGTGTCGGTCGGGTGGTCTTCGTGTGCACCCACAACTCCGCCCGCTCGCAGCTGGCCGCGGCGCTGTGGAAGCGCCGCACCAGCGGCGACGCCGCCTCGGCCGGCACCAAGCCGGCACCACGGGTCCACCCTCGCGCGATCGCGGTGGCCCACCGCCACTCCCTCGATCTCGACCCGACCGGCACCGCCCACGTCGACGACGTCGTCCGCGACGACGACCTGGTCATCGCCGTCTGCGACAACGCCCACGAAGAACTCACCGGACCGGTCCGCCCCCGCCTGCACTGGTCCGTTCCGGACCCGGTCCGCGTCGACACCGACGAAGCGTTCGAGACGGCCTACGCCGACCTCGCCGACCGCGTCGACCGCCTCGCACCCACCGCCACCCTGAGAGGCACCCGATGACTGACACCAGCGCCCGCTACCAGGAGATCACCCTCGACCAGCAACTTGCCCTGCACACCGCAGCGAGCCGACTCGCCGAGGAGTTCACCGGCATCTACGGCACCGAGACCATCGAGCGGTTCCTGCACAGCAGCTACGACCAGTTCGCCACCGCCGCCAGCATCCCGAACTACCTTCCGCTGCTCGCCGAGCGCTTCGCCCGGCAGCGTCTGCGGGCCCTGGCCCGGGTCGAGGGACACCACCGCGACGGCCGGCCGGTCGTGCTGTTCCTGTGCACGCACAACGCCGGCCGCTCCCAGATGGCGCTGGGCTTCTTCACCCACCTCGCCGGCGACCACGCGATCGCCTGGTCCGGCGGCAGCGAACCCGGCATCGAGATCAACCCCTCCGCCGTCGCCGCGATGGCCGAACGCGGCATCGACATCGCCGAGGAGTTCCCCAAGCCGTGGACCGACGAGGTGGTCCGCGCCGCCGACGTGGTCGTGACCATGGGCTGCGGCGACGCCTGCCCCGTCTTCCCCGGCACCCGCTACGAGAACTGGGATGCCGACGACCCGGCCGGCCTCGACCTCGCCGACGTGCGGCCGATCCGCGACGAGATCGAACGCCGGGTTCGTCGCCTGCTCGACGAACTGCACGTCCCCACCATCCGATAACCCCCCCCGACCGGCACCCGGCCCGGGGCGTTCAACCATGGGAGAGAACAGACCGATGACCATCGCACTCCGGCGGCGCCTGCTGGCCGAGTTCACCGGCACCGCGCTGCTGGTCACCGCCGTGGTCGGCTCCGGCATCATGGCCGCCACCCTCTCTCCCGGCGACGTCGGCCTCCAACTGCTGGAGAACTCGATCGCCACCGCCTTCGCGTTGGCGGCGTTGATCCTTGTCTTCGGCCCTGTTTCCGGGGCGCACTTCAATCCGGTCGTGTCGGCCGCGGACTGGTTCCTCGGCCGCCGCGCCGGCACCGGGCTGACTGGCCAGGACCTCGCCGGCTACGTGGTTGCCCAGATCACCGGCGCGATCGCCGGGTCGGTGCTGGCGAACCTGATGTTCGACCTGTCCGCCGTGGCCTGGTCGAGCAAGGACCGCTCCGCCGGGCACCTCTGGCTGGGTGAGGTCGTCGCCACCACCGGCCTGATCCTGCTCGTCTTCGCTCTCGCCCGCTCCGGCCGCGCCCCGGTCGCCCCCGCCGCCGTCGGCGCCTACATCGGCGCGGCCTACTGGTTCACCTCGTCGACCTCGTTCGCCAATCCGGCGGTCACGATCGGCCGCGCGTTCACCGACACCTTCGCGGGCATCGCCCCGGCCTCGGTGCCCGGCTTCGTTCTCGCGCAGGTCGTCGGCCTGGCCGTCGGCGTCGGGCTGCTGGCCGTGCTCTACCCCGACGCCGGCCGCGCCGCAGACCAGGTGGTCGTCCCCATCGACGAGGACGCCGCCGTGGGCCACCGCCGGTGACGGCCGGACGCGTACGCGGCCGTGCAGCGTCCCCTTGGACCGGCCTGGTGAACAGGCCCTACGGTTCCGGTCGCCACCGACTGCTCGACCGCAACGGCGACCCCCACCGCCGGTCCCTGGATCCCCACGATGAGCCGGTCAACCGGCCCGGTGACCCGTACTGCCAGAAAGGCTCCTGATGAGCGACAAGCCCAGCGTCCTGTTCGTCTGCGTCCACAACGCCGGACGCTCCCAGATGGCCGCCGGCTGGCTGCGCCACCTCGCCGGCGACACCGTCGAGGTCCGCTCCGCCGGCTCCGCCCCCGCCGACCAGATCAACCCCGCCGCCGTCGAGGCCATGCACGAGGTCGGCATCGACATCACCGACCAGACCCCCAAGCTTCTCGAGTACGAGACGGCGGAGTCGTCGGACGTCATCGTCACCATGGGCTGCGGCGACGCCTGCCCCGTCTTCCCCGGCAAGCGTTACGAGGACTGGAAGCTCGAAGACCCCGCCGGCAAGGGCGTCGAGGCCGTCCGGCCCATCCGCGACGAGATCCGTACCAGGGTGGAGAAACTCCTCGCCGAGCTGCGGCCCACCGCCTGAGACACCCCGTCACCGCTGCCCGCCCGCCGGCGCTCCACCGGGTGGCGGAGAAGGTACACCTCGGGCTTGCATCCGGTACCCAGGTACAGGCTTACCGTCGGAGGTATGAGTGACCACCACATCACGACGGACGACGCCTGGGTACCGGACGCCTGCACGCTGCCGACGGTTGAGCGGCCGCTGCGGCTCGCCGAGTTCGATCAGTTCTTCGCCGCCGCCGTGCGGGGCGTCGACCGGCCGTCGGCTCAGCATCTGCGGTTGCGGCTCGACGGCGCGGCGCAGGTCGAGGAGACGGCACGGGATCTGACGGCCCGGGAGGCGTCCTGCTGCTCGTTCTTTGCTTTCGACCTCTCCCGGTCCGGCCCGGACGCGCTGGCATTGGACGTCCGGGTGCCGGCGGCACACGTCGACGTGCTCGATGCCCTCGCCGAGCGGGCGGTGTCCGTCCGGGATCGGGGATGACCGGGTCGGGACTGCGCAGCGGCCAACTGGCCGACGCGGCCGGGGTCAACCAGCAGACGCTGCGCTACTACGAGCGTCGCGGCCTGCTCGCCGCACCGCAGCGGTCGCCGGGTGGGCACCGGCTCTATCCGGCCGAGTCGGTCACCCTGCTGCGGGTCATCAAGACCGCGCAACGTCTCGGCTTCACCCTCAACGAGGTTGCCGACCTGCTCGACGCCGGCCGGCACCAGCACGGCGGCCGACCGGACAGCGGCCTACCGGCACGTGCCAGGGAGAAGCTCATCGAGGTGGAGCAGAAGCTCGCCGACCTCACCGTCATCCGTGACACCCTGCGCGCCGCCATCTCCGCCGGTTGTGACGACCTGGTCGCCTGCGCCGGCAGCCCCTGCTGTCCCCTGCCCTTCGCTGAACTGGTCGAGAGGACCGATCGTGCGGACACCCGCTGACCGACTACGGTCGGACCGCTACGACGCATACGGCAGGATCGCTTCTCGCGCTGGCCGACAACCGATGAGTGGTGCCGGCGGCGACCGTCGCGCGCTGTCAACCGCCGGCATGGATCTCTTGGGCTGGCTCAGCTCCAGCAAGCAGCCACTCGATGGGCCCTGTCAGGCCATGCTGGGGGAAGCGGCCTGCGGAGCGTCCTTCGGGTCGGCACCGTACCGGTTACTTCCCCGAGTTCCGTCCATCACGAAGAAGACGAGCAGGACGATGCCGCCCACGAGAGGCACGAGTCCGATCAACAGCCACCAGCCCGAGCGGTCGGTGTCGTGCAGTCGCCGCACGGCAACGGCCAGGCCCGGCAGCAGCAGGGCCAGGCCGACAATGAGCCCGATGACGCCGGTAGCGCTCGCGCCCGATCCGATGTTGGTTCCCAGCGCGCCATCCAGAATTCCGGCGACGATGCCGACGATCAGGGTGAAGAGGAAGAACCACCAGTACTCGGACCGGCGGGCTCGACCGCGGAAACCGGCGTACTGGGAGAGGACCGATTTGATGGCATCAATGGGGGACATACATTTCTCCAGCGCAGTGAGAGATTGAGACCTGCAAGGTCAACTGCGACGCAGCAAAACAGACGGCCGGCGGGCCGTCAATGGCCGTTCGGCTGCCCCTGTACGGTCGGGGTCTGGAACTTGGACGCTGAGCCCCTCGGAAGTGGCATAGATCCTCTCGGATCGGGTGAATCGACGCGTGAACCCGGGCGATACCTGGTGTTGTCTTCAAGCGGCCGGACCTGGGACGAGTGCCATGCCAAGCGTCAAACCTGGATACCAGTGGCATCATCCGGTGAGCCACTCGCTTCGACATCCCGTTGGTGCTCAGCGGACTGTACGCCACTGGCTGCGCAGGATCATCCCTTTCGGACCCGCGGACATTCGAGGATGGAATGTCCCGCGCCACATCAAGAATCCCAGCAAGCCGTAAGGCACCGCGAGGGCGAGCGCAACGCGCAAGTCGCCGTCGGTCGCAAGAGCTTGATGGGCGAAGAAGGCCACCACCCCTACGGCCATGACGCCGAGCAGCAGGCCGGCAAAGATCCTCAACGCGACACCCAGTCGCCACACCCGCACCTCGTCCAAGTCGATCGGCACTCCCGACCCCTATCTGTCCGATGCGGTCGTGGAAAGTGCCATACACCCTGCCCGCGAGCATCCGTAGCAACCATCATCATCCATCAACGCCGTACCGAGCCCTTGACGCAGGTTCGGAGGCTGCCGGGTCGGGCGGTGGTTTGCTCGGCTTGCCCGGGTCGACGGTGGGCGGGCTGGCCCGGTGCACTCATCCACGGACCCGGCGGCTGCCGACGATCGTCGGCCGTCCGGGAGCCGGAGCACCTCCGCTGTAGGGCGCAGTGACCTCAACCCCGCGACTGCCGGCTCGCCGACGCGGCCGACGCGCTCCCCTACACCGCGCGGCCTGTTGGCCGCGCGGCCCGGCCGGCTGCCGGCTCGGGCTGCGCTGGTCGGACCTCGACCCCCGTTGCTGTCATCGGCCGACGCTCGGATCCTGTGGTCGGCGTTGATGCTGTGAGGTGTGGTGGGCGCGGCAGGTTTCGAACCTGCGACCCCTCGCTTGTAAGGCGAGTGCTCTCCCACTGAGCTACGCGCCCCGGCGCCCGTGCGGCGGGCCGGAGGTTGGCAAGCTTACCCTGCCGACCGTGGGCCACGTCGCACGGCCGCGCACCGGTCGTCGCGGGTCAGGCGGAGGCCGTCTCGGCGAGCGCCTTGCGCCAGCCCTGCTGGTCCCGGGCCTCCCCCGGCATGTTCATCTCGGCGAAGCGGACCACGCCCGCCTTGTCGATGACGAAGGTGCCCCGGTTGGCGATGCCGGCGACGTCGTTGAAGACGCCGTACGCCTGGGCGACCGCGCCGTGCGGCCAGAAGTCCGACAGGAGCGGGAACTGGTAGCCCTCCCGGTCGGCCCACACCTTGTGCGCGAACACCGAGTCGACGCTGACGGTCAGCACCTGGACGTCGTCGTTGAGGTACTCGTTCAGGTTGTCCCGCACCTCGCACAGCTCACCCTGGCAGACGCCGGTGAAGGCGAGCGGGTAGAAGACCAGCAGCACGATGCGCTTGCCGCGGAAGTCGGAGAGCCGGACCTCCTGGTTGTTCTGGTCCTTGAGCACGAAGTCCGGCGCCTCGGCGCCAACCTCGATGGGCATGAGAGAGCTCCTTGCGTCGAGTCGAAGGTGACGACAGCCTGCCACACACGGTGGTGGCCCCACCGTGGGTGAAATTGCGCAGTTACTTCTTGGCCTTCGACCCGCGCCGGAGCACCAGCCGGGCACCGCTCCAGTCCCGGCCGGCGTTGATCGTGGAGGTCTGCTGGAGGCCGGCGGTGGGCGCGGACTCGGCGATCTCGCTCGGCTCGACGTGCCCCTCGCGCCCGGCCTTGGGCGTGAGCAGCCACACGACGCCGTTGTCCGCCAGCGGGCCGAGGGCGTCGACGAGCAGCTCGAAGAGGTCACCGTCGCCGTCCCGGTACCACACCAGCACCGCGTCGACCACCTCGTCGGTGTCCTCGTCGACGAGGTCCCCACAGCGGTCGGTCAGGGCGTCCCGGAGATCCTGGTCGACGTCGTCGTCGTACCCCATCTCCATGACGACCATCCCCGGCTCGATCCCGAACCGGTCCGCCAGGCTGCGTACCCCGTCGGCGGCCTGACCAGCGGTCGCGCTCACTGTCGCGTGCCTCCTCATCTCATCCCTGCTCGCGGCGTCGTACGACGTCGTCGGGCCAAGTCCACACAGTTGCGGCTCGCCGCGCAAGTGGCGCACCGGGTGGAACGGAATTTACCGTGCCAGGAGCGTGCGGGCACCCTGGGTAATGGCATCCTCGGAGACCAGAACCTGACGGGCAGCCGGACCTAATGGTACAAACGAGTCAACTGCGGCTACTCGCCGCGCCGCTCCGACATATCCGGCATCGACCAGGGCCGCGATCACCCCTTCACCGACCCCACCCGAGCGCCGCGTCTCGTCCACGACCAGCACCCGGCCCGTCGCCGTGGCCTCCCGGATGAGATCGGCGACCGGCAACGGCGCCAGCCAGCGCAGGTCCACCACCCGGGTCCCCACCCCCTCGTCGGCGAGCGCCGCCGCGGCGCGCAGCGACAGCCGGACGCCGTTACCGAAGGTGAGGATCGTGATGTCCTCGGCCGAGCCCACGCCGTAGACCCGGGCCCGGCCGACCGGCACGTGCGCGCTCGGCCAGGCGCCCGGCTCCGCGTACTCGGCGAGCCACTCCCCGTCACCCTCGCTGTGCAGGTCCCGGGTGTGGTAGAGGGCGATCGGCTCCAGGAACACGCACACGCTGCCGTCGACCGCCGCGCTCGCCAGGCAGGTCCGCAGCATGGGCGCGGCGTCGTCCGGCCGCGCCGGCACCGCGACCACCAGGCCGGGGACGTCCCGGAGTACGGCCACCGAGTTGTCGTTGTGGAAGTGCCCGCCGAACCCCTCCTGGTACGCCAGCCCGGCGACCCGGACCACCATCGGGTTCCGGAACGCCCCCCGCGAGAAGAACTGCATGGTGGCCGCCTCGCCGCGCAACTGGTCCTCGGCGTTGTGCAGGTACGCGAGGTACTGGATCTCGGGCACCGGCAGCATCCCGGCCAGCCCGGCGCCCAGGCCGAGCCCGAGGATCGACGTCTCGTCGAGCAGCGTGTCGAACACGCGGGCGGCGCCGAAGCGCTCCCGCAGGCCCTTCGTCACCCCGTACACCCCGCCCTTGGCGCCGACGTCCTCGCCGAAGACGGCCATCTGCGGGTGGTCCAGCAGCCCGTCGGCCAGCGCGGCGTTGATGCTCTGCGCGAGCGTCAGCGGGCCGGCGAGCTCGGGGAGCTTCCCGCCGAAGGCCTCGGTCCGCGCGGCCACCCCCGGACCGGCCGCCCGCGCGGCCGCGTCGGCCACCGCCCGGGCGACCCGGACCGGTCGCCGGGGTGCGAGCGGCGCCACCACCTCGGCCGGGTCGGCCAGTTTCGGCTCGTCCAGCACCTCCTCGGCGATCCGGCGCGTCCGCCAGCCGATCTCGTCGTACCGGGCCAGCAGATCGGGGCCGGTGGCGACACCCGCCCGGACCAGCAGCCGCGCGGTGGCGAGCAGCGGGTCCCGGTCGAGGTCGGCCGCGATCTCCGCGGCGGTGCGGTACGCGGTCTCGACGTCCGCGCCGGCGTGCCCCATCAGGCGGACGGTGGACAGGTGCAGCACGGCCGGACGCCGGTGCCGGCGGACCCACGCCGCCGCCTCGGCCGCCATCGCGTACGCCCCGAGCAGGTCGCTCCCGTCGGCGGCGAAGTAGCGGATCCCCGGCTTGGCCCGCAGCGTGGCCTCCACCCAGCCGCGCGGCGAACGGACGCTGATTCCCAGCCCGTTGTCCTCGCAGACGAAGAGGACCGGGATGCGCAGGCCGGTGTGGTCGTACCAGCCGGCGGTGTTGAGGGCGGCGGTGGCGCTGGCGTGGTTGACCGAGGCGTCGCCAAACGAGCAGACCACGATCGCGTCGGGCGGCCACGCCGCGTGGGACGCTCCCCCGCCGCTGCCGGCCCGGATCCCGGTCCGCCGGCCCGCACCGTCGAGCCGGCGCAGCCGCTCCACCGCGAGACCCATGCCGACCGCCCGGGGCAGGTGCGAGGCGATCGTGGAGGTGGTCGGCACGACGGCGAGCTCGGACCGGCCGAACACCTTGTGCCGGCCGCCGGCGATCGGCTCCCGCGCCGAGGCGACCATGCCGCGCAGCACGTCGCGGGCCGCGTCCGCGTACCCGGGCGCCAGGGGCCGGTCCGCCACGGGTCCGGCGGGCAAGATGGTGCGCTCGGTGGCATCCGCCCCCCGGGGGGTCGCGGCGAACCGCGCCGGACCGCCGTCACCCGGCCCGGCGTCGTCCGGCAGGACGGCAGTGTCGGCGGCACCCGGACCGTCGGCGGACCGGGCGTCCGGGACGAGGTCGGTCGCGGCGCGGTCGGACCCGGCGAGGCCGGGCCTGGCAGGGCTGGCCCCGGCGAGGTCGGGGCCGGCAACGCTGGGTTCGGCCGGGTCGGGGCCGGCAGGGCTGGGCTCCGGGGCGGCCAGGGCGACGCCGGCGGCGGTGGCGGCATTCGAGCCGGCTGCGGACGGTGACGGGACCAGGCCGACCTCCGCGCGCTCCGGCTGGCTGTCGACGGTACGGATGCCGGTGGTGTCGGCGTCCGGCCCGGGTGCGGCGGCGGCCTCCACGCGGTCGGCCGCAGCGGCGTCGTCCGCGCGGCGCGGCAGCGGGACGACAGCGGCGCCGCCGGCAGCTCCGGGCGGTGCCGGACCCTCGTCCGTGGCCGGGCGGTCGGCGGTTCCACAGGGTACGCCGTCGGCGCCGGCGGCCTGGGCGGCGCGGACGCAGTAGAAGGCGCCGGAGCGGTAGTGCAACAGGGCCGGGTCGGTGGGCCGCAGGGCGGCGGCGACCGCGGCGTTGCCCTCGTGGCCGGCGGAACCGATCGTGTAGAACCCTTCGCCGAAGCTGCGCAGCCAGCGACCGGCAAGGTCGAGCTGGCGGCTGACGACCTGGGCGTCGAAGAGGTCCAGCGCCTGCGCCCCGGTCAGCGGCGCGTCGTCGGTGACGGGCCGGGCCGGATCCCGCCTCCGCTCGTCGTCGGCGGTCAGTGCTCCCAGCGCCTCGCGGAGCCGTTCGTCAAGATCGTGCGGGGTGGTCACGAACGACAGCATTACCGACCATGGCGCGGTCCGCCCACCTGGACACGATCGGCGCGTCCGCGCCTACTCGGTCCCGCAGGCCTCCGGGCAGCCGCCGTCGGAGACCTTGAACACGAGGTCCCGCAGGGTGGCGAGCTCGGCGTCGGTGAGACCGGCGAGGAGGCGGGAGTCGGACATCACGTGGTGCACCCGCGCCCGCATGCCCCGGCCGGCCTCGGTCACCACGAGCGTCTTCTGCCGCCGGTCGGCGGGGTCGACCCGGCGTTCCACGAGGCCCGCCTGCTCCAGCTTGTCCACCAGCGCGGTGACGTTGGACCGGTCGCAACGCAGCCGGTCGGCCAGGTCGCGGGCGGGCAGCGGATGGTCGGGGTCCAGCTGGTGCAGGGCCCGGGCCACCGCCGGGGTGAGCCCCAGCTCGGCGATGTCGACGTCCTGGTAGTGCCGGATGGCCGAGGCGATGTGCATGATCCTGCGCACCGCGTCTCCGGCCAACCCGGAGCGACCGGTCAGCTCGGGACCGGTCGGCGAAACGGTGCTCGGGGCCATGACTCACATCCTACGTTCGGGACGCCCTCAGCTGAGGTACTCTTCGTTCAGAACTTCTTGAACGTTTGGAACGAGGTTGGGATGACGGAGCTGTCCGACCAGCGCCGGTACGCCGAGGAGGCGGCCGTCGTCCTGAGCGGCATGGGACTCTCGCCGGCGTACGGCAAGTTGCTCGGCTGGCTGCTGATCTGCGATCCACCCCAGCAGACCAGCGGACAGCTGGGCGAGGCCCTCGGGCTCTCCAAGGGGTCCGTCAGCACCGGCATGCGGATGCTGGAGAGCAGCGGCTTCGTCCGGCGGGTGGCGGCCCCCGGCCAGCGCGGCCACGCGTACGAGATCGTCCCGGACGCGATCATCCGAACGGTCGCCGAGCCGACCAAGTTCCGGATGTTCCGCGAGCTGATGGACCGCGGCCTGGCCCTGATCGGGGATCCGGACGCGCCGGAAGCCGCCCGGCTGCGCATCACCCGCGACTTCTACGCCTACATCGAGCACGAGATGCCACGGCTCGTCGAACGCTTCAAAGCCGAACACCTCCGGAAGGGAGACCACGATGGCTGACCCGGCCATCAGCACCGAGAACCTCGTCAAGACCTATGGCCGCACCCGCGGCCTCGCCGGGCTGGACCTGCGGGTCGAACCCGGCGAGGTGTACGGGTTCCTCGGCCCGAACGGGGCGGGCAAGACCACCACCATCCGGCTGCTGCTCGACCTGATCCGGCCGACCGGCGGGCGGATCCAGGTGCTCGGGCTCGACCCGCGCCGAGACGGCGTGGCGCTGCGCCGACGCCTCGGCTACCTCGCCGGAGATTTCGTCACCGACGGCCGGCAGACCGCGCGCGAGCTGCTCACGTACCTGGGCAACCTGCGCGGCGGGGTGTCCAGGACCCGGGTCGAGGAGCTGGCCGCCCGCCTCGACCTGGACCTGGGTCGGCGGATCAAGGGGTTGAGCAAGGGCAACCGGCAGAAGGTCGGCATCGTCCAGGCGTTCATGCACGACCCGGAACTGCTCGTCCTGGACGAGCCGACCAGCGGGCTGGATCCCTTCCTCCAGCAGGAGTTCCTGGCCATGGTGCGCGAGGCGCGGGCCGCCGGGCGGACGGTGTTCATGTCCTCGCACGTCATGAGCGAGGTGCAGCAGACCGCCGACCGGGTCGGCATCATCCGCGACGGGCGCCTGGTCACCGTCGCCCGCGTCGACGAGCTGCGGGAGCAGGCGGTGCGCCGGATCGAGATCCACTTCGAGGACCCGGTGACCGAGGCGGAGTTCACCGCCCTGCCCGGGGTCAGCGAGGTGGCCGTCGTCGGCACCACCCTGCGCTGCCGGCTCGACGGCCGGGCCGACGCGCTGGTGAAGGCGGCGGCCGGGCACACCGTCGTCGGGCTGCTCTCCGAGGAGCCCGACCTGGAGGAGTTGTTCTTCGGCTACTACTCGCGCGAGGAGGTCACCGGTGCTGCTGCGTGACCCGTTCACCAAGTTCCTGTACGACGCCCGCCGGTCCCTGCTGGGCTGGTCGATCGCCATCGTCGCCGTCGGCGCGTTGTACGCGTCGTTCTGGCCGACCATGCAGACGCCGGAGATGGCGAAGGCGCTCGAGGCGTACCCGGAGGGGGTGCTGGAGGCGTTCAACTACAGCGACCTGACCACCGCCGCCGGCTACCTCGGCAGCGCGGTGTACGGCCTGCTGGTCCCGCTGCTGACGGTGGTGTTCGCGATCGCGGCGGGGACCCGGGCGGTGGCGGGTGACGAGGAGGCCGGCACCCTCGACCTGGTGCTCGCGCACCCGGTGAGCCGCGCCCGGCTCGCCCTGCTGCGGTTCGCCGGGGTCTCCGCCGGCGTCGTCGTGGTGACCGTGCTGCTCGGCCTGGCCATGGTCGGGCTACGCGGCCCGGCCCAGCTGACGAGCATCAGCCTCGGCGGGTTCGCCGCGATGACGCTGCACCTGGCGCTGTTCGGGTTGGCGTTCGCCGCGCTCGCCTTCGCCGTCGGCGCGGCCACCGGCCGGCGTGCGGTCGCACTCGGCGCGGGTGCCGGCGTGGCCGTCGTCGGCTACCTGGCGAACTCCGTCTTCCCGCAGGTCGACGGGCTCGCCTGGGCGCAGGAGGTGTCACCGTTCCACTGGTACCTGGGTGGCTCGCCCCTGGTCGACGGCGTGCAGCCGGTCGGCGCGCTGCTGCTGCTCGCGGGCACCGCCGTGCTCGTGGCGGCCGGCACCGCCGCCTTCACCCGGCGCGACCTGGCCGCCTGACCCGGCCCACCGCCGCGCGCCGACTCGGGGACGGCGCGCGGCGCAACGGGTCAGCCCGGCAGGAACGACAGGCGGACCTTCCGGGTCGGGTTGTCGCCGTTGGGGTCGACCAGACACACCGACTGCCAGGTGCCCAGCGCCAGCCGCCCGCCGACCACCGGCAGCGTCGCGTACGGCGGGACGAACGCCGGCAGCACGTGATCCCGCCCGTGGCCGGGCGAGCCGTGCCGGTGCCGCCAGCGATCGTCGGCGGGTAGCAGGTCGTCGAGCGCGGTGAGCAGGTCGTCGTCGGAGCCGGAACCGGTCTCGATGATCGCCAGCCCGGCGGTGGCGTGCGGGACGAAGACGTGCAGCAGGCCGTCGCCCTGCCCGGCGACGAACCGTTCGGCCTCGGCGGTGATGTCCCGGACCGTCGGCCGCGACCCCGTCTGGACCGTGATCACCTCGGTACGCATACGCCGCATTCTGCCCGAGCCGCCGGGTGCCCGCCCGGACGACCGGCCGGCGTCACCAGCTGCCGCCGCCCCCGCCGGAGTCCCCGCCGCCACCGGAGGACCAGCCGCCACCCCCGGAGTCGCCGCCACCGAAGAACCAGCCGCCTCCGGAGTCCCCTCCCGACGACCCGCGGCCGGAGTCCCCGTCCGACGACCCGCCGCCGGACGACCAGTCGCCCGGGTCGTCGCCGTCGCCGTGGTCCCGGTGCCGGTAGTCGGCGCCGACGTCCCCCGCCGGTCCCGGGACCACGCCGAACGCGCCGCCACGGCGGGCGCCCGCCGTCCGGGGTGCGGGGGCCCGCGCCCCGGCTCGCACCACGACCGCGCCGAAGCCGGCGAGTCCGGCGCCGAGGACGACGACCGGCAGCGCGGCGAGGTCCCCCGCGAGGAGACCGGTCCCCGCGGCGAGCGCCAACGCCAGCCCGCCCAACCCCAGCAGTACGCCCAGAGCCACCAGTCGTCCGTTCATGACCCGCACGGTAGGGACCGCCCGCAAGGCGGACACCGGACGGGCGGGCGGCCGGCGTACGGCGGAGTGAACCCGCGACCAGCGGAAAGTTACCGACGGGTACCTGTGTCGAGCGTCGCGTCTCCCGGCGGTGGACGTGACGGCGGGTGGCACGAGGGGGCAGGATGGCGCTAGAGACCTATCCCACACACAACCGAGGGAACGCCTGTGGCTACGGAACGCAAGCGCCCGGTGATCACCGCCGGTCTGCCGAGCCAGCTTCCGGACATCGACCCTGAAGAGACCAGCGAATGGGTCGAGTCGCTCGACGGTGTCATCGACGAGCGCGGGACCAAGCGCGCCCGCTACGTCATGCTGCGCCTGCTGGAGCGGGCCCGCGAGCGCCAGGTCGGGGTGCCGTCCCTGACCACCACGGACTACATCAACACCATCCCGCCGGAGCGCGAGCCGTGGTTCCCGGGTGACGAGCACGTCGAGCGGCGGATCCGGGCGTACGTCCGGTGGAACGCCGCGATGCTGGTGCACCGGGCGCAGCGCCCGGAGATCGGCGTCGGCGGGCACATCTCCACCTTCGCCAGCTCGGCCTCGCTCTACGAGGTCGGCTTCAACCACTTCTTCCGGGGCAAGGACCACCCGGGCGGCGGCGACCACCTCTTCTACCAGGGCCACGCCTCCCCCGGCATGTACGCGCGGGCGTTCCTGGAGGGCCGGCTCAGCGAGCACCAGCTCGACGGGTTCCGGCAGGAGCTGTCGCACCCCGGGGGCGGCCTGCCGTCGTACCCGCACCCGCGGCTGATGCCGGACTTCTGGGAATTCCCGACGGTCTCCATGGGTCTCGGCGGCGTCAACGCCATCTACCAGGCCCGGTTCAACCGCTACCTGCACCACCGGGGCATCAAGGACACCTCGGACCAGCACGTGTGGGCGTACCTCGGCGACGGCGAGATGGACGAGCCGGAGACGCTCGGCGCCATCGGGGTGGCCGCCCGTGAGGAACTGGACAACCTGACCTTCGTCATCAACTGCAACCTCCAGCGCCTCGACGGACCGGTCCGGGGCAACGGCAAGGTCATGCAGGAGCTGGAGGCGTTCTTCCGGGGCGCCGGCTGGAACGTCGTCAAGGTGGTCTGGGGCCGCGAGTGGGACCCGCTGCTCGCCGCCGACACCGACGGCGCGCTGGTCAACCTCATGAACACGACGCCCGACGGTGACTACCAGACCTACAAGGCGGAGTCCGGGGCGTACGTGCGGGAGCACTTCTTCGGCCGTGACCCGCGGACCCGCAAGATGGTCGAGCACCTCACCGACGACGAGATCTGGAACCTCAAGCGGGGCGGCCACGACTACCGGAAGCTCTACGCGGCGTACAAGGCGGCGATGGAGCACACCGGCCAGCCGACGGTGATCCTGGCCAAGACGATCAAGGGCTGGACGCTCGGCTCGCACTTCGAGGCCCGCAACGCCACCCACCAGATGAAGAAGCTGACGCTGGAGGACCTCAAGACCTTCCGCGACCGGCTCTACCTGGACATCCCGGACAAGGTGCTGGAGGAGAACCCCTACCTGCCGCCGTACTACCACCCGGGCGAGAAGTCGGACGAGATCGCGTACCTGCACGAGCGGCGTCGCCAGCTCGGCGGCTACCTGCCGTCGCGGCGGACCGAGCACAAGCGGCTGACGATCCCCGGTCCGGAGCGCTTCTCGGACGTCAAGCGCGGCTCCGGCAAGCAGAAGGTCGCCACCACCATGGCCTTCGTCCGCCTGCTCAAGGACGTGATGAAGGACAAGGAGTTCGGCAAGCGCTGGGTGCCGATCATCCCGGACGAGGCGCGCACCTTCGGCATGGACTCGCTGTTCCCGACGCAGAAGATCTACTCGCCGCACGGCCAGCGGTACACGTCGGTCGACCGGGAGCTGTTCCTGTCGTACAAGGAGTCGACCGTCGGGCAGATCCTGCACGAGGGCATCAACGAGGTCGGCTCGGTCGCGTCGTTCACCGCGGCGGGCACCTCGTACGCCACGCACAACGAGCCGATGATCCCGATGTACATCTTCTACTCGATGTTCGGGTTCCAGCGCACCGCCGACGGGCTCTGGGCGGCGGCCGACCAGATGGCGCGGGGCTTCCTGCTCGGCGCCACCGCCGGCCGGACGACGCTGAACGGCGAGGGGCTCCAGCACGAGGACGGCCACTCGCACCTGATCGCCGCCACCAACCCGGCGGTGGTCGCGTACGACCCGGCGTTCGCGTTCGAGATCGCGCACATCGTGGAGAACGGCCTGCACCGCATGTACGGCGAGGCGCAGGAGAACGTCTTCTACTACCTGACGGTCTACAACGAGCCGATCGTGCAGCCGGCGGAGCCGGCGGGCGTGGACGTCGAGGGCCTACTCAAGGGCATGTACCGCTACGCGGCGGCGCCCCAGGTGGACGGTCCGAAGGCGCAGCTGCTCGCCTCGGGCACCGGCATGCAGTGGGCACTCAAGGCCCAGCAGTTGCTCGCCCAGGACTGGGGGGTGGCCGCCGACGTGTGGTCGGTGACCTCCTGGACCGAGCTGCGGCGCGACGCGGTCGAGGCCGAGGAGCACAACCTGCTCAACCCGACCGGGGACCAGCGGGTGCCGTACGTGGCGCGGAAGCTCGCCGACGCCGAGGGCCCGAAGGTGGCCGTCAGCGACTGGATGCGGGCGGTACCGGACCTGATCTCCCGCTGGGTGCCCGGCGACTGGACGTCGCTCGGCACCGACGGGTTCGGCATGTCCGACACCCGCCACGCGCTGCGCCGGCACTTCCACGTCGACGCCGAGTCGGTCGTGGTCGCCACGCTGCGGCAGCTCGCCCTCCGCGGCGCGGTGCCGGCGAACGTGCCCGCCGAGGCGGCCAAGAAGTACGCGATCGAGGACATCAGCGCGGCCCCGGTCGGCGAGACCGGCGGCGACAGCTGACCTGACGTACGCGAAAGGGCCCGGCGCGAACCCCGCGCCGGGCCCTTCGTCGCGTCCGGACCGCTCCCCGCGGGCGGTATGACGTAGCCGGTATCCGCCGCGCGTCTTGTCCCCACCCCTCATTTACATTCACAATTCTCAATACATTCGACGCCCTTCCGGGCTCCGTCGCACCCCCGGAGCCCACGCCGATCCGGTGGATGCCCCGTCGCGCCGGTCCACCACCCCGGGACGGTTCGGGTGCCGACGCCATCGAGGCGCGGCGGTAGGGAGTCGCCATGCGAATCGTCCGGATCGCGACCGTGCTGGCGGTCGGCGCCCTGACGGTGTCGATGCTCGGACCCGGGTCGCCCTCGGTGGCCCACTCACCCGACACGCCCGCCGGGCGGGCGTCCGCCCAGGAGTTCATGGCGCAGCGGGAACCCACCCACAAGCTCGCCGCGGTCGCCGCCGCCACCTGCACCAACGGCCAGGCCGCCGGGTACCCGTGCCGCAACGTGGACCTGCTGTCGTTCCTGCCGTTGGCGAACATGGGCGGCAGCCAGGGCAACGACATCTGGGGTTGGACCGACAGCGCCACCGGCCGGGAGTACGCGCTGGTCGGCCGGCGCAACGGCACGTCCTTCGTCGACGTCTCCGACCCGACCGCGCCGGTCTACCTCGGCAACCTGCCCGCCCACCAGAACCGCACCGCGATCTGGCGGGACATCAAGGTCTATCGCGATCACGCGTACGTGGTGGCCGACGTGTCCGGGCACGGCATGCAGGTGTTCGACCTGACCCGGCTGCGCGGCGTGACCTCAGCCCGGACGTGGTCGGCGGACGTGCACTACAACCGGTTCGGCAACTCGCACAACATCGCCGTCAACGAGCAGACCGGGTACGCGTACGCGGTCGGGTCCAACACGTGCAGCGGCGGCCTGCACATGATCGACATCCGGACGCCGAAATCCCCGGCCTACGCCGGCTGCGTCAGCAACGACGGGTACACCCACGACACCCAGTGCGTCGTCTACCGTGGCCCGGACGCCGCGTACCAGGGCCGGGAGATCTGCGTCAGCTCGAACGAGGACACGGTGACCGTGGTCGACGTGACCAGCAAGTCCGCGCCCCGGCAGCTGGCCCGGATCGGGTACACCGGCCGGGGGTACACCCACCAGGGCTGGTTCACCGAGGACCAGCGGTACTTCCTGCTCGACGACGAACTCGACGAGTCCCGGCGGGGCGTGAACACCCAGACGTACATCTGGGACCTCGCCGACCTGGACGCGCCCCGGCACATCGGCACCTACAGCGCCCCGTCGGGGGTCCGCGCCACCGACCACAACCAGTACGTCAAGGGCCGCTACAGCTACCAGGCGAACTACCGGGCCGGGCTGCGGATCCTGGACCTGCGTGAGGTGGCGGCCGGGCGGGCCACCGAAGCCGGGTACTTCGACGTCTACCCGTCGAGCGACAGCAGCTCGATGAACGGGGCGTGGAGCACCTATCCGTACTTCCCGAGCGGGATCGTCGTGGTCAGCGGGATCGAGCAGGGGCTGTTCGTCCTGCGGCCCCGGTTGTCGTGACCACCACCGGAGACCGGGCGGCGGCACCGGTGAGCACGGTCTCCGGTGCCGCCGCGCCCGTGGTCACCGTCGGTGACGCCGCCGCCGACGTGGCCGGGCCGGACCCGGCCGGTCCCGAGCGGTCGGCCCGCGGCACCGGGCGGGCCGGCCGGTACGCCGCCGCCGGCCTCGTGCTCGGCCTGGTCCTCATGATCGGTTTCGCCGTCGGCCGGGCGGGCCGACCCGACCCGGTTCCGGTCCGGGCGGCGGCACCCCCCGCACACGCCGGCCACGGCCCCGGTGGTCTGGAGGTGTCCCGGGACGGCTGGACCCTCGCCCTGGCCGAGGCGTCGCTGACCGCCGGCCGCCCCGGCGAACTGGCCTTCCGGATCATCGGCCCGGACGGCACCGCCGTGACCGCCTTCGAGGTCGTCCACGAACGACGGATGCACCTGATCGTGATCGGCCGGGACCTCGACGGCTACCAGCACGTCCACCCCGAGATGGCACCGGACGGCACCTGGCGGGCCCGGGTCGTCCCGGCCGCGGCGGGTCCGCTGCGGGTCATCGCCGACTTCCGTCCGCAGGGCGCCCCGGGGCCGGTGGCTCTGGGCGTCGACGTGCCGGTCCCGGGACGGTACGCGTCGCGCCCGCTCGCCCCGCCGGAGGAGACCCTCCTGGTCGACGGCTACACGGTGACCCTCGACGGCGGCCTGCGGGCGGGCGAGTCGAACCAGGTCCTGGTGTGGCTCGGTCGCGACGGCAAGCCGGTGGGCGACCTGCAACGGCACCTGGGCGCGTACGGGCACCTGGTGGCGCTGCGCCAGGGCGACCTGGCGTACCTGCACGTCCACCCGGCGGCGGCGAGCCGGCCCAGCTCGGTCGTGGCCTTCGGCGTCACCGTGCCCTCCGCCGGCACCTACCGGCTGTTCTTCGAGTTCCGGCACCTCGACCGGGTGCACGTCGCCGCGTTCACCGTGATCGTGTAGGCGGGGCGGGGACGCTGAAGCGGTGGCGGCCCGGGTGTGCCTGGACGGGACACCGGGGCCGCCACCGTCGCGGGTGACGCCAGGACGGGCCCGGTCAGCCGACGGCGGCCAGGTCGGTCAGCCGGGCGAGCGAGTCCTCCAGGTCGGCGCCGACCCGACGCAGGCCGAGCCGGAGCAGGGCGGCCTTGACCGGACCAGCCGGCCAGCGTACGACGATGAGCCGTACGATCGTCCCGCCCTCCTCCTCGTCGGCGGTGAGCTGGACGTAGATCTCGGTGCGCGCCTCCGCCCGGGCACCGGCGCCCTTGGCCCGTTCCCGCCAGCCGATCAGGGTCGGCTCCTGGTAGGCGATCACCTCGGCCTCATGCGCCGCGCCGCGCCCCGCCTGGACCAGCTGCCGCCGGCCGAAGCCCTCTCCCGAGAGCACCTCGGCCGCGCGGACCCCCGCCAGCCACGCCGGCAACTGTTCGGCCCGCTGCACGACGTCCCAGACCGCTTCGATCGGCGCCACCACGTGCGCACTGCGTTCCACGAGGATCATTTCCGTCTTCCTCCAGTGAGGACATCCCACGATATCGGCACTCTATGCGCAAATTCGGACGTACTTGGACGGGTTCGGAAAAGACACGCCGAAAACCATTGCGCCGGCGGGCTCCGCGACCTATGGCGCTCCACGCGGCCGCCCCCTAGAGTCGCGAACACGTTTCGCGTACAACGGGAGGGCGCATGCCGACCGCACCGCCGCCACGGTTCCCCGCCGGGTTCCGCTTCGGAGTGTCCACGTCCGCGTACCAGATCGAGGGCGCGGTCGCCGAGGGCGGCCGCGGACCGTCCATCTGGGACACCTTCGCCCGCTCCCCCGGCCGGATCGCCGACGGCAGCACCGGCGACGTGGCCTGCGACCACTACCACCGGTACGCCGAGGACGTCGCGCTGCTGGCCCGGCTGGGTGTCGGGGCGTACCGCTTCTCGATCGCCTGGCCCCGCGTCCGACCGGCCGGCGACGGCCCGGTCAACGCGGCCGGCCTGGACTTCTACGACCGGCTCGTCGACGACCTGCTGGCGCACGGCGTCGACCCGGTCGCCACCCTGTTCCACTGGGACCTGCCGCAGCCCCTCGAAGACGCCGGCGGGTGGCTCGACCGGGACACCGCGTACCGGTTCGCCGAGTACGCCGACGCCACCGCCGCCCGGCTCGGTGACCGGGTGAAGCTGTGGATCACCCTCAACGAGCCGTTCATCCACATGAGCCTCGGCCACGGCATGGGCGTGCACGCGCCGGGCCGGATGCTGCTGTTCGACGCCTTCCCGGTGGCCCACCACCAGTTGCTCGCGCACGGCCTCGCCGTCGCCGCGCTGCGCACCCGCACCGCCGGCCCGGTCGCCATCGCCAACAACTACTCGCCGGTGCGGGTCCTCGGCGACACCGGGGCCGACGCCGCCGCCGGGGCGGCGTACGAGGCGCTGCACAACCGGCTCTTCACCGACCCGCTGCTCGGCCGGGGCTACCCGGACGGACCCGGCTTCGAGCCCGGCGTGGTGCGGGACGGCGACCTGGCGGTCATCGCCGCGCCGATCGACGTGCTCGGCGTGAACTACTACAACCCCACCGGGATCCGCGCCCCGGAGGAGGGATCGCCCCTGCCCTTCGAGATCGTGCCGCTCGACGGCTACCCGCGTACCGCCTTCGACTGGCCGGTCGTCCCCGACGGGCTGCGCGAACTGCTCAACTGGCTGCGCCGCACGTACGGCGACGACCTGCCGCCGATCCAGATCACCGAGAGCGGCTGCGCGTACGACGACGCGCCGGACGCCGACGGGCGGGTGCACGACCCGGAGCGGATCGCGTACCTCGACGGGCACCTGCGGGCCGTCCGGGCGGCGATCGACGACGGCGTGGACGTGACCGGGTACTTCGTCTGGTCACTCCTCGACAACTGGGAGTGGGCCGAGGGCTTCACCAAGCGCTTCGGCCTCGTCCACGTCGACTACACCACCGCGACCAGGACGCCCAAGTCGTCGTACGCCTGGTTCCGGGACGTGATCGCGGCCGCCGGCGGAGGTCCGGCGACGTGACCACCGTGAACCCGACGCCGGCCGCGCTGCCGGCGGCGCTCGCCGAGCCGACCGTCCCGGTCCGGCGGGGCTGGATCGCGCTGCTCGCCGCGGCGAACCTCGGCGTCTGGATGGCGTTCTTCACCCCGATCCAGGTGCTGCTCCCGCAGCAGGTGGAACGGATCGCGCCGGCCGACAAGGAGACCATGCTGGCCGTGGTCACCGGCGTCGGCGCGCTGGCCGCGGTGCTCGCCAACCCGCTCGCCGGTGCGCTCTCCGACCGTACGGCCCCGCGCCTGGGCGGGCGGGCCTTCGGCCGCCGGCACGCCTGGACCGCCGGCGGCGCGGTGCTCGGCGCGCTCGCCCTGGTGCTGCTGGCGCAGCAGCGCACCGTCCTCGGGGTGACGCTCGGCTGGGTCGCCGCGCAGGTCTGCTTCAACGCGATGCTGGCCAGCCTCACCGCCGCCGTGCCCGACCGGGTGCCGGTGGCGCAGCGCGGCGGCGTCTCCGGCTGGGTCGGCATCCCGCAGGCGCTCGGCCTGGTGCTCGGTGTGGTGCTGGTGACCGCCGTGGTCACCGGCAACGTGGCCGGGTACGCCGCCGTCGCGGTCGCCGTGCTGGTGCTCGCCCTGCCGTTCGCCCTGCTCACCGTCGACGACCCGCTGCCGGCCGCGCACCGGCCGCCGCTGCGCCGGCTGCTCGCGTCCATCTGGGTGTCCCCCCGGCGCCACCCCGACTTCGGGTGGGCGTGGATCACCCGCTTCCTCGTCCAGCTCGGCAACGCCCTCGGCACCCTCTACCTGCTGTACTTCCTCACCGACGAGGTGCGCCTGGCCGACCCGGAGGGCGGCCTGCTGGTGCTGATCCTGCTCTACACGGTGGGGCTGGCGTCCACGGCGGTGGTGGCGGGGCGGCTGTCCGACCGCTCCGGGCGCCGCAAGGTCTTCGTGATGGCGGCCGGCGGCATCATGGCGGTCGCCGCGCTGCTGCTCGCCGTGGCGCCGGCCTGGCCGGTGGCGGTGGCCGCCGCCCTGCTGCTCGGCGGCGGGTACGGGGTCTACCTCTCGGTGGACGCGGCACTCATCACGCAGGTGCTGCCCCACGCGGCCGACCGGGCCAAGGACCTCGGGGTGATCAACATCGCCAACTCCGCGCCACAGGTGCTCGGCCCGGCGATCTCCGCGCCGATCGTGGTGTACCTGGGCGGCTACCCCACCCTGTACGCCGCCACCGCGGCGGTCACCGTGCTGGGCAGCGTCCTGGTACTGAAGATCCGCTCCGTTCGGTGACCGCCCGGAGTGCAAGGAAGGGACCCTTTTACAACACCAGGCGATAACAAGGGGCCCTTCCAAACCTGGTCGCGGACGCCCGTAGGCTGGGGGACGTGACGGTACGTGTACGCTTCGCCCCCTCCCCGACCGGAATGTTCCACGTCGGCGGCGCCCGCTCGGCCCTGCAGAACTGGATCTTCGCCAAGCAGCAGGGCGGGGTGTTCGTGCTCCGCGTCGAGGACACCGACGCGGCGCGCAACAAGCCGGAGTGGACCGAGGGCATCCTCTCGGCGCTGGACTGGATCGGCATCTCCCGGGGCAGCTACGAGGGCCCGTACTTCCAGTCGTCGTACGCGGGCGAGCACCGCGCCGCCGCCGCCCGGCTGTACGAGGGCGGCCGCGCGTACTACTGCGACTGCACCCGCGAGGCCGTGCAGGCGCGGACCGGCTCCCAGCACTCCGGCTACGACGGTTTCTGTCGGGACCGGGGCCTGGAGCCCGCCGAGGGACGCGCACTGCGCTTCCGTACGCCGGACGAGGGTGCGACGGTCGTGGTCGACCTGATCCGCGGCGAGCCCACCTTCGAGAACAGGCACATCGAGGACTTCGTCATCGCCCGCGGTGACGGGTCCCCGGTCTTCCTGCTGGCCAACGTGGTCGACGACATGACCATGGGCATCACCCACGTGATCCGGGCCGAGGAGCACCTGCCCAACACCCCCAAGCAGCAGCTGCTCTGGGACGCGCTGGGCGTCAAGCCCCCGGTCTGGGCACACGTCCCGGTGGTGGTCAACGAGAAGCGGCAGAAGCTCTCCAAGCGGCGCGACAAGGTCGCCCTCGAGGCGTACCGCGACGAGGGCTACCTGGCCGACGCGATGCGCAACTACCTGATGCTGCTCGGCTGGGCGCCGTCGGGCGACCGCGAGATCGTGCCCTGGTCGGTGATCGAGGACGAGTTCCGGCTGGAGGAGGTCAACCCGTCCCCCGCGTTCTTCGACGAGAAGAAGCTGCGCGCGTTCAACGGCGAGTACATCCGGGCGCTCCCGATCGCGGAGTTCGTCGCGGCGTGCCAGCCGTGGCTGACCGGCACCGACACCATCGCGCCGCCGCCGTGGCAGCCGGAGGAGTTCGACGCCGACGCGTTCGCGGCGGTGGCGCCGCTGGCGCAGACCCGGATCGCGGTGCTCAGCGAGATCGTGCCGAACGTCGACTTCCTGTTCCTCGACTCGCCCCTGATCGACGAGGCGGCCTGGACGAAGGCGATGAAGGAGGGCGCGGCGGAGCTGCTCGACGCGGCGGTCGCCGCCTTCGACGCGCTGGAGTCCTGGGACGCCGAGTCGATCAAGGCGGCGCTGGAGGCGGTCGGCGCGGAGCGGGGCCTCAAGCTGGGCAAGGCCCAGGCGCCGGTCCGGGTCGCGGTCACCGGCCGCACGGTCGGCCTCCCGCTCTTCGAGTCCCTCGAGGTGCTGGGCCGCGACCGCACGCTCGCCCGCCTCCGCGCCGCCCGCCTCCGCCTGTTCTGACCCCGCCCGGCCCCCTCCGCGCTCCGAGCGTGCACCTGCTGCCGGGACTCGCGCCGGCTGCAGGTGCACGCTCGCCGGGGCCCGGGTGACCGGGCAAGGACGGGCGTCAGGGGGTGGATCGGCGGCGGCGAAGGGCGAACGTGGCCGCTCCGGCGCCCGCCAGCGCGAGGGCGCCGAGGCCGGCCCAGAGCCACGGGGAGCCGTCGTCGCCGTCCTGGCCCGCCGTCGGCTCGGCCGCCCCGGCGGAGGCGGTCCCGGCGGAGGCGGTCCCGCCCGGGCTCGGCTCGGCGGGCGTGGCCGACGGTGAACCCGTCGGCGCCGACGGGGTGGCGGAGACCGACGGGTCGGCGGGAGTGCCGGTGGTCAGGGTGAACCGGACCTCGCCCGAGACGGGGTGCCCGTCGCTGGACTGGACCCGGTAGCCGACGATGTAGAGCCCGGCGCGGCCGGGCCGGAACGGCACGCTCACGCGGGTGCCGGAGAACGTCGGCGCGCCGCCGGCCGCCGCCACATTGTCCGGCCCGGTGACGGTGACCTTCGTCGTGGCGGGGTCGAGCTTCGCCAGGAAGCGCAACTCGATCCGGGCGGGCGCGGTGGCGATGCGCGCGCCGTCACGCGGGTCGCTGCCGGTCAACTGGTTGTGCGCGGCGGCCGGCGCCGGCGGCACCAGCAGCGACACACCGAGCGCCACGCCGAGCACCACTGGCCAGGCACCCGCCGCACGTGCGACCCTGCCCCCCATACACCCCTCCCGAAAGGTACGATCCGCCCGTTGATCAACGACCGCTGTCGAGTTAGTCGGTCGGGGATCGCAGATAGTTCCAATAACAGTTCCACAAGCTGCAACCAATCGCCGTCCGGCGGAGTCTTAGGGTGGGAGTCCGACCTGCGCGTCCGGTCACCACCGCCGACTTAGCAACGCGTGACCTGCAGCGAAGCCATCCATCGAACGGGGCGAGGAGGCGGCGATGGTCCGAAGGGTACGGCGACTTGTCGCCTTGGTCGTTGGGGCCCTCGCGACGGGGGTGCTGACACTCGGCCTGGTCGACCCGGCGAAGGCGGCCCCGAAGCCGCCACCCGCGGGCGTGGACATCACCGGTACGGGCCTCGCCGAGCCGCTGCGGCTCCGCGCCAACCGCCACCCGGCCGAGGTGGTGGCCGTCATCGACCAGGTCAACTTCCTCGGCCGCACCGGCCAGACCACCGGCCCGCGCAAGGGCGACCTCGGTCCGAAGTACACGATCGTGGTGCTGTCCGGCGAGACGCCCAAGCAGACGTACGACCTGTACCCGAAGGCGGCCGGGGGCCCGCGCGTCTACCGGCCCGCCAAGCAGCCGGACTCGCGGCGTACCACCGCCGGCTGGTTCCTCGGCCGGCTCACCATGTCGGAGACCCTGCGGAACGTCGGGGTGCCGCTGGAGCGCCAGTTCGACACGGTGAGCGGTGGCGTCGGCGGCGGTGAGCGGGTCATCCCGGAGGACGCCATCAACCCCGCCCAGGACATCGACGAGGCGCTGGGCGAGCTGCGGCGGCTGCTGCTGCTCAATGTGGCGGTCGTGCTCACGATCACGACCGGTCTGGCGGGGATCGCGCTGCTGATCCGCCGCCGGACCCGCTGACGCCCGCCGCCGGGCCTCACATCTCCACGACGACCTTGCCGCGGACGTGGCCCGTCTCGACCAGGCGGTGCGCGTCCGCGGCCTGGTCGAGGGGGAACGTCCGGGCCACGTGGACGGTCAGCCGACCCGCGTCCACCACCTCGTCGCCCACCGCGAAGCCGGTCACCGCCGGACCCACCGCCGCCACCACCCCGGCCGCGTCCCAGCCCGGCACCAACGGGAAGTGGCTGGGGAAGGCTCCCGCCAGATAGCCCTCGCGGACCTTCCAGTCGACGGGGTTCACTCCGGCGGCCCGCACCCGCACGAGGACGACGTCCGGAACGACCGGCGGATCGGGCAGCTCCCGCATGGTGAGCAGGTCGGCGGGCCGTACTCGTCGATCGCGATGGCCTTCACCACGACCAGCTAGCGGCCGGACGGCGCCCGTGCGGTCAGCACCAACGGCGTGGCGGTCGCTCCCGGCGGGTGGCCCGCTGCCGGGGCCGGACCGGGCCGTGCCGGTGCGCGCCCGCCCAACCCGGCAGGGCACTGCGGCAGCCGGCGGGCGCGTCGTCGACCGGCGGCGCCGGCTCCGCCGACCGCTGCCGCGGCACCGCGACCTCGTCCTCGGCGCGCTCGGTCAGCCGCCCGGCGGGGGTCTCCCCCGGGTGCGCCGGCAGACCGCCGGCGATCCGCCGGTGGTGTTTGGCCGCCGGCTGCTCGTGGTGGCCCGGCCGGCAGGGCTCGCCCTGGGCGCAGCCGTGGTCGGCCTCCCCGTGCGCCATCCCGGTCTCCTCACGCTCGCCGTCGCGCGCCGGTGACAGCCCGGCGTGCCCTGTCACCGTACTGGCCGGGCCTGACGAGCTGTGCAGCACGTACCCAGTTCAGCGGCGCGGGCGGCGGTGGAGATCCACCCGGCGGACGGCCGGAACGGACGCCGCTGTGGTGGGATCGAGGCCATGCGACCGCCACCGTGGCTCGGGCCCGACACCCTCGGCCGGGACCTCACGCTGGCGGGCGCGTCGCTCGCGGGCGGCCTGATCCTGTACGGGCTGGGCACCCAGCCGCAGCTGCCCGGCGGGACGGGTGCGCCGGAACCGCTGTTCCTCGTGCCGCTGGTGGCGGTGTGCGTGGCGGTCGGGCTGCGCCGGGCCGCCACCCGGGCAAGCCTCGCGCTGGGCACGGTAGCGGTGCTGGCCGACCTGGCGCTGGGCGGCTCACTGGCGACCGTCCTGGTCTACACGCAGGTGCTCTACGACGCCTGCGTGTACGGCTCGGCCCGGACCTGGCGGCGGCTCCTGCGGGTCACCGTGGCGCTGAGTGTGCTCGCGGCCGTCGCCGGTGTCCTGGTGCTGGGCCGCTGGCAGGGGGTCGGCGTCGCGGCTCCGGTGGTGCTCGCCGGGGTGCTGCCAGTGATCACCGGGCTGAGCGTCCGGCAGTACCGCGACCAGGCCGCCGCCGAGCGGGTTCGCGCCGAGCAGACCGCTCGGCTGGTCGAGCTGGACCGGCGGCAGGCGGTGAGCGCCGAGCGGGCCCGGATGGCGCGGGAGCTGCACGACGTCGTCGCCAACCAGCTGAGCGCGGTGGCGATCCACGCCACGGCCGTGCTGTCCGTGCCCGGGCTGGACCGGTCGCAGGTGGAGTCGGCCCTGCGGGTGATCCGGGAGAACAGCGTGCAGGGCCTCGCCGAGATGCGGCAGATGATCGGACTGCTGCGCGGGCCGGCCGACGGTGAGCCGGGCGAGCACGCCACGGCGGAGGCGACGCCCGCCCGGTTGAGCGAGGTGGCGGCCGTCGTGGAGCGGGTCCGCGCCGCCGGACTGGCGGTACGCGTCCGGTGGCGCGGCGAGCCCCGCCCGCTGCCGGTCGGGGTGGACCTCGCCGCGTACCGCGTCGTGCAGGAGTCGCTGACCAACGCGCTCAAGCACGGCGCGGGCGAGGCCGACCTGGAGGTCGCGTACGAGCCGGCCGCGGTCGTGGTGCGGGTGGTGAACCCGCTGCACGGCGGCGACGCGGCGGTGACCGGCGCGGGCGCCGGCCTGGTCGGGATGCGGGAACGGGTGGCGCTGCTGGACGGCCGGTTCACCGCCGGGCCCCGAAACGGGCGGTGGTCCGTCCGGGCCGAGGTGCCCACCGGCGTGCTCGCCGGGGACGGGAGGACGACGTGACGGACCCGGTCCGGGTGCTGCTCGCCGACGACCAGCCCGCCGTCCGGGCCGGCCTGGTCCTCATCCTGGCCGGCGCGCCGGGCGTGGAGGTGGTGGGCGAGGCGCACGACGGCGTCGAGGCGGTACGGCTGTGCCGGGAGCTGCGGCCGGACGTCGCCGTGCTCGACGTCCGGATGCCCCGGCTGGACGGCATCTCGGCGACCCGGGAGATCGTCGCGGACCGGCTCGCCGACGTGCTGGTGCTCACCACGTTCGACCTCGACGAGTACGTCTTCGGGGCGTTGCGGGCCGGGGCCGCCGGGTTCCTCCTCAAGGACACCGACGCCGACGGCCTCGTCACCGCCGTGCGGACGGTCGCCCGCGGCGAGGGGTTCATCGCCCCGGCGGTGACCCGGCGGCTGATCACCGCGTTCGCGGCGACCGCACCGGCCACCTCCGCCGCCACCCGGGCGGCGGTGACCGCGTTGACGCCCCGGGAACGCGACGTGCTCGCCTGCCTCGGGCTCGGCCTTTCCAACCAGCAGGTCGCCGACCGGCTGGCGATGGCGGAGAGCACCACCAAGACCCATGTCAGCCGGATCCTCGCCAAGCTCGACCTGCGCAGCCGGGTGCAGGCCGCCATCCTGGCCCAGGAGCTGGGCCTGCCGGTACCCCCGCCGGCCGGCCCGCCGCCGGAGCAGGGCGGCACGGCTCCCACCGGAGCCTGATCCACTCGTTGCCGGCGGCATGGCGGGGTCCCGCCGACGCGGAGACCGCCATGCCGGCGGCATCACGTCGATCAAGGCGCCGCCGGGCCGGCCCGGGGTGCGGGAGCCGGCGAGCTGCCCCGGCACGGCGGCCCAGGTCACGGCGTGTCAGGCTGGGGCCGTGAGCGAGCCGGACACCGAGCTGACGGCCACCCTGCGCCGCATCGAGCGGGCGGCCGGGGCGTTGGCCACCGCCAGCGTGGCGCGGATGGACGAGACCCTGCCGTGGTTCCGCGCGCTCCCGGCCGACCAGCGCTCGTGGGTCATGCTGGTGGCCCAGGCCGGCGCGCGCTCGCTGGTGCAGTGGCTGCGCTCCGGCGGCGGCACCGCCGACAGCACGCAGGAGGTCTCCGACGAGGTCTTCGCGACGGCGCCGCAGGCCCTGGCCCGCTCGATCAGCCTCCAGCAGACCGTGGCCCTGATCAAGGTGACCATCGACGTGGTGGAGGAGCAGGTCCCGCACCTGGCCGCCCCGGGCGAGGAGCCGCAGCTGCGCGACGCGGTGCTCCGCTTCTCCCGGGAGATCGCCTTCGCCGCCGCGCGGGTGTACGCGCGCGCCGCCGAGTCCCGTGGCTCGTGGGACGCCCGGCTCCAGGCGCTGCTGGTGGACGCGCTGCTGCGCGGGGACTCGCCGGACGTGCTGGCCAGCCGGGCCGCCGCCCTCGGCTGGACGGACGCCCCGCCGGTGGCGGTGGCCGTGGGCCGCTCCCCGGGCGGCGAGGTCTCCGCGGTGCTGCACACGGTCTACCGGCAGGCCCGGCGAATCGGCGCCGAGGTGATCGGCGGTGTGCACGGGGACCGGCTGGTCATCGTGCTCGGTGGGGCGGCCGACCCGGTCGCCGCGACCGGCGAGCTGCTCGAGGCGTTCGGGGAGGGGCCGGTCGTCGTCGGTCCGGCCGTGCCGAGTCTGGACGAGGCCACCGAGTCGGCCCGCGCCGCCCTCGCCGGGTTCCGGGCCGCGCCGGCCTGGCCGGCGGCGCCCCGGCCGGTGCCGGCCGCCGACCTGCTGCCCGAGCGGGCGCTCGCCGGGGACGCGGAGGCCCGCCGGCGGCTGCGGCACGACGTGTACGCGACGCTGGCCCGCGCGGGCGGCGAGCTGCTGGAGACGCTGGACGCCTTCTTCGCCGCCGGGGGGACGCTGGAGAGCGCCGCCCGGGCGCTGTTCGTACACCCGAACACGGTGCGCTACCGGCTGCGCCGGATCGCCGAGGTCACCGGGTTCTCGCCGCTCTCGGCGCGGGACGCGTACGCGCTCCAGGTGGCGCTCACCGTCGGCCGTCTCGACCCGGTGGTCACGGTGGTCCCGACTCAGACAATGGCCCCAGGCGTGAGGAAAACATCACAGACGGGTGATGATCTCGGCCGATCTTTGTAGGATCCCTCCAAAGGTCCTAGTGCGGTTTGGTCGGGGGCGGCACAGCGCTACCCGCGCGTATCCGGGAGAGTCTTAGACGTGCTCGCCGTACTCTCCCCCGGCCAGGGTTCGCAGAAACCCGGCTTCCTGACCCCCTGGCTCGATTTGCCCGGCGCCGAGGCGCGGCTCCGCTGGTGGTCGGCGCTCGCCGGGGTCGACCTGGTCCACCTCGGCACGGCCGCCGACGCCGACGAGATCAAGGACACCGCCCGCACCCAGCCGCTGCTGGTCGCGGCGGCGCTGCTCGCCGCCGAGCACCTGCCGATGTACGACGTCGCGCTCACCGCCGGCCACAGCGTCGGCGAACTCGGCGCGGCGGCGCTGGCCGGGGTGCTTCCGCCGGAGGCCGCGATCACCCTGGCCGGCGTCCGGGGCCGCGAGATGGCCGCCGCCTGCGCGCTGGAGCCGACCGGAATGGCCGCCGTGCTGGGCGGCGACCCGGACGAGGTGCTCGCCGCGCTCGCCGCGCACGGGCTGCACCCGGCCAACCGCAACGGCGCCGGCCAGGTCGTCGCCGCCGGCGCGCTGGACGGTCTGGACAAGCTGGCCGCCGAACCGCCGGCGCGCACCCGGATCATCCGGCTCCAGGTTGCCGGCGCCTTCCACACGCCGTACATGGCCCCGGCGGAGGCGGCGCTGGCGACGGTGGCGGCCGGTATCACGCCCACCGACCCGGCCCGCATCCTGCTGTCCAACCTGGACGGCTCGGCCGTGAACCACGGCCGGGAGATGGTGCAGCGGCTGGTCCGTCAGGTCACCGCCCCGGTCCGTTGGGACCTGTGCATGCGGACGCTGGCCGACCTCGGTGTCACCGGGGTGATCGAGCTGCCGCCGGCCGGCACCCTCGCCGGCCTGGTCAAGCGTGAGCTGAAGGGCGCCGCCGCGCCGGAGATCGTCACCCTGAACACCCCCGACGACCTGCCCGCCGCGCGGGACCTGATCGCCCGGCACAGCGGTATCGGCGGCCACGAGCCGGTGATCCAGTTCCGGGTGGTGGTCTCCCCCGCGGCCGGCACGTTCACCCCCGCGGCGGACCTGGCCGAGGGCGCCGGCCTGCGCAGCGGCCAGGTCATCGGCCACGTCGCCACCCGCCAGGGCGCGGTCGAGGTGACCGCGCACGACAACGGCCTGCTCACCGAGTGGCTGGCCCACCACGACGACCCGGTCGCGCCGGGGCAGCCGCTCGCTCGCATCGGCGGCCACGCATGAGCCCGACACCGCGCGCGACGCGGCCACGCAGGGAAGGACAGCTTCGATGACGGGCAGCCGGATCGTCGCGCTCGGCCACTACCAGCCGTCGCGGGTGGTGACCAACGACGAGATCGCCCAGCTGGTGGAGACCAACGACGAGTGGATCCGCGACCGGGTGGGCATCGTGACCCGGCGGATCGCCGACGGCGAGACGGTGGCCGACATGGCCGCCGCCGCGGCGGGCAAGGCGCTGGCCGGCTCGGGCCTGACCGCCGCCGACATCGACCTCGTCGTGGTGGCCACCTGCACCTCGGTCGACCGCAGCCCGAACGTCGCCTGCCGGGTCGCCGCCAAGCTCGGCATCACCGCACCGGGCGCGTACGACATCAACACCGCCTGCTCGGGCTTCGCGTACGCCCTGGGCACCGTCGACCACGCCATCCGGGCCGGCGCCTCGCGCAACGCGATCGTCATCGGCGCGGAGAAGCTGTCCGACTTCACCGACTGGACGGACCGCTCGACCTGCATCATCTTCGGCGACGGCGCGGGTGCCGCGGTGGTCACCGCCGCCGGTGCGGACGAGCCGGCCGGTGTCGGCCCGGTGGTCTGGGGCTCGGTGCCGGAGCGGGGCGACGCGGTCCGCATCGAGGGCTGGCGCCCGTACATCCAGCAGGAGGGGCAGGCGGTCTTCCGCTGGGCCACCACCGCGCTGGCGCCGCTGGCGCTCCAGGCCTGCGAGCGGGCCGGGGTCGACCCGTCGGAGCTGGCCGCGTTCGTGCCGCACCAGGCCAACGCCCGGATCATCGACGGCATCGCCAAGCGCCTCGGCATCCCCGACGCGATCATCGCCAAGGACATCGTCGAGTCGGGCAACACCTCGGCCGCGAGCGTCCCGCTGGCCCTGTCGAAGCTGGTCGAGCGGCGGGAGGTGCCCTCCGGCGCCCCGGTGCTGCTGTTCGGTTTCGGTGGCGGCCTGACCTACGCCGGTCAGGTCGTCCGCTGCCCCTGAAGACCCGGCGCGGTCCCGCCGCGCCGCCTTCGCCACCACGGCGGAGAACAACCCCCGATGAGAGGAACCAACCGCAATGACCCGTGACGAGATCACCGCCGGCCTCGCCGAGATCCTCGAAGAGGTTGCCGGGGTGAACCCGGACGACGTGGCCGAGGGGAAGTCCTTCACCGACGACCTGGACGTCGACTCGCTGTCGATGGTGGAGGTCGTGGTGGCCGCCGAGGAGAAGTTCGGCGTCAAGATCCCGGACAACGAGGTGCAGAACCTGAAGACCGTCGGGGACGCCGTCAGCTACATCGAGGCGCAGTCCTGACCATGGCACACACCGACGTCGTCGTCACCGGGCTCGGCGCGACCACCCCGCTGGGCGGGGACGTCGCGTCGACCTGGGACGCCATGCTCAACGGCCGCTCCGGGGTGAGTGCGCTCACCCAGGAGTGGGCCGCGCAGCTGCCGGTCCGGATCGCCGCCCAGCTCGCGGTCGATCCGGCCGGCCTGCTGGACCGCGTGAAGCTGCGCCGGCTGGACCGCTCCGAGGCGATCGCGATCATCGCCGCGCAGCAGGCCTGGGCGGACGCCGGCCTGGCCGACTCCGGGCTCGACCCGGAGCGGCTCGGCGTGAGTGTCGGCTCGGGCATCGGCGGGGCGCTGACCCTGCTCGCCCAGGACGACGTCCTCGAGGCGTCCGGCCCGCGGCGGGTCTCCCCGCACACCATCCCGATGCTGATGCCGAACGGCCCGGCCGCGTGGGTCGGCCTGGAGCTGGGCGCCCGCGCGGGCGTGCACTCCGTCGCCAGCGCCTGCGCCACCGGCGCGGAGGCGATCGCCCTCGGCATGGACATGATCCGCGCCGGTCGCGCCGACGTGGTGGTGGCCGGCGGCACCGAGGCGGTCATCCACTCGCTGCCGATCGCCGGCTTCTCCTCGATGCGGGCGATGTCGACCCGGAACGACGAGCCGGAGCGGGCCTCCCGCCCGTGGGACAAGGGCCGCGACGGCTTCGTGCTCGGCGAGGGCGCCGGCGTCCTCGTGCTGGAACGCGCCGAGCACGCCGCCGCCCGGGGCGCCCGGGTGTACGCGCGGCTCGCCGGCGCCGGGATCACCTCCGACGGCTACGACATCGTCCAGCCGCACCCGGAGGGGGCCGGCGCGATCCGGGCCATCGCGAAGGCGATCGCCGACGCGGACGTCGCCAAGGCCGACATCGTGCACGTCAACGCCCACGCCACCTCGACCCCGGTCGGCGACCTCGCCGAGATCAAGGCCCTGCACCAGGCGCTGGGTGACCACCCGGTGCTGACCGCGACGAAGTCGATGTCCGGGCACCTGCTCGGCGCGGCCGGTGCGCTGGAGTCGATCGCCACGATCCTGGCGATCCGCGACGGCGTCGTACCGCCGACGATCAACCTGGACGACCCGGACGACGGTCTCGACCTGGACGTGGTCGCCAACAAGGCGCGCCACATGGAGATCCCCGCCGCACTGAACAACTCCTTCGGCTTCGGCGGGCACAACGTGGCTCTCGTCTTCACGCGGGCCTGAGACCACAGCCTTGGAGGCTCACGTGACCACCACCGTTGCCGGCACGGAGACGTCCACCGTGGACCACCGGGATCCGGAGCTGCGGCTCCGGGCCCTGTTCGACGCGGGCACGCTGCGCCTGCTGGCACCCCGGGACACCTCCGGGGTGCTCTGGGCGCGGGGTGAGATCGAGGGCGCACCGGCCGTCGCGTACGCGACGGACGCCACGAAGATGGGTGGCGCGATGGGCACCGACGGGTGCCGGCACATCGTCGACGCCATCGACACCGCCGTCCGGGAACGGGTGCCCGTGCTGGGGCTCTGGCACTCGGGCGGCGCCCGGCTGGCCGAGGGCGCGGTCGCGCTCGACGCGGTCGGCCAGGTCTTCGCCGCCATGGTCCGGGCCTCCGGCCGGGTGCCGCAGATCTCCGTGGTGCTCGGTCCCGCCGCCGGTGGCGCGGCGTACGGGCCGGCGTTGACCGACATCGTGGTGATGAGCGGCACCGGGCGGATCTTCGTCACCGGCCCGGAGGTGGTCCGCAGCGTCACCGGCGAGCAGGTCGACATGGAGCGCCTCGGCGGCCCCGAGCCGCACGGCCGGCGCTCCGGCGTGGTGCACGTGACGTGCCGGGACGACGAGGAGGCGCTGGCCGAGTCGCGCAAGCTCGCCGCGCTGCTGGGCCGCCAGGGCCGGCTCTCTCCGGACGACGTGCCCGCGTCCGGCGGGGACGGCCACGACCTGGCCGCCAAGATGCCGGCCGAGGCCAACCGCGCGTACGACGTCAAGCCCGTCGTGAAGGCGCTGCTCGACGCCCCGGGCGTGGAACTGCACGCCAAGTGGGCGCCGAACATCGTCACCACGCTGGGCCGGTTCGCCGGCCGGACGGTGGGCGTGATCGCCAACAATCCGCTGCGCCTGGGCGGCTGCCTCGACGCGTCCAGCGCCGAGAAGGCGGCCCGGTTCGTGCGGATGTGCGACTCGCTCGGCGTGCCGCTGATCGTGCTGGTCGACGTACCCGGCTACCTGCCCGGCCTGGGCCAGGAGTGGGACGGCGTGGTGCGGCGCGGCGCGAAGCTGCTGCACGCCTTCGCCGAGGCCGTGGTGCCGCGCGTGACGCTGGTGACCCGCAAGGCGTACGGCGGCGCGTACATCGCCATGAACTCCCGGTCCCTGGGCGCCACCGCGGTCTTCGCCTGGCCGAACGCGGAGGTCGCGGTGATGGGCGCCAGCGCCGCGGTGAACATCCTGCACCGCAAGAAGCTGGCCGCCGCTCCCGTCGAGGAGCGCGAGACGCTGCGCGCGCAGCTGATCGAGGAGCAGATCCGCGTCGCCGGCGGCGTGAACCGGGCGCTGGAGATCGGCGTGGTCGACGACGTCATCAAGCCGGCCGAGACCCGGCGCCGCATCGCCGAGGCGCTCGCCGCCGCCCCGGCCGCCCGGGGCGCCCACGGCAACATCCCCCTGTAGCGGGAGCCGCGCGACAGGGCCCTCGGGGTGGTACCCGGGGGCCCTTCCGTTGGCCTTGACGGCCCGCACCCCGCCCGGTTTGCTGTACCGGCTGAAGATCGGAAACGGGGAGATCGTCGTGCCACGTCGTACCACCGCGGCCCTGCTGGCCGCGCTGACCCTCACCCTGCCGGCCGGCTGTGGCGGCGACGACGACCCGGCCGCCGCCGGTTCGCCGGCCCCGTCGGCGACCGGCGAGCCCTGGTACGACGAGGTCACCACGGCCGAGCGGGACGGCGAGGTCGGTCCCGCCGGTACGCCCTGCCCGCTGCCGGTCACGTTCCCACTCGCCACGGGCTGGCGGCCCAAGACCATCGAGCCGCCCGCGACCGCCCCGTCCGGCGGCCCGGAGGCCGAACTGGGCGCGGAGCTGATGGCGGCGCTCGGCCGGCGCGGCGGCGCCACCCTCCGGTGCGAGGTGGACGGCCGCCGCCGGGGCGGGGGCTTCCTGCGAGTGTGGACCGCCGACCGGGCCGGCGTCGCGCCCCGCGCCGCGCTGGACGCCTACCTCGCCGACTCCGCGGTCGAGACGGCCGTCGAGCCACGGTTCCGCGACGTCACCGCCGGCGGTCTCGCCGCTGTCGAGGCGACCTGGCTGAGCCGCAGCGAGCTGCTGGGCGAGGAGAACCGCGGCTGGGCGGTGGCCGTCCAGGCGGACGGGCGGACCCTGCTGTTCACCACGAACGAGAGCCTGATCGCGGAGCGGACCGACGTGCTGCCGGCGTACCGGTTGGCGGTCCAGGGGCTACGCGTCGGCGCGTGAGCGTCGGCGGTCAACCGGCGCAGGTGGTGGCGGGCAGGCCGGGCACCGGCACCGGGGAACGACCGGCCGGCGGCGCCTTTCCGGCCAGCACCCGGGCGAGGGCGGTCATCGACGCCCGACTCGACGAGTACGTGGCCAGCAGCGTCGGTGAGGTGGCCTTGGCCAGCACGTACGGGGTGTCCATGGCGACCGTCACCGCGGCGTCGGCACGCAGGTCGTCGGCGCCGTCGCCGTACCCGACGAGGTGGACGACGGTGCCGCCCTTCGGGACCACGCGCACCCCGGCCGACGTCAGCGCCTCGGTCAACGCGGCCCGCGTGTGCGCCCGGCCGCCGGAGGTGGTCACCGTCACCGGCCCGCGCACCGGCGCGCCGCACGGCCCGCGCAGCACGGTCACCGCGGCGGCGGCCAGCTCTCCGGCCGCGTCGCGGTGCGCCGGCGCGGCGAGCGTGGACAGGTCGGGGGTGGCCCGGCCGGCGAGGGCGAACTTCATGGTGAGCACCCGGGTCGCCGCCTCCACCAGGCGGGCGCGGGGCAGCGAGCCGTCCCGCAGGGCGGCGAGCAGCCCGTCGTACGCCTGCCCGACGTGCGGCGGCATGAGGATGAGGTCGTTGCCCGCCTTCAGGGCGCGCACCGCGGCCTCCCCGGGCGACCAGCGCTTCGCCGGCGCCATGTTCATCCCGTCGGTGATCACCACGCCCTTGAAGCCGAGCTGGTCCCGGAGCACGCCGGTGAGGAGCTTGTGCGAGAAGGTCGCCGGGGTGCCCGGGTCGACGGCCCGCACGTCCAGGTGGCCGGACATCACCGCGAGGGCGCCCGCGTCGACACCGGCCCGGAACGGCACCCAGGCGCCGGCCTCCAGCGCCGCGCGTGGCTGGTCGAGCACCGGCAGGTCGGTGTGGGAGTCGGTGGCGCTGTGGCCGTGGCCCGGGAAGTGCTTGAGGGTGGCCGCGACCCCCGCGGCCTGGAGGCCCCGGACGGCGCCGCCGACCTGTGCCCCCGCCGCCTTCGGGTCCGCGCCGTACGAGCGGGAGCCGATGACCGTGCTGCGGGTGACGAGCACGTCGGCGACCGGGGCGAAGTCGACGTTGACGCCCATCGCCGCGAGTTCGGTGCCGGCGGCCCGCCAGGCGGCCTCGGTCAGCTCCGGCTTCCCGGCCGCACCGGCGGCGAGCGCGCTGGGCAGCAGCGTGACGCCGTCGGTGATCCGGGTGACCACCCCGTGCTCCTGGTCGGTGCCGATGAGGAACGGTGCCGCTCCGGCCGGCAGGTCGGCCGCGGCCTCGCGCAGCCCGCTGGTCAGCGCGCGGACCTGCTTCGGGTTGTCGACGTTGGTGGTCTCCTGGTTGCCCTTGGTGGGGTCGTCGGCGCTGAAGCCGACCAGGATCAGCCCGCCGAGGCGGTACTTCCCGATCATCTGGGCGGGGGTGTCGACGCCGGCGAGGGAGCGGTTGCCGGCGGCCGACGCGGGCGAGACGCGGTCCGCGGCGTCGCCGTAGGCGTACGGCATCAGCACCTGGCCGACGAGGTCCTCGTCGGCGAGGCGGGTGACGAGGGCGGCGGCGTGGGCGGCCGGGTCCCCGGCGGGGACCGGCACCGGCGTGGTGGGTGCCGCCGACGGCACGCTCGCCGCCGGTGCCGGGGCGGCGGTCTCCCGCGGGTCGGCGCAGCCGGAGACGAGCAGTGCGGTCAGTACGGCGAGCGCGACGCCGCCACGCCGCAGAGTTGTCGACACGCGAGTCATCCCACCAGTTCGACGCTAATCGGGGCAACCCGAACCCTACGCGGGCCGACCGGCCACCGCCCTCGTGCGGCGGCCGCCTCGCGGGGCCCGCGCGGGGGCTCAGCCCACGCGGGTGAGCAGGGTCACCGGCGCGCCGTCACCGGCGTAGCGGTACGGTTCGAGCTCGGCGTCCCAGGCGGTGCCGAGCGCCTTGTCGAGGGCGTGCGCGAGGGCCTCCGGTGCCCGTGCGCCCGCCATGATGCTGCGCAGCCGGTCCTCGCCGAGCTGGATGTCGCCGGCCGCGCCGACGGTGGCGCGGAACAGGCCCCGGCCCGGCACGTACATGAAGCGCTCCCCGTCGGCGCCGGGACTCGGCTCCTCGGTGACCTCGAAACGGATCATCGGCCACTGCCGGAGGGCAGCAGCCAGCTCGGCGCCCGTCCCCGGACGACCGGTCCACCCGCACTCCGCCCGGCGGGCGCCGGGGTCGACGGGCTGAGCGGTCCACTCGAGGCTGACCGGCGCGGCAAGGACGCGCGCGATCGCCCACTCGACGTGTGAGCACACGGCGAGCGGGGTCGAGTGGACGTATACGACGCCACGCGTTGGCACGGTGACCTCCCGGAGAGCGAGGTGCGTCTTCCCCTACGACCTCGGCCAGCCGGGTGGCTTCTGGAACACATGATGACTGCTGTGACGGATGGTGCGCCAGAGAATCGGAAAATTCGCCGGTGGAATAGCCGGTCGGGTGACCGTGGTTGACCACCACGACGCGGTGACCAGCCAGGGATCGTGGTCGTGTACAGTTCCATCGGCGGCCTGTGCCGCGAACGTCTTCCGCGGGACCACCCACCGGGTGAAGCCCGCACCCAGCCCCCGGACGTCTACCGCGTCCTCCCGTACGTCTTGCAAGGAGTACCTCCGTGGCGAGCAACACCTCTAAGACCGCGCGCGCGTCAGTCCGGGCCGGCCAGGCTGGCCAGGGTGGCGCCCTCAGCGTGCTGGGCGAGTTCAAGTACGTGATCCCGCTGAACGGCGGCAAGCACGCCTACGTGCGGAACCTGACCAACGGCAAGACCGCGCACCTGCGCACCGACTCCGAGGCCTTCGTCGAGGAGATCCGGGTGCTGGCCGCGGCCGGTCACGCCGCCAAGATCCGGGCCGAGCTGTCCGCGCTCAACGCCGCCCACCCGGGCGACGGCTGGGACGCCACCGAGAAGCGCCTCGTCGAGGCCGGCGTCTTCGAGGGCTGAGCCCCTCCCGCAGCAACCACGAACCGCCCGTCGGGACACCTCCCGGCGGGCGGTTCCGCGTCTGCGCCGGCCGCCGACGGGTCAACAGGGGACCCCTCCTCTACCGTCCGCGTCAAGAAGGGGCCCTTCCTTACTCCGTCAGCGGGGTGACCTCGCCGGTCGCGAGGTCGTACAGGGCGCCGACCACGGCCACGTGCCCGGCGCTGACCGGCGCGGCGAGCAGGTCGTCGGCGCGCAGCGCGGCCACCGTCCGCTGCACGTGCCGCCGGATCGCGAGCGGGCCCACCCGCGGGTCGGACACACCGACCTCGGTGACCGCGGGCGCGATCTGGTCGACCAGGTGCGCGAGCGAGCCGCCGGGCCGCTCACCGGCGCGCAGCGCCTCCACCGCCGCCGCGACCGCGCCGCACCGTTCGTGGCCGAGCACCATGACCAGCGGTACGCCGAGCTGCCCGACCACGAACTCGATCGAGCCGAGCACGGCCCGGTCCAGCACGTGCCCGCCGGTCCGGATCACACAGATCGAGCCGAAGGTCTGGTCGAAGATCGCCTCCAGCGGCACCCGCGAGTCGATGCAGCCGAGCACGACGGCGTACGGCTGCTGGTCACCGGAGGCGGCCGCGGCCGCGGCGGTGACGTCGTGGCCGTGGATCGGCTGGCCGCTCACGAACCGCCGGTTGCCGGCGAGCAGCTCGGCCAGCGCGGCGCGGGGCGTACCCCCGGCGCGGCGACCCGGGTGGTGCGGCGCTGCTGCCATGCCGGTCAGCCTGACCGGTACGCCGGGGTTCGCGGGCCGGGTTCCGAATCTTCTTTCGGGCGCGGTTGGCGTGATGTCATGACGGGTAGCCGGTGTTACCACCGGGTATCCCCGGTGTGACGGACTGGTGCGGCCCGGGGGAGGTGGCGATGCCGGAGGTACGGGAGGTACGACTGCCCGACGACGTCCGCCTGCACGTGGAGATCGACGGTCCGGCCGACGCCGAGGTGACGGCGGTGCTGCTGCACGGCTGGACGCTGGACGGGCGCGCCTGGCACCGGCAACTCGCCGACCTGCGGGAACGCTTCGCCGGTGCGGTGCGCGTGGTGACCTACGACGCCCGCGGGCACGGCCGTTCCAGCTGCATGCCGCTGCCGACCGCCACCCTGGCCCAGCTCGGCGACGACCTCGCCGCGGTGCTGGACGCGGTGGTCCCGGCCGGGCCGGTCGTGCTGACCGGCCACTCGATGGGCGGTATGACGATCATGGAGTACGCGCACCGCCACCCCGCGCACTTCGCCGCCCGCGTCGCCGGGCTGCTCTTCGTCTCCACCACCGCCGAGGGGCACACGCACACCGTCTACGGCCTCTCACCCCGTATCGCCCGGTTGATCCGGCTCGCCGAGACCACCGGTGCCGGCGTCCTGGCCCGGTGCGGGTCCTGGCGTCCGCCCCGGGCGCTGCTGCGCGCGCTGCGGCCCAGCATCCGCTGGATGCTCTTCGGTGACCGCTGCGACCCGACCGACATCCGTCTGGTCACCTCCGCGGTGGCCCGCGCGTCGCTACGCTCCATCGGCGGCTTCCGGGCCTCGATCGGGGCGCAGCACCGGCTGGAGACCCTGGCCGAGCTGGCCCATCTGCCGGCCGCCGCGCTGGTCGGGGACCGGGACCGGCTGACCCCGCCGCCGTGTGCCGAGTCGATCGCGGCCGCGCTGCCGGCGACCGAGCTGACCGTCTGCCCGGGTGCGGGGCACATGCTGATGATGGAGCGCCCCGACGAGGTGAACGGCGCCCTGGCCGGGGTGCTGCGCCGGGTGCTCGTGCGCTCCGCCGCCGCCGACGCCGGACCGTCGGCGGTGGCCGCCTAGCGCGTTCGCGCACCTCCGGCGCCGCCGGTGGCGCCGGGGCCGTACCCTCGTGCGGTTGGCCGGCGTACGGCCGCGCGTACCGCGCCGCCCTCGCCGTCGACGTCAGGAGGAGCGAGCGTTGACCGACCAGACCGCGCTGGAACAGGAGATCGCCGTCGAGCAGCGGCACCTCGACCGGGTGTACGCACGCCTGGCCGAACTGCGCCGGTCGGCGATCCGCGCGGAGAAGGAGGGCTACCGGCTGGCCCGGGTCGGCAACTTCGGCGCCCTGGTGGAACGGGACGCGATGGTGTTCCACGCGGCGCAGCGTCGGCACCTGTTCGACGCCGAGCACGAGGGGCTGGTGTTCGGCCGGCTCGACCTGCGCGACCGGCAGGTGCTGCACGTCGGCCGGCTCGGCATCCGCGACGAGAACGCCGCCACCCTGGTGGTGGACTGGCGCGCCCCGGCCGCCGCCGCCTTCTACCGCGCCACCCCGGCGCAGCCGCTGGACGTCGTCCGGCGCCGCATGATCCAGTCGAGCGGGGAGCGGGTCACCCGCATCGAGGACGACCTGCTCGACCCGGGTGCCGCCCCGCCGGACATGACGGTGGTGGGTGACGGCGCCCTGCTGGCCACGCTGTCCAAGGCGACCGGGCGCGGCATGCGGGACATCGTCGCCACCATCCAGCGGGAGCAGGACGAGGCGATCCGCTCCCCCGGTTCGGGGGTCACGATCGTCTCCGGCGGTCCGGGGACCGGCAAGACGGCGGTCGCCCTGCACCGGGCGGCGTACCTGCTCTACGCCGACCGCAGCCGGTACGCCGGCGGCGGCATCCTGGTGGTCGGGCCGTCGGCGGTCTTCGTCGAGTACATCGCCTCGGTGCTGCCCTCGCTGGGCGAGGACACCGCCACGCTGGCCTCGCTCGGCGCGCTCTTCCCCGGGATGCGCGCGACCCGCACCGACCCGCCGGAGGTGGCGGCGGTGAAGGGCTCACTGCGGATGCGGCGGGTGCTGGAGCGGGCCGCACGTGACGCGGTGCCGGGCGGTCCCGGCGAGCTGCGCCTGCTCTACCGGGGTGAGCTGCTGCGGATCGACCGACGCGAGCTGGACGCGATCCGGGACCGGGCGTTGCCGCGCGGCGCGCGGCGTAACGAGGTCCGCCGGGCCGGCTTCGACGGCGTCTTCGCCGCGCTCTGGGCGCAGGCCCGGCGGCTGGGCGTCCCGCGCCTGCCGGAGCAGCGCGCGTTCGAGGACGAGATCGCCGAGCGGCCGGAGTTCCGCGAGTTCCTCAAGGCGTGGTGGCCCCGCCTGCATCCGCGCCACGTGCTCGGGTGGCTGGCCCGCCCGGACCGGCTGCGCCGGTACGCGGGCGGGGTGCTCTCCGGCCGGGAGATCCGGCTGCTCACCGACGCGTACCGGACGTTGGACCACCAGGGGCTGACCATCGCCGACGTCGCGCTGCTGGACGAGCTGGACGCCCTGCTCGGCAAGCCGATGAAGCCGGCCCGGCCGAAGCGGGACCCGTTCCAGCTGGCGGGCGGGGTACGCGAGCTGAGCACGTTCACGGAGCGGCAGCGCGCCGCCCGGGAGGCGGCCCGCCAGCGCCCGGAGGACTACCGCGAGTACGCCCACGTCGTGGTTGACGAGTCGCAGGACGTCTCGCCGATGCAGTGGCGCATGATCGGTCGGCGCGGGCGACTCGCGTCGTGGACGGTGGTGGGCGACCCGGCGCAGACGGCGTGGACCGGCGACCCGGACGAGCTGGTGCGGGCCCGCGACCAGGCCCTCGGCCGCCGCCGCCGGCAGCACTTCACGCTCACCACCAACTACCGCAACTCGGCCGAGATCTTCGCCGTGGCGGCGGCGGAGATCCGGCGGCTCGACCCCGACCTGCCGCTGCCCACCGCCGTACGGTCGACCGGCGTCGACCCGGTGGAGCTGGTCGTGCCGCCGGCCGAGCTGGAGACGTCGGTGGTGGAGGCGGCCAGTGCGCTGCTCGCCGAGGTCGCGGGGACGGTCGGGGTGATCACGCCGGTGCCGCGCCGCGACGAGGTCGCCGGGTGGCTGGGCGGGCTGGGCGCGCCGCGCCTGCAGGTGGTGACGAGCCTGGAGGCGAAGGGCATGGAGTACGACGGGGTGGTGCTGGTCGCTCCGAGCGAGATCCGGGCCGACGCGGCGTCGGGCGTACGGACCCTGTACGTGGCGCTGTCCCGGGCCACGCAGCGGCTCACGACGGTCGACCCGACCGGCTGAGGATCGGGTGGCCGATCTCAGTTGCATACATAGCGATGTGAGCATAGATTGGACGCGGGTCCGGACGGGTGACGGAAGGTGTCCGCGTGGGCGCAGGTCATGACCACCACCACGGGTCGGTCGCAAACGCGGCGCAACGGCACCGCGGACGCCTCTGGGCGGCCTTCGCCCTGCTCGCCACCCTGATGGTGGTGGAGGCCGTGGCCGCGTTCCGCACCGGCTCGCTGGCCCTGCTCAGCGACGCCGGACACATGTTCACGGACGTGCTCGGCATCGGCATGGCCCTGGCCGCGCTCACCGCCACGCGCCGGACCACCGGCGACCCGCAGCGCACCTTCGGCCTCTACCGGCTGGAGGTGCTGGCCGCGCTCGCCAACGCCGTGCTGCTCTCCGGTGTCGCGATCTTCGTGCTGGTCGAAGCCGTCCGGCGCTTCGGCGACCCGCCGGAGGTGCAGACCGGTCCGATGCTCGCGGTGGCCGTCCTCGGCCTGCTCGCCAACGTGGGCGCCTTCGCCCTGCTGCGGTCCGGCGCCCGGGAGAGCATCAACGTGGAGGGCGCCTACCTCGAGGTGCTGGGCGACCTGCTCGGTTCGCTCGGCGTCATCGGCGCCGCCCTGCTGATCGCCGCCACCGACTGGTGGTGGGCCGACCCGCTGGTCGCGGTCGCCATCGGCGCGTTCATCCTGCCGCGCACCTGGCGGCTCGGGCGGGCGGCGCTGCGCATCCTCGTCCAGGCCGCCCCGGAGCACCTCCAGGTCACCGCCGTGCACGACCGGCTGGTCGCCGTCCCGGGCGTCACCGAGGTGCACGACCTGCACGTCTGGACCCTCACCTCCGGGATGGAGGTGGCGTCCGCGCACCTCACCCTGGCACCCGGTGCCGAGGTCGGCACGGTCCTCGCCGCCGCGCGGACGGCCCTGCGGGACGAGTTCCGCATCGAGCACGCGACGTTGCAGATCGAGCCCGGTGCGGCCCCTGGGAGCTGCGGGGCGGTTGAGTGGTAACGGACACATCCGTGATCTGAGCGGCTATTGTCCATTGATGTCGGATTAGGCGGTGACCACACGGACACCGTCAGTCACATCCGCTGCACCTGCCCCAACCGTCCCGGTAGGCTCTGTTCCGGCCTCCGCCAGGCGGCACGCACCGGTGCCGGCGGTGGCCGCCGCCTAATCGCCCGCAGGGCGAGCCGGGGAACCAGGTACCGGGGGTGCATCCGCGTCGAGCGGTAGGGATCTTCCGTCCCGAACCCGTCAGCTAACCCGGTCGGCGGCTGACGGAAGGACATGTGGACAGATGCCAGAAGTGGCACCCGTACGACGACGCGCCGCCCGCGTGGCGGCCCTGCTCAGCGCGGCGCTCACCCTCGGTCTCGCCGCCACGCCGGTCGCCCCCGCGGCGGCCGCTCCCCCGGCCCGCCAGGCCGCCGCACCCGGCGACCCGGAAGGCGGCACCCCCGCCCTGCGCGCCCAGCTCGAGGCGGCCAGCAAGGGCTTCCTGGACGCGAAGCGGGCCCTGGACACCTCGGTCAAGCGCCAGCAGCAGCTCGCCGAGCAGCTCAAGACCACCGAGACCCAGCTCACCGAGCGGACCTCCCGGGTCGGCCAGATCGCCGGCCTCGCCTACCGCACGGGGCGGCTCGGCACCGCGTCGGCGCTGCTCAACAGCACCTCGCCGGAGGGCTTCATGGACCGGGCCGCCGCGCTCGACGCGGTGGCCGCCAACGAGGACCAGGCCCTGCGCGAGCTGCTGGAGACCCGTGAGCAGGTCAGCAAGGCCAAGCTCGCGGTGGAGGTGGAGATCACCGAGCAGCGCAAGCAGCAGGCGGTGATGGCCAAGCGCAAGCAGCAGGCCGAGAAGGCGCTGACCGTCGCGAACTCCCGGGCCGAGGCACCCGCCGCCAGCCGGAGCGCGTCCCGGACGGCCGCACCCGCCCCGCGTAACTCGGACGGCTCCTGGCCGTCGGAGTCGTGCAGCGTCAACGACCCGACGCCCGCGAACGGCTGCATCACCCCGCGCACGCTCCACGCGCTCAACCAGGCCAAGGCGGCCGGGTTCACCCGCTACGTCTCCTGCTACCGCTCCGGCGGGTCGGGTGAGCACCCGAAGGGCCGGGCCTGCGACTTCGCCGCCCAGCAGAACGGCTTCGGCGGCGACGCCACCGGCGGCGACCGGACGTACGGCAACAACCTGTCGGCGTTCTTCGTCAAGAACGCCGACCGACTCGCCGTGCTCTACGTGATCTGGTACCGGCAGATCTGGCTGCCCAGCAGCGGGTGGAGGTCGTACAGCGGGGCGGGCGGCGACCCGTCCAGCGACCACACCAACCACGTGCACCTGTCCGTGTACTGACGCCGCTCGGCCCGGTGCCCTCCCGACAACGGAGGGCCCGGGCCGCCGTCGTTCAGGCGGCCGGCGGACCGGCGTCCAGCATCGCCCCGAGCCGGCTGGCGAGGCCGAGGTGGGCCGACCGGGCCTGCGCGAAGGCGTACCCGAACAGTGGCGCCGGCGCGGCGAGGGTGATCTCCACGTCGATGCGGACACCGTCCGGCTCGGCCTCCAGCCGGGTGCGGTTACGGACGGTCGTCGCCGGCCACTGCCGGGCGACGGTCACCACCTCGTCGGCGGTGGCGACCAGCACGTCGGCCCGGTAGGTGACCGGCAGGCGCACCGGCCCGACCGCGAGCCGGTCGGTGATCGCGTAGCTGGCGTGGGCGCCGGAACGCGGCCGGAGCCGCCGGACCCGCACGATCAACGGGTGCAGGTCCACCTGCCGGACCGGGTCGGCGAGCACCTCGGCGGCGACCGCCGGTGAACAGCGAGCCTGGACGGTGTAGCTGAAGGATCCTCGCCTGAGCACGCCGTCTCCCCACCGTCGTCGCCTCGCCAGATCGTCGCCCACCCGCACGGGTGCTGGCAACGTCCGACCCGACACCTTGGGGACACCCGGAATTCACCCACCCGCCCGACTACGGTCGGCTGATGGGGTACGACGGTCCGTGGTGGACGACGACCCGGGTGGGAGGCGATGCCGGTGAACGAGCACGTGATGGTCTTCGCGCCGACGCCGCGGCTCACGGTCACGGTCGACCAACCGAGCGAGGCCCCCGAGCTGCACCTGCACCCGGGTGGCCAGGGTGTCTGGCAGGCGCGCATGATCATTTCGCTCGGGGTCGACGTGGTGCTCTGCACGGCGCTCGGCGGTGAGGTCGGCCAGGTGCTGGAGCCGCTGCTGGTCAGCGAGGGGGTCGACCTCAAGACGGTGGTCCGCGACTCCGGCGGGAACGGCGGGTACGTGCACGACCGCCGCGAGGGCGCCCGCCGGGAGGTCGTGGACGTACCGGGTGAGGCGCTCGGCCGGCACGAGCTGGACGAGCTGTACAACCTGGCCCTCGGCGAGGGGCTGCGCGCGCCGGTCAGCGTCCTGAGCGGACCTCACCAACCGCACCTCGTCCCAGCCGAGCTCTACCGGCGCTTCGCGGCCGACCTGCGGGCCAACGGCGGCAAGGTGGTCGTCGACCTGGCCGGCGAGCACCTGGCCGCCGTGCTGGACAGCGGCGTCTTCTTCCTCAAGGTGAGCCACGAGGAGCTGATCGCCGACGGCCGGGCCGCCGGCGACGACGAGGACCAGCTCGCGCGGGCGATGTACGACCTGCACGCGGGCGGCGCGGAGAACGTGGTGGTGAGCCGCGCCGCCGAGCCGGCACTCGCCCTGGTCGACGGCGAGGTGTTCGAGGTGGAGATGCCCCGCCTCCAGGCCGCCGACCCGCGCGGGGCGGGCGACTCGATGACCGCCGGGGTGGCCGCCGTGGTGGCCCGGGGTGGCGACATCCGGACGGCGGTCCGCACCGGGGCCGCGGCGGGGGCGCTGAACGTGACCCGGCACGGGCTCGGCACCGGCCGGCTCGACTCGATCCGGGGGCTGGTGGAGCGGGTCCGGCTGGTGCCGGCGGGCAGCCGCCAGCAGGAGCGTACGACCCCGGACGAGCTGGCGGACCGGGCGGCCGAGCGATGACCGTGCGGGTGCTCATCACCAACGACGACGGGATCGCCGCACCCGGCATCGCGGCACTGGCCCGGGCCGCGGTCGACCGGGGCCTGGACGTCGTGGTCGCCGCGCCCCGCGAGGAGGCGAGCGGCACGAGCGCGGCGATGACCGCCGTGGAGCGGGACGGTCACGTGGTGGTCGATGTGCATCCGCTGCCCGGGCTGGACGGGGTGCCGGCGTACGGGGTGGGTGGCTCGCCCGGCTTCATCGCGCTGATCGCGGTGCACGGGGCGTTCGGGCCGCCGCCGTCGGTCGTGCTCTCCGGCGTGAACCGGGGCGCCAACGCCGGCCGCGCCGTGCTGCACTCCGGCACGGTGGGTGCCGCGTTCACCGCCGCCGCCAACGGCTGCCGGGCGATGGCCGTGTCCCTGGACGTGCTCTCCGCCGGCGAGGCCACCGCCGTCAGCGGCGGCGCGGCGGTGGCGGCGGCCGCCCGGGTCCGGGACGCCGAGCGGCACTGGTCGACGGCCGCGCACGTGGCCCTGGACCTGCTGCCCCGGCTGACGGCCGGGCCGGTGGAGAGCGTACTCAACGTGAACGCCCCGGACGTGCCGCTCGCCCGGCTGCGGGGCGTACGCCGGGGCCGGCTGGCCAGTTTCGGTCAGGTGCAGATGACGGTGGCCGAAGCGGGGCACGGCTTCGTACGGACGGCGCTGGAGGAGCCGGGCGAGGCGGCGCAGACCGGCACCGACGTGGCGCTGCTCGCCGAGGGGTACGCGTCGGTGACGGCGGTCCGGGCGGTCACCGAGGTGCACGACATCGACCTCACCGGGCTCGACCCGGACTGACCGGCCCTCGTTTCCTCACCGGGCTCGGCCCTCGCTTCCGCAGCGGGCTCGATCCTCGCTTCCGCGGCGGGCTCGGCCCGGCCTGAACGGCCCTCGCTTCCGCGCGGCGGGCTCGGCCCGGACGGACACTCGCTCAGGCGCCGGGGAGGACCTCCGGGGCCGGGGTGCCCGCGTAGTAGGGCTCGGGGGCGCCGAAGAGCCCGAGCAGGCCGGTCACCCAGAGCTGCCGGTGCACGAACCGGCTCGGCTCGGTGACCACGAGCTTGACGCCGCTCACCTCGGCGGTCTGGAAGCCGGCGACCATCGCGCTGATACCGACCGAGTCGATGAAGGTCACCAGCCGCATGTTCAGCTCGATGCGGGCGGGACGCCCCTTGGCCAGCACCTCGGCGATCGCCTCGCGCACCTCGTACGCGGTGTCGACGTCGATCTCGCCGCGCGGCGCGATCTCGACGACACCCCCGGACTGCACCGACTTCACGATCGACAGGCTCACGCGAGCACCTCCACTCGCCCGTCCGACGGGCGCCTCATCAGTACGCGGGCCGCGACCGAGAGTATTCCTCCGACGCCCTCGGTCGCCACCCCTCGGGATGAGCAATTCTTGTGGTCCGGGGCACCAAGCCGCCTATATCCGGACATTTCACCTTCTGTTTCCCAACAATCAACCGTCGCTGACGGCCGCCGAACCAGGGTAGCGGGCTTCGGCCACTCCGGCCGCAACCCGACCTCCCGGGCGTGCCCGCCACCCGGCGCCCACCACCCGTGACCTGCGGTCCGCCACCCTGCGACGGCGCCCGCCGGGCGTCAGAGGGCCGCGTGTCGCCCGCCAAGATCCGGACAACATCCGGGACGCTGTCCCCTCCGAGGGCCGGTGATGCCACTACTTCCGGGAAGTTGCGCGTGGACGACTCGGCCGGGTTGTTTCGTGTGCCTAGCATCGGCGGGCAGGACGGTACCGCGACGGAGAGGACGATCGATGATCCGGAGACTTGCCGCGCTGGCCGGGGTCGGCGCGCTGCTCGCCCTCATGCTGGCCTGCGGCTTCGGCGGCGGCGGGGACGACGACGATGACGACGACGACGACTTCGCGCGCGGTGTGACGGCGGCGGTGGTCACCCTGCGCTGACCCCCGGTTTGCGGCATCCCGTCCCGGGGCAATGCCGGACCAGGAGGACCGTGACACGCCGGAGAGACGCCGAGTCCGAAGTGGCCGCCGGCTTCGGCACCCCGAGGAGGTAGACATGTTCGGAACAAAGCTGCTGGACCGCCGTGGCAGGCCGGAGCGGATCGCGGATCAGGCGTGGCAGCACCTGGTCTCGGCGGTCAGCTCCGCGGGGGACAGCGTCCGTGACACCGCCCGTTCCGCCCGCCGGGGCGGCACCGACCTGGCCGACGACGCCAGCGACCTGGTCGGCACGGCGGCCGAGGAGGCCCGGCGTCGGGCCACCCTGGCCTTCGACGCCCTCGCCGGCCGGCGGCCGGCGCTGCCGTGGACCCTGCTGATCAGCGCCGCCCTGGTCGGTGCGGCGATCGGCTGGGCCGCCGGCACCGCGGCGCGCGCGGTGGGCAGCCGCTCGGACCGGTCGGTCGACGACATCGAGTTCGTCGACGTGGACCGGCCCAGTTCCCCCGCTAACCTGGACGGCTGAGCAGAACGCACCGGACGGGCCCCGGACGACGCCGTCGTCCGGGGCCCGCGCTGCCCCTCGCCGGGAGGCGCCGGATCGACGGCGGTCAGCGGGCGGTGCAGGTCGGTGACGACGGGGGGTTGTTCGTCGTCGTCCAGCTCGCCAGGAAGCCCACGGTGCTGGTGGCGCCCGGGCCCAGGTTTCCGTTCCAGCCGGCGTCCCGGACCGAGACCGTCGCTCCGGACTGGGTGTGGTTGCCGCCCCAGAGCTGGGTGATCCGTTGACCGTTCGGGAAGGTCCACCCGACGGTCCAGCAGGCGATCGCCGACGTGCCCGCGTTGCGGACCACCACCTCGCCCTGGAAGCCGCCGGACCAGGAGCCGGTGATCCGGTACGTGGCGGAGCACCCGCCCGGCGGAGGCGTCGTCGGCGTCGGGCTCGGGCTCGGGCCGGTCGGCGTCGGGGTGGGGCCGGTCGGCGTCGGGGTCGGGCCCGTCGGCGTCGGGGTGGGGCTGGTCGGCGTCGGCGTCGGGGTGCCGCCGAGCCGGTCGGCGACCAGGATGCCGCGGCCGTTGGTGCCGAGGTACACGCGGCCGTGGACCCGGGGGTCACCGGTGAGCGCCTCGCCCGCGTTGCCGTACTGGTGCCTGTCGTCGTTGATCCGTACCCAGCTCGCGCCGGTGTCGTCGGACCGGAAGACGCCGTGCTGCCCGTCCACCGTGCCGATCAGGAAGACGGCCGGGTGGGTACGGCCCGGCGCCGCCCGGCCGAAGCCGACGTTGATCGAGGTGGACACACCGGCCAGCCTGGTGAAGCTGGCGCCCGAGTCGGTGGAGCGCCACAGGCCGCCCGCACCGGCCAGCCACAGCTCGCCCTCCCGGCCGGGTACGGCCTTGAGCTTGACGTTGCCCGTCGGGAGTCCGCTCGCCGCCGACGCGGTGAAGCTGGCCCCGCCGTTGGTGCTCGTGTACAGCCGGCCGTCCTTGACGGCGTAGAACCTGTTCGGGTTCACCCGGTCGGACTCGACGGTCGCGTTCACCGGCACGCCCGTGGACGGCGTCCAGGAGGCGCCGAAGCCGACCGTGTGGACGACCTGCTGGCCGGCGTCCCCCGGCGCCCAGACGAACCGGCTGCCGTCGGCCGCCGCGGCGACCGTGCCGCCGTTGTTGACGCCGCCCGGCTCGCCGCCCTGGAACCAGTTCGCCCCGCCGTCGGTGGAGAAGGCGACGTGGCTGTCGTTCGGGCGGTCGGCGTCGGTGAAGTTGCCCGCCCGGACCATGACCGAGGGGTTGGCCTCCGCGTAGTCCAGGCTGGTGGTGCTGGTGAAGACCGGCTGGGTGAACATCGTCGACGGCACCACGTCGAGGTTGGTGTGCCGGAAGCCGCCGATGTCGCCCAACGCGCTGACCAGCGGTGCGCCGGAGGGCGGGCTGACCAGGTCGAGCACGGCGGTCTCCTCCAGCCCCTTGACCATCGGCCGGATGGTGAAGGTGCCGCCGGTGTCCCACTTGGTGAGGTCGGTGCTGCCGTAGATGGTGGCGCCGGTGCCGTACAGGAACCGGTCGGAGTCGTGCGGGTCGATCTCCACCGACTCGTTCATCCAGCCCAGCTTCGGCGCCTCCTCCGGTGGCGACGGGTTCGCCCCGAAGGTCAGCCACGGCACCGAGCTGATGTCCATCGTGTACTTCCTGGCCCGGTTGGGGTAACTGCTCCAGTCCCAGATCCGGCTCCAGGTGGCGCCCCCGTCGGTGCTGCGCCAGAAGACCGCGTCCGGCCACCAGGAGATCTGGGTCGCGACCAGCAGCGTGTTCGGGTTCTTCCGGTCGATGGTGAGGCCGCTGTAGCCGAAGTAGTCGTCGGCGCTGGTCGAGGGGACCGGGCTGATCCGGGTCCAGACGCCGGTGGACCGGGTGAACTTCCAGACGTCACCCTTACCGCCGTCGTACGGGCCGCCGGTGTCGCTGGTCGCGATGTAGAGGTGGCCGCCGGTGTGGTCCACCACGCCCTTGTGGGCGAGGTACCCGGTCGGTTGGCCGGGGATCCGCTCCCAGGTCGTGCCGCCGTCCGTGCTGCGGTAGACCGGGTTCTCCTTGTCCGCCACACCGACGTAGACGGTCCGCGTGGCAGCCCCCGACGTGCCCGTGGCCCGGTCGAAGGCGACCCAGGTCAGACCCTGGTTCTGGCTCTGGTAGCCGCTGGTGTCGTTCGGGTCGGCGACGTAGTTGCCGGCGTTGGGGAAGCTGGTCACCTTCGCCCAGGTCGCGCCGTGGTCGGTGCTGCGCCACAGCCCGTTCCCGCCCTCGGCGGCGTAGTAGACGACGCTGTTCCGGTTGGGGTCGACGGCCAGCCGCTCCCCCATGCCCCGGCCGGGCATGTTGCCGCCGTTCTTGAACGGCAGCTCGAACGCCTGCCAGGTGGCGCCCTTGTCGGTGGAGCGCAGGATCGCGCCGTTGTTCGGGTCCCAGCTGTTGGTGTACATGCCGACGGCCGCGTACACCCGGTTGGTCTGCACCGGGTCGGTCGCGACGCTGACCACACCGTTCCAGCCCCACCGGTCGGCGCCGACCCAGTCCAGCAGCGGCGTCCAGGACCCGGTGGCCTGTTCCCAGCGGTACAGCCCGCCGATGTCGGTCCGGGCGTAGATCAGGTCCTTCTCGGTGGGGTTGAAGACGATGCCGGGGACGAAGCCGCCCCCGTCGATCCGGACGTTCTTCCAGGCGTACGCCTCGGAGGGTGGCGCTCCGGCGGCGGTGAACGGCACCGCCACCACGGCCACGGCGGCGGCCAGGGTGGCCACGACCGCGCCGGCGAGACCCTTGCGCATGCTGCGGTTCCTTCCCGGGAGGGGGACGCCCCGGCGGGCGGGTTGACGCGCGTCCGGGGGCGGATGTTGTGCTCCGACCGGAGCTGCCCCGGCTCCGGCGCGCTCGGGGAGACGGCTCCCGCACCCGAAGGAACACACTTACCCTAGCCGATCACACACATCTATGGAAGCGCTCCCAAAGGTTGTCATCCGTCCCGGGTGACGGCGCCTCACCCCCGGGCCGGACAGGATCGTTCCGGACGGGCGCGCGCCTGCCACCGAGGAAGGAGCCAGCGATGACTGTCGTGACCGTGAGCCGCATCGACCAGGACATCCAGGCCGCCGTGCTCGACGAGCTGACCTTCGAGCCCCGGGTTCAGCCGAACGAGATCGGCGTGACCGTGTCCGAGGGTGTGGTCACCCTGACCGGCCGGGTCGACAGCTACGCCCGCAAGTGGGCGGCCGAACGCGCCGCACACCGGGTGCCCCGCGTCCGGGCCGTCGCCAACGACCTCACCGTGCAGATCGGCACCGGCGCCGAGCGCCCCGATCCGGACCTCGCCGCCGCGGTCACGCACGCTCTGGAGTGGGACGCTTTCGTCCCGGTCGAGCGGATCGACGTGAGCGTGTCGCGGGGCTCGGTCACGCTGCACGGCGAGGTCGACTGGGAGTACCAGCGCCGGGCCGCCGAACGCGCCGTCGCCCGGCTGGCCGGCGTCCGCGCAGTGAGCAACGGTCTCTCCGTCCGCCCGGCCGCCCGCGCCGACGGGCACCGGCTCGCCGAGGCGATCGCCGACGCGCTCGCCCGCAACCGGGCCACCGAGGCGGAGCGGATCACGGTCCGCGTACACGGCGACACCGTCGTGCTCGGCGGACTGGTCCACTCCATGCCGGAGCGGGCCGAGGTGGAGCGGGTCGTCTGGTCGGCGCCCGGCGTCCGGGAGGTCCAGAACCACGTCGCGGTGGCCCCGGTACTGCGGTGACGCCACCCCGGCGCCCCGGGCCGGACGGCGGTGAACCACCCGGCCCGGGTGAGCCACCTTCACCCCGATCCGGGCGAGCGTGGGAGTCATGACTGATCCGAACGGGCTCCGACCCGGGTGCGCCGCACCCGGGTCGACCCTGCGGGTACACCGCCGTCCCTCGGATCGGCGGGGGGTGGCGCGATGAACACGCCGCTTCAGATCACCGCCCGCCTGCGCACACCCGTGACCGAGACCGACCACGTCCGGGGACCGGCGGACGCCCCGGTGACGATCGTCGAGTACGCGGACTTCCAGTGCCGGTTCAGCGGGGCCGCGTACCCGAACCTGGCCGAACTGCTCCGCCAGCGCGCCGACACGGTACGGCTGGTCTACCGGCACTTCCCCATCGCCAACGTGCACCCGTACGCGGAGAGCGCCGCCGAGGCGAGCGAGGCCGCCGCCGAGCGCGGGCGGTTCTGGGACCTGCACGACTGGCTCTTCGAGCACCAGGACCAACTCGACCCGGTGCACCTGTCGCTCGGCGTCGAGCAGATCGGGCTGCCCGCGGACGACATCGGCGCCGAGGTGGGCCGCCGGGCCCACGCCGACCGCGTACGGCGCGACTTCGTCGGCGGCATCCACAGCGGCGTGGCCGCCGCCCCGACGCTGTTCGTGAACGACGTCCGCCTCGGCGGCGGCTACGACCTCGCGGACCTGCTCACCGCCGTCGACGCCGCCGCGCCCCCGTGACCGGCGGACCAGCCACGCCACGTCCCGCACGTCGCCGCGCCACCACCACGTGCGGGACGTCGTTCCGGTCCGGCGCCCGTCAGATCAGCCGCAGGTCGCGGGCGCGCCGCACCGCCTCGCGGCGGCGCGTGGCGTCCAGCTTGCGGTAGATGTTGCGGACGTGCGTCTTGACCGTGTTGACCGACAGGGACAGCTCGGCGGCGATCTCCACGTTGGACAGGATGCTCTGCAGGTACCGCAGGATCGTCAGCTCACGCTCGGTGAGGGGTTCGTCGAGCGCCGTCGGGGCGCCCTCGGCCGGTGCCCGCTCCACCGGCTCGTCGGCCCCGCGGACCAGGTCGCTCACCGTCGGCCAGTGCGCCGTCCCCGTGTCGAGATGCGCCGCGAGCAGGTCACGCACCCCCGGTTCGGCGCGGGTGAACGGCCGGCGGATGCCCTCCGGTCCGGCCAGGTCGAGGGCCCGCTCCAGCACCCGCCGGGCCCGCCGCTCGTCGCCCGTACGCCCGGCGAGCACCGCCTCCAGCACGGCGGCGTCCAGGCGTACGGGCAGCGGCCAGCCGTCCGCCTCCGGGGCCGACCAGTCGGGCAGGACGGCCTCGGCGGCCCGGTCGTCGCCGGCCCGTAGCTCGACCCGGGCACGACCGACGGCCAGGGCCGGGTCCCCGTCGTCGCCGAGCAGGTCCCGCGCCGTGTCCAGGTCACCCCGAGCCCCCCGCAGGTCCGCCTCGGCGGCCACCAGCCAGCGGCCCAGCGCCCCGGCGCCGGGACGCCCGGCCAGCCGTTCCCGCGCGGCGGCCAGCACCCGGTGCCCGGCCGCCAGATCCCCGGCGTCCCGCAGCAGGTGCGCCCGGCACAGCGCGGCCACCGCCCCGGCCTCGGGATCCCCGGTCGCCGGCTCCGCCAGCGCCAGGTCCGCCTCCGCCTCCTCGGGCTGGTCCCGGTGCACCGCCACCACGGCCAGCGCCAGGTACGCGTACCCGCAGTCGGTCCGCCCGGACCACCCCTGGCCCGGCGGCAGGGCGAGCGCCTCCCGAGCCAGCGCCTCGGCCCCGCGCAGCGCCCCGCGCACGGCGTGCAGCAGAGCCATCCGGCTGGCGCCGAGCAGCTCGGTCCGCGTCCGGCCAGCGGCCCGGGCCGCTTCCAACGCGAAGCCGAAATGCGCCTCGGCACGGCGCAGATCGCCGTCGGCGAGGTCGGCCAGACCGAGGGCGGTGCCGGCGGCCGCCCGCACGTCGGTGTCCTCGGCAGCAGCACCGCGCGGCTCGGCGGTCGGCGCCGGCGCGGCGAGCAACCGGTCGACCGGTGGCGCGGGCACCGCGCCGGCACCGCTCGGCGTGGGCCCGGCCACCCCGGCGGTGTCGGGCAGGCGGGCCGCCGGGCGGGTGGCGAGCAGGCGGGCGGCGGTGTCGCGTACCGCCGGGAGGTCGCCGGACAGGCGCGCCACCGCCAACTCGACCGCGGTGGCCAGCCGGGCGAAGCGCTCGCGGCGGGGCACGGGCAGCGACCGGCCCGCCTCCGCCGCGGACCGCAGGTATCCGACCGCGGCCGGCGCGTCCCCCGCGTGGGCGCGCTCCGCGGCGCAGGCCAGCGCCAGCTCCGGGTCGGCCGCCAGGACCTCGGCGGGCGGGGGCGCGGGCGCGGACCCGGGTGCCCCCTCGTGGCCGTACGGGGCCAGCTCGGGCCAGTTCGCCACGAACAACTCGGTGGCCCGGGCCCAGTCGGCGCCGGCCAGCGCGTGGCGCAGCCCGTCGGCGGGCCGGCCGTTGCCGGCGTACCAGCCGGCGGCGCGCAGGTGCAGGTCCCGCTGCTCGTCGGCGGGCAGCCGGCTCAGCTCGGCGTGCAGCAGGTCGGCGAGCAGCGGGTGGCAGCGATACCAGGGCGGGCGGCCGTCGTCGCGGCGCAGCAGCCCCCCGCCGCCGGACAGGGCGACCAGCGCCGCCTCCGCGTCGGTGCGGCCGGTGAGCGCGCCCGCGAGACCGGCGCAGACGGCGTCCGCCACCGCCGCGCGGCGCAGCACGTCCCGGTCGCCGGGGTCCAGCCCGGCGAGAACCTCCTCCCGCAGGTAGCTGGCCACGTCCGGCTGGTCGCCGCCGAACTGCTCGACCCATCGGGCCGGATCGGGCTGGCCCCGCAGCCCGAGCGCGGCGAACCGGAGTGCGGCCGGCCAGCCGCCGGTCCGTTCCCGCAGCCGCCGCACGGCCGCCGCCGGGAGCACCGCCCCGTGCGCGGCCAGCAGATCGGCCACCTCGTCACCGGTGAACGCCAGCTCGTCCGGGCCGAGTTCGGTCAGCTCCCCGGCCAGCCGCCAGCGGTGCACGGGAAGCGGCACCGCGGCCCGGGCGCCGACCACCAGGCGGAGCCGCTGCTCGGCATGCCGGAGCAGGAACTCCAGCCCGGTGACCGCCGCCGGGTCGGTGATCCGGTGCAGGTCGTCCAGGACCAGCAGCACCGGCCGTTCCCGGCCGGCGAGGGCCGCGGCCAGCAACTCCAACTGGTCCGGGCGGGGGGAACGGTCGGGCACCGACGGCTCGGCCGGACCGTCGCCCGGGTCGGTGGCGCTCCGCAGGGCCGCCGCCAGGTACGACCAGAGACGGTCGCCGTCGTCGCCGGCCTCCACCGACACCCACCCCACGTCGGGCCGCTCCCGGCCCGGGTCGGGGCCCGCCGCGCCGAAATCCCCCGGTGGGGCGCTGGCCGGTGGCGCGTCCCGGGCGCCGTCGGCGGCCCCGGTCACCGGCCCGCCCCGGACCGGGTCACGGCCGGCCGTCCCGGCGGCCCGGAACCACGACGCGAGCAGGGTGGTCTTGCCCCAGCCGGCCGGCGCGGCGACGAGGGTCAGCGGCACGGCCGTCCCCTCGTCCAGCGCCCGCAGCAGCCGGGGCCGGAGCACCACCGGTTCGGGCAGCGCGGGTGGGCTGAGCCGGGAGGCCAGCACCGGCGCTCCCGGTCCCGTGACGACTGCGGTCTCCCGTCGGTCCTCCGGCACCCGGCCCCACCCCCATGGACGTGTCCACTCCCCCGGTCCTGCGGCCGGCGGTTACCCGACCGACGGCGGTTCACCCCTTCGGGGCGAGCACGCTTCACCCCGCCCCGGGCGAGGGTGGCGGTACGCGTGCTCCTTGCGCGCGCCCGGCGCCGGGCGCGCGGATCGGGACGGGAGGGACAGGTGGGACGGATCGCGACGGTGGCCGGCAGCGCCCTCGCCGGTGCGGTGGTGGGAGCCGTGTCCGGCCGGGTGCTCCGGGGCCGGCGGCACCGACCTCCGGCCGGCCGGCCCCGAGCCCACGCCGACCCGGTGGGCGGCTGGCAGGTCGTCACGGTGGACCGGGCACCCCGCGCGGTGCTGCCCGGCGGGCGGTGGCCGGAGCCCCTGCGCCGGCTCGGCGGCGCGATCCAGGTGGAGGTACGGCCGGCGCCCGGCTGCCGGGGCACCGAACTGGCCGCCCGGCCCCGCCCCGGCGTCCCGCTCCCGGGGCTCGCCGCGCACGTCGTCGGCGACGACCCCGCCCGCGCGGTCCGGGCCGCGCTACGGCAGGCCAAACAGCTCGCCGAGACCGGCGAGGTGCTGCGCGCCGACCGGACGCCGATGGACCGGGGGCCGGCGGGATGAGGGCGCTGTGCTGGACGGGCGCCGGCCAGGTGGCGGTACGGCAGGTGCCCGACCCGGAACTGCGCAACGGCCACGACGCGATCGTGCGGGTGCGGCAGAGCGCCACCTGCGGCGGTGACCTGCCGCTGCTGGCCGGGCGGACGCCGTACGTGGCCGTGGGGGACGTGCTGGGGCACGAGTTCCTCGGTGAGGTCGTCGAGGTGGGGCCAGAGGTGCGCCGCCACCGGGTCGGCGACCGGGTGGTGGTAAGCGCCTCGGTGGCCTGCGGCACCTGCTGGTACTGCCGCGGCGGGCTCCCGTCGTGCTGCGACAACGGCAACCCGGAGCCGGAGGTCGGTGAGGCCGTGTACGGGCACGCGGTGCCCGGCGCGTTCGGGCGGCCACGCGCGACGGGCGGCTTCGCCGGCAGCCACGCCGAGTACGTGCGCGTCCCGTACGCCGACGTCGGCGCGTTCGGCGTGCCCGACGCGGTCAGCGACGACCGCGCGCTCTTCGCCTCGGACGCCGCCCCGGCCGGCTGGATGGCCGCCAACGTGGGCGGGGTACGCCCCGGCGACGTGGTGGCGGTGTGGGGCGCCGGAGCGGTCGGGCAGCTCACCGCCCGGGCCGCCGGTCTGCTCGGGGCGGAGCGGGTCATCGTCGTCGACGACCAGGACGACCGGCTGCGGATGGCGGAACGGCACAGCGGCGCGGAGACCGTCGACCCACGCCACGTCGACGTCCCCGCCGAGCTGCGCGAGCGGACCGGCGGGCGGGGCCCGGACGTGTGCGTGGAGGCGGTCGGGCCGGCCTGGGACGGGCAGGTCCGGACCCTCGCGGAACGCTTCACCGCCGGGGCGCAACGGCCGCCGGCGGTCCGCGAGGCGGTGCACACCTGCCGCAAGGGCGGCACGGTCGTGGTGCTGGGCGAGTTCGACGGGCACGTGGACGCCTTCCCGCTGGGTGCGGTCAGCGCCAAGGGGTTGTCGGTGCGGGGCGTACGGCAGCACGGGCAGCGGTACGTACCGATGCTGCTGGAGCGGATGGCCCGCGACGAGCTGCGCACGGAGCACCTGGCCACCCACCGGTTGCCGCTGGAGCAGGGCGCGCACGGGTACGCGCTGTTCCGGGACCGGCGGGACGGCTGCGTGCGTACCGTGCTCAACCCGGACCTGCCGGCCGGCCCGTGAACGGGCGGTGCGCGCGGCAGCGCGGCGCCCCGCGGGGCCGGCGGGTGGAGCGGGGCGGCGGCCCGGTCGGGGCGGATGGCAGACTCGGCGGATGCGTGAGGATCGGACGTACGACCTCGTCCTGTTCGGAGCCACCGGTTTCACCGGGGGGCTGACCGCCGAGTACCTCGCCCGGCACGCGCCGGCGGGGCTGCGCTGGGCGCTGGCCGGGCGCAACCCCACCAAGCTCGCCGCCGTCCGGGAGCGGCTCGCCGCGATCGACCCGGAGCTGGCGGCGCTGCCCCTGCTCACCGCCGACGTCACCGATCCCGGGTCGCTGCGGGCGGTCGCCGAGAGCGCCCGGGTGGTCGCCACCACCGTCGGCCCGTACGTCCACCACGGCGAGCCCCTCGTGGCGGCGTGCGCGCGGGCGGGCACCGACTACCTGGACATCACCGGGGAACCGGAGTTCGTCGACCTGATGTACGTACGGCACCACGCCGAAGCGGTCCGCACCGGCGCCCGCCTCGTGCACACCTGCGGGTTCGACTCGATCCCGTACGACCTGGGCGTCTGGTTCACCCTCAAGCACCTGCCGGCCGGCGTCCCGGTCACCGTCGACGGGTTCGTCCGGGCGGGCGGGCGACCCTCCGCCGGCACGTACCACTCGGCGCTGACGGCGTTCTCCCGTACCGGTGAGATGAGCCGCGCCGCGAAGGCCCGGCGGGCGGTGGAGCCCCGGCCGGAGGGCCGGCGGGTCCGCGCGGTCCCCGGCCGGATCGCCCGCTCGCCGGAGCTGCGCATGTGGACGGTGCCGCTGCCCACCATCGACCCGCAGGTGGTGCGCCGCTCGGCCGCCGCCCGCCCGGAGTACGGCCCGGACTTCCGCTACCGCCACTTCGCGGCGGTGAAGCGGCTACCGACCGTGCTGGCCGGCGTGGCCGGGCTGGGCGCCCTGGTCGGTCTCGTGCAGGTGCCGCCGACCCGGCGCTGGCTGCTCGGCCGGCTCTCCTCCGGGCAGGGCCCGAGCCCCGAGCAGCGGGCGCGCTCCTGGTTCCGGGTGCGGTTCCTGGCCGAGGGCGGCGGGCGGCGGGTGCAGACCGAGGTGTCCGGCGGCGACCCCGGCTACGACGAGACCGCGAAGATGCTCGCCGAGTCGGCCCTCTGCCTCGCCCTGGACGACCTACCCCGGACGTCCGGCCAGGTGACCCCGGTGACGGCCATGGCCGACCCCCTACTGACCCGCCTCCAGAACGCCGGCATCACCTTCCGCCTGCGGTGAAAGGAAGGGCCCCTTCTTAACGCCTCCGGTAGAGGAAGGGTCCCCTGTTAACAGCTTGACCCTCGACCTGCTTGAGGACACAGGATCCATTGCCGTGGAGAGCGACCTGCACAGCATCGGCGAGCTGGCCCGGGCCAGCGGGCTGACCGTCAGCGCCCTGCGGTTCTACGACTCGGCCGGGGTGCTGGTCCCGGCCCGGGTCGACCCGGTGACGGGCTACCGGTGGTACACCGACGACCAGGTGCGCCCGGCCCGGCTGGTCGCCGGGCTGCGCCGGGTCGGGATGCCGGTGCCCGAGATCGCCGCGGCGGTACGGTCCGGGCCGGCGGCCGCACACCGGCTGCTGGACACACACCTGCGCCGCCTCGAGGACGGTCTCGCCGACGCCCGCCGTGAGCTCTCCCGGATCCGTACCCTCATCGATCCCGAGGAGCAGCCGATGACCACCCACCTGACCCTGTCCCGCACCGACCTGGCCGCCGCCGTTGACGCGGTCCGTTTCGCCGTCGCCACCGGACCCGACCTGCCCGAGCTCACCGGCGTCCTCTTCGACGTGGACGCCGGCGGCGTCCAGCTGGTCGCCACCGACCGGTACCGGATGGCCCTGGCCCGGATCGGCGCCGACGTCGACGGGCCGGCCGTCCGCGCCCTCGTCCCGGCCGGCTTCGTCGACGAGACCCGCACGCTGCTCGACACCGCCGGGGAGGTGCGGCTGGCCGTCGGCGACGGCACCGTCGCGGTCACCGTCGCCGGGCGTACGCTCGACGCCGGCACCCTGCCGTACGACTTCCCGGACCACCGGCGGCTGCTGCGCGCGGCGCCCGGCGGCCCGGCCCACCGCGCGACCGTCGACGTGGCCGCCCTGCGCGCGGCCCTCACCAGCCCGGACGCTCCCGTCGTCCACCGGGAGCATGGTGGCGCCGCGCTGCCGGTGAGTGTGCTGGGCCCGGACGGCCGGGGCGGGGTACGCCTGTACGGCGAGGACGAGCTGACCGGGGACGCGCCCCGGATCGGGGTGAACGCCGGCTACCTGCTCCAGGCCCTCGACGCGGGCGGCCGGGGCCAGCTCGTCCTGGAGCTGGACGGCCCGATCGCGCCGCTTGCCGTCCGCCGTCCCGACGACACCGACGCCTTCTCGATCCTGATGCCGATCCGCCTCTGACGGGCCGTCGTGTCCCGGCCGCCCGGCGCCGGCGACGAGACCGGGCCCGGACCGGCCGGGGCGCGACGGTAGCATCTGAAGGTCCACCTGACGTCCGGACGGAGGCGTACGGAGCAGCATGCTCGACATGGAGTTGATCCGGAAGGATCGCGACGCGGTGGCGTCCGCGCTGGCCAAGCGGATGGACCCGGCGGAGGTGAGCCGCGCGCTGGACGAGATCCAGCAGCTCGACCAGGAGCGGCGCAGCCTGATCACCGAGATCGACGGCGAGCGCCAGCGCCGCAAGGCCGAGGCCCGGGCGTACGCGGAGGCCAAGCGGGCCGGCCGTGAGCCCGAGGTCGCCGCGCCGGAGGCCGGCCGCAAGCAGCTCTCCGAGCTGGAGGCCGAGCTGGACGAGGTGCAGGCACGCCTGCGGGACCGGATGAGCGAGCTGCCCAACCTGCCGGCGGACGACGTCGTGCCCGGCGGCAAGGAGGCCAACCGGGTCGTCAGGACCTTCGGCGAGCCCCCAGCGATCGAGAAGGTCCGCGACCACGTCGAGCTGTCCCGGATGCTGGGCCTGGTGGACCACGAGCGGGGCGTCAAGCTCGGCGGTTCCGGCTTCTGGATGTACACCGGGGTGGGTGCCCGGCTGGAGTGGGCGCTGCTCAACTTCTTCATCGACGAGAACGTCAAGGCCGGCTACGAGTTCCTGCTGCCGCCGCACCTGCTGCTGGAGAGCGCCGGCTTCGCCGCCGGCCAGTTCCCGAAGTTCACCGACGACGTCTACCACCTGGACCGGGCGTCGGCGCCGCGCGCGCAGTTCCTGCTGCCGACCGCCGAGACGGCGATCCTCGGTGCGTTCCAGGACGAGATCATGGACACGGCGAAGCTGCCGCTGAAGGCCTTCGCGTACACCCCCTGCTACCGCCGGGAGGCGGGTGGATCCCACTCGGACGAGCGCGGCACCGTGCGCGGCCACCAGTTCAACAAGGTGGAGATCTTCCAGTTCACCCTCCCGGAGCAGGCGGAGGCGGCGCACGAGGAGATGGTCACCCACGCCGAGAGCCTGGTCGAGAAGCTGGGGCTGCACTACCAGCGCACGCTGCTGTCGGCCGGCGACGCCAGCGCGGCGATGCGCAAGACCCTCGACATCGAGGTGTGGATGCCGAGCACCGGCAAGTACAAGGAGGTGTCGTCGGTCTCCTGGGGCGGTGACTACCAGGCACGGCGGGCGGCGATCCGCTACCGGGAGCCGGGCGGCAAGCAGACCCGCTTCGTCCACACCCTGAACGGTTCGGCGCTGGCGACGAGCCGGCTGTTCCCGGCGATCCTGGAGCAGTTCCAGCAGCCCGACGGCAGCGTGGTGATCCCGGAGATCCTCCGCGACCGCGTGGGCACCGACCGCCTGACCCCACGCTGACCCGCTCCGCGCTTCGCGGCGGGACCCGGACGTACGTCCGGGTCCCGCCGCTTCAGCAGGTGTTAAAAGGGGATCCTTCCTCTACCGGAGGCGTTAACAAGGGGCCCTTCCTTACACCTCAGCCAGGGATGCGAGGCGGCGGGTCAGGTCTTCGCCGTCCAGGAAGCCCTGGTGGATCACCCGGCCGGTGCGGTCGAGGATGACGAAGGTGCTCTGCTCGGCGACCTCGAAGCGGCGCCACAGCGCGCCCGCCCGGTCGTCCACCTGCGGGACCCCGGCCAGTTCGAACTCGGTCACGAAGTCCTTCATGGCCTTCTGCTGGCCGAGGCCGGCGACGCCGACGACGGGAACCGTGTCGCGGTACTGCGGCGCCACCTCGGCGACCGTCCACGCCTGACTCGCGCACGTGGCGCACCAGGGCGCCCAGAACCACAGCACCACCGGTTTACCGGCCAGGGCGGCGGCGTCGAAGGCCGCGCCGTCGAGGGTCTTCGCCGTGAAGCGCAGCGTCTCCGGCACGGTGGGGGGCCGCTGCGCCGCGCTGGGTGAAGCCGCCGAGGGCGAGCCTGTCGCGGTGGGCGTACCGGCTGCGGGGGGCGGGGACGCCGCGTCACCGGTCGTGGTGGTCGCGGACGCACCGCCGTCGCCGCCGCAGGCGGTCGCGCCGAGCAGGGCGACCGCCGTCACGGCCGCCAGGACGGTACGCGGAAGCCTCCGCATCCGGGCCTCCCTCCGGTACGGGGTCACGACTCGGCCCTGGTCAGCCGCAGGGCGAGTTCGGGGCAGACCTTGACCGCCTTGAGCGCCCCCTCGCGGAGCCAGGTCGGCACGGGCGTGGCCGGGAACGCGGGGTACCCGTTGGCGTCGAGTCGGATGAAGTCGGGCACGACGTGCGCGCAGAGCCCGTGCCCGTCGCAGCGGGACCAGTCGAGCATCAGCTTCTGCGGGTTGGGGTCGGGGGCGCCGGGCAGCCCCATCAGGCCCTTGACCCGCTTGCCGCAGCCGTCACCGGTGGCGTGCAGCCGCAGGTCCTCGGCGAAGACCTCCATCGCGGAGAGCGCGAACCGGGCCGTACCGTCCGGGTGGCTGCACGCCCCACGGCCCTTGACGTCGCCGGCGGCGGCCCGGACGACCTCCACCGGGGCGCTGCCGGAGACCGCGAGGTCGACCGAGCGGGCCAGCTCCGGCAGGCCCATCCTGCACGGCCCGCACTGGCCGGCGGACTCGCCCGCCAGGTAGCGGACCACCTGGGCGGCCTCGCCGAGCGGGCAGCTGTCCGGGCCGAGGGGCACGATGATGCCGGCGCCGAGCGTGCCGCCGACGGCGGCGAGTCCCTTGCGGGAGATCTCGGCCCGGTCGGCCCCCTCCTGGGTGATCCACTTTCCGTGGTAGCCGCCCACCAGGATGCCCGGCCCGTCCGGCACCTCGCACAGGTCGAGGATCTCCCGCAGCGGGGTGCCGGCGGCGCATTCGACCACGGCCGGTCGCTTCGCCGCGCCGGTGACGGTGAGCAGCACGGTGCCGGGTTCGTCGTCGGTGCCGAGCGCCGCGTACTCGTACGGCCCGAGCCGGGCGGCGATCGCGAGTTGGGCGTACGTCTCCGCGTTGGAGAGCAGGGTGGGCAGGCCACCGACACCCGAGTCGCTGGAGCGCTTCTTCGTGCCCGGCGGGATGTGCGGCAGGCCGTTGATGCCGTTGACCAGCGCCCCGCCCTCGCCGGAGATGAACCGGTGCGGCACGGTGACGACGCTCGTCGGCACCGGCATCCGCCGCTCCCCCAGCGCCTCCATCAGGGACTCCTGGCCCACCCCGTCGTCGGCCACGCCGATGATGATCTCGTCGGCGTCCAGCGCGTACGCGGCCAGCGCCGCCCCGTCGAGGATGAGGTGCGGGGCCCGGGTGAGCAGCACCTTGTCCTTCCAGCTGGCCGGCTCCCCCTCGGAGGCGTTGACCACGACGATCGCCGAGGCGTCCTGCCGTTCGCAGGACTCGAGCACGGCGCGCAGCTTCGTGGCGAACGGGAAGCCCGCCCCGCCCTTACCCTTGAGCTGGATGCCGTCGGCGAGCCGCAGCAGGTTCGCCGGTTCCATCGGGCCGATCGGGCCGTGCACCTCCTCGTGGGTGAACAGGTCGAGGCGGCCGAACTCGGCGAAGCCCGCGGTCAGCCGGGGCTCGCCGACGCACGCGACCGGCGGGACGGTCGTCCGCATCACTTGGCCTCGCCCCGCAGCCCGGCCCAGTACGCCGTGTCGACGGCGTCCGCGCTCGCCCGGCGCCGCCGCCGGCTCTCCTTGGCCTCCCGGCGCGCCCGCCGGGAGGCGAGGTCGACCAGGGTCGGGGTGTCGTCCGGCGGCAGCGCGTCGTCCTCCGGGACGTACCGGGCCGGCGGCCGCCAGTAGTCCGTCTCCTCCGGCACGTCCTCGTCGGCGCTGTGCCGGCCGCCGCCGCTGCGCGGGGCGGACGAGATCGGGGTGCCGGAGACCGGGCCGCCGGAGATCGGCCCGGCCGACACGGGTCCGGCCGAGATGGGTCCGGCCGAGATCGGCTGCGTGGTCTCCCAGCGGCGCGGGCTGGTCCAGGGCTCCTCCGGCTCGTCGCGGCGCTGCGGCGGCACCGAGTACCGGGTGCCCGTGTCCACCTCGCCCCGACTCCGCCGGGAGGGGCGGACCTCGTCGTCGTCGCGCCGGCGCCGGCCGGCCGGCTCCTCGTCGCGCCGGCGGGACCGCGACTCGTACTCGTACGCGTCCTCGCGCCGCCGGGCCACCCGCTCCTCGTCGCGGCGGGCCACAACGGGCTCGCGCTCCTCCGACCGTCGCCGGGACCGGGTGGGCGCCGGCTCCTCCGACCGGCGGCGGGCGGGCCGCTCGCCGCGACGGGCCGGCACCGGCTCGACCTCGTCGCGACGGCCGCGGCCCGGCGCCGGCTCGCGCAGCGAACCGGGCTCCGGCACCACCGGCACGGTGAACCGTTCGGGGTCGCGGCGGCGGCTTCCGGGCGCGCTCCACGAGCCGGCGAGGGTGGTCTCGGACCAGGTCGACGCCCGCCCGTCCCGCGTCTCACGCCGGTCGTCGGCGTCGCGCTTGCGGGCGAGCGCGCCGAGGAGCGCACGGCCCTTGCCGTCGTCGGTCACCCGCGCGGTCATCGCCTTGTTCATCGCGGCGGCCTGGTGCTGCTCGCGGCTGCGCCGGCCCAGGTGCACCGAGACCCGGACCAGCAGCGCCAGCACCACGAGCAGCACGCAGGCGAGGTAGCTGACCACCACCCAGGGCTTCGCCGGCCGGCCGGCGTTCAGGCCGTGGAAGATGGCGAACGGCCACGCGGCGTACGCGGCGGAGTGCAGCGTCCGCCACAGCCACTTCGGACCGACCCCGGCGAACCGGGCGCGGATGATGCCGGTCCAGAGCACGCTCACCATGAGCAGCCCGGCGACCGTGCCGAGGCCGACGTAGAGCCCGCGCCCGCTGACGAACGGAACCACCGCGTCGGTGCTCGCCGCCCGCCCGGTCGCGATCTTGGTGATGACGTGGAAGACCAGCCCGGCGACGCCGAGGATGCCGGTCGCCCGGTGCGCGGACTGGAGCAGCACCCGGTGCCGGATCATCAGCACGAGCCGGTCGGTGGCGAGCAGCCCCAGCATCACGGTGAGGCTGAGCGACACCAGGGCGATCACGCCGGCGAAGAACTCGGTGAAGAAGAAGCCGTACGAGTACATCGCCCCGCCCACGCCGGTCAGCATGGTGACGGCCCACAACGCGGCGAGCGCGGAGACGGTCAACAGGACGACCGCGGACCGCGACGGGGCGCGTACGCCCCGGCTGCTGGTGCTGGTCCGGACGGGCGCCGCCTTCTGTTTCTGCTGTGCCGGGGCCATCTGCTCCTCGATCGTCTCGCGGTGGCGCGCCACCGGCCGACCCTGCTCCCTCCTCCTGTACGGACGGACCGCGCCCCCGGATCACCGGTCGGCCAAGAATTTCCGCGCGGACCGTCGAACCGACCCGCCGCGCGGTGCGTGTACGCGACCTCCGGGGACGGCGATTACAGCGACAGATGTCCATACATTGACAGCGCCTGCAACACGCTTGTAAAGTTTCGGAAACTTTCAGCCCGGCGTGCAAGACACCGGCAACCTGGAAGCCCTCCCACGGCTCCACCACCACCTGCTTTCCCCACACCCCCGTAGGGAGAATCCGATGCATCGACGTCGACGCCCGTCGGCGATCGTCGCCCTGGGCGTGATCGCCGGCCTGCTCCTCCCGGCCATCGTGGCGGCACCCCCGGCCGCCGCGGCCCCGGCCGGCACCAAGAAGGTCATCGCCAACCTCTTCGAGTGGAACTGGACCTCAGTAGCGAGCGAGTGCCAGTCGACCCTGGGCCCCAAGGGTTACGGCTGGGTCCAGGTCTCGCCGCCCCAGGAGCACGTCCGGCGCTCCGAGTGGTGGGTCTCCTACCAGCCGGTCAGCTACCGGATCGAGTCCCGCAAGGGCACCCGCGCCCAGTTCAAGTCGATGGTGGACACCTGCCACGCCGCCGGCGTCAAGGTGATCGTCGACGCGGTGGTCAACCACATGTCCGGGCAGGACAACCCGGGCACCGGGTGGGCCGGGTCGTCGTACAGCCACTACGACTACCCCGGCATCTACCAGTCGCAGGACTTCCACTTCTGCGGGCGGCCGGGCAACGAGATCAGCAACTACGGCGACCGGTGGGAGGTCCAGAACTGTGAACTGGTCAACCTCGCCGACCTGAAGACCGAGTCGGAGTACGTCCGCTCACGGCTGGCCACGTACCTCAACGACCTGCTGTCGCTGGGCGTGGACGGGTTCCGGATGGACGCCAGCAAGCACATGCCGGCGGCCGACATCGCGGCGATCAAGGCCAAGCTCTCGCGGTCCGCGTACATTGTGCAGGAGGTCATCTACGGCGCCGGCGAGCCGATCACGCCGAACGAGTACACCGGCAACGGTGACGTGCACGAGTTCCGATACGGCAAGGACCTGGCCCGCGTCTTCCGCTCCGAGCGGCTGGCCTACCTGCGCAACTTCGGCGAGGGCTGGGGGCACCTGCCCAGCTCGGTCTCGGCGGTCTTCGTCGACAACCACGACACCCAGCGCGACTTCGGCGGGGTGCTGACCTACAACGACCGGGGCATCTACGCTCTCGCGAACGCGTTCATGCTGGCCTGGCCGTACGGGTCGCCGACGGTCATGTCCAGCTACACCTTCGGCAACCGGGACCAGGGCCCGCCCCAGGACTCCTCCGGCCGGACGCGCAACACGACCTGCTACTCCGGCTGGGAGTGCGAGCACCGCTGGCCGGTCATCGCCAACATGGTCGGTTTCCGCAACGCCACCGAGGGCGCCGGGGTCGCCAACTGGTACGACAACGGCTACCAGCACATCGCGTTCAGCCGCGCCGGCAAGGGCTACCTCACCGTCAACGACGAGGACTTCGCGATCAGCGGCCGGTCCTACTACACCGGCCTGCCGGCCGGCCGGTACTGCGACGTCATCCACGGCACGTACAGCAACGGGACGTGCAGCGGCCCGGTGATCACCGTGGACGGCAACGGCTGGTTCGCCGCCACCGTCCCCGCGCACGACGCGATCGCCATCCACGTGGGCGCCCGCCTGAGCTGAGCAGGAAGGAAGGGCCCCTTGTTATCGCCTTCTGCATAACAAGGGGCCCTTCTTAACACGGCATCCCTTAGAGTGATTTGGTGCTGTTTGACCGAATGGGCTCGCGCCTCCGCTGGACGGCCGTCGGGGTCGGCGTACCCCTGCTGCTGGTGGCCGCCGGCATCACCGGCTGGCGACTGACCCCGCAGCCGGAGCCCACACCGGCCGCCCAGCCGGTCATGGAGCAGCCGGCACCGGAGGAATCCGAGACCCCCGAGGCCCCCGAGACGCCCGTACCCGAGGAGACCGTGCCGGTCGCGGCGCCCGCGCCGGACGACCTGCCGGTCGTCGACTACGACCCGGCGCCCCGCGGCTTCCCGGCCGACCCGGAGCCGCTGGACCCCGCGCCCCTGACCGAGGGCGTGCACCCGACCCGGCGGATCGCCGCCTACACCGCGCCCGGCGGGAAGCCCGTCGCCTTCCTCGCCCCCACCATCAACGACGTCGAGCTGACCATGCCCGTCGTCGAGCGCCGCAGCGGGTGGACGGCTGTGCTGCTCCCCTCCGCCAACCGCACCCTGGCCTGGCTGCCGCCGGGCGGCTTCACCACCGTGCCCCTGCCCGACCAGATCGTCGTGGAGCGCCGGCACCACCGGCTGACGTGGTACCGGAGCGGCCGGGCCGTCCGGTCCTGGCAGGTCAGCCTCGGGCAGAGCGGTCAGGAGACGCCGCTGGGGCGGACCTTCGTCCTCGGCCGCACCGAGCCGCCCGAATCCGTGTACGGCGGAGTGGACATCTTCGCGCTCGGTGCGATCCCCGACGACCCCGACTCGGTCCCGGCCGGCCTGCGCGGCGCGCACATCGGGCTGCACAGCTGGTACCACGACGGCGAGCTGGGCCGGAACACCACCAACGGCTGCATCCGGCTGACCAAGAGCGGGCAGCGGCACCTGCTGTCCGAGGTACGCCCCGGCACCGAGGTCCTGGTCGTCGACGAACTGCCGGAGCCACCCCCGACCGCGTGACGATCAGGTCACGACGAAGCGAACCGGCTCGCCCAGCGCGGTGGCCGCCGGATACAGGTCGGCCGGACGACCTGGCGGGCAAGGTCGGGGCTACGCGACAGCAAGGACCCGAGCGGACCAGTTCTGACCTTCGCGCCCACGGCTTGGCAAACGAAGTCGCGCTCGAATCCCGGTGTCGGGTCGTGCGAGGCCCAGGCGGCGACGTCCGTGGCGGACGCCTCATAGACAGTCTCGGCCTCGGACAGCGGCGTACCCCGTCGCCACCGCTTGACGATGCGGGGGTATCCGGCAGTGCTGAGCGATCCCGCCCCGAAGTCGGTGCCGACGTAGATATGGTCCACGTCGATCCAGCAGACCGTGGTCTTGGCCTCGGCGATCGTGAAACCACCCTCGACGAAGGCCCGGCGATCCAGGTCGTACTCACGCACCACGACGGCGTCCGCACCGCCTCGCGACAGGCTGACCAGGCAACGCCGACTGCCCGCACGCAGCACCGTCACCCCGCTCCAGACCCAGTTCTCGCCCTCGTCGTTGGCCAGCGCGTCGACGTCGAGCAGGACATCCCATACCGGCTTCCGTCGGCGGTACTGGTCGAGCGTCGTCCGTCGCCACATTCCTCGCGGGTGCGTCGCGTCCTGCCAGAAGTCGTAGGAGAAATGGTCCCCACGCCAGCCCGGGAAGGGGATGCGGTCGTCGGCGTCGAGCACCTGCCGGATCTCCGCCACAGCAGCCGCCGGCGCCACCCTCAGTCATATATCAAGATCAGCGGCGCTTGATATCATCTGGGCGGTATCCCGCGAGACTGAGAGGAGCCAACCATGTCCAGGACCATCCTCGACGTCGATGACGAACTGCTCGCCGAGGCTGCGAAGATCTTCGGCACCACCACCAAGAAGGCGACCGTGAACGCAGCTCTGAAGGCTGCCGTCGACCGGGAGAAGCGGCGCGAATTTGCCGACTGGCTCAAGAGCGGCGGCCTGCCGGGTCTGACCGGGCCCACCGACGTGAAGCCGAATGCGGCGTGAGTCGAGAACTCTACCTGCTCGACAAGTCGGCTCTAGCCCGCTGGCCCAAGTCCGCCGTCGCGCCCGTCCTCGACGAATTGTCCGAACGCGGTCTGTTGGCGGTGTGTGGCGCGGTCGAGATCGAGGTGATCCAGAGCGCCCGGACGGCCAAGGACGCCCAGCGTGCCCGCTGGCTGCTCGGTGGCTTCCACTGGCTCCCGATGCCAGACGAGGTCTGGGATCGTGCAATAGACGTTCAACTCCAGGCGCTGCACAAGGGCAACCATCGCGCCCTCTCCATGGCTGATCTGGTGATAGCCGCAACCGCAGAGCGGCACGGGGCGACGGTGCTGCACTACGACGGTGACTACGACATGATCACTGCGATCACTGGTCAGCCCACCGTCTGGGTCGTGCCTGCCGGCACCGCAGACTGATCAGCCGATCTGCCCTCGCTCGTCGAGGTCGTCCAGCGCGGCCGAGACGACTGGTCGCCATGTTCGCGCGACACGGCGAAACGGTCAGCGAGTGTGATCCTGAGACCTTCGGCCCTGGCATGGGCGCGGCCTTCGGGGGTATGACCGGAACATGAGGGCGAGTTTCCGGCTTGGCCGGATCGCGGGCGTACCTGTCGGCGTCAACTGGAGCGTCCTGGTCATCTTCCTGCTCATCGCCTGGGGGCTGTCGGCCAACCAGTTCCCGCGCGCCTACCCCGACCGGCCGTGGATCGCGTACGCCGCCGCGGGCCTCGCGGCCGCGGTGGTCTTCTTCCTCGGCCTGCTCGCCCACGAGATCTCCCACGCGATCGTGGCCAAGCGCAACGGGCTCCAGGTCGGCGGCATCACGCTGTGGCTCTTCGGCGGCGTGGCCGAGCTGAAGGGCGAGGCGCCCAACCCGGGCGCGGAGCTGCGCATCGCCGGGGTGGGCCCGCTGGTGAGCCTGCTCATCGGCATGTTCTTCGGTGCCATCGCGGTGGCGCTGGCCCTGGCCGGTTCCGAGGGGCTGCTGCTCGGTGCTCTCGCCTGGCTGGCCGGCATCAACGTGCTGCTGGCCGTCTTCAACGTCCTGCCCGCCGCGCCGCTCGACGGTGGGCGGCTGCTGCGCGCGGCGGTCTGGAAGGCCACCGGCGACCGGACGAAGGCGTCGGTCGTCGCCGCCCGGGCCGGGTGGGTGCTCGGCGCGCTGCTGATCGGCCTGGGCTTCTGGCAGTTCTTCGCCGGGGCCGGCTTCGGCGGGCTCTGGCTGATCCTGATCGGCTGGTTCCTCATCGGCGCCGCCGGGATGGAGGAGCGGCAGGCCCGGATGGGCAGCGCCCTGCGCGGCGTCCGCGTCGCGGACGTGATGACGCCGCAACCGCAGACCGCCTCCGGGGACCTGACGGTGGCCGACTTCGTCGACAACTACCTCTTCGCGTACCGGCACTCGGCGCTGCCGCTGACCGAGGAGGGGCGGCCCGTCGGGCTGGTCACCCTCGACCGGGTACGGGACGTCCCGGTCGACCGGCGCGGCGCCACCACCCTCGCCGAGGTCTCCTGCCGGGCCGACGAGTTGGTGCTCGCCTCCCCCGACGAGTCCCTGAACGACCTCCTGCCCCGGCTCAGCGAGTGCGCCGACGGGCGGGCGCTCGTGGTGGCCGACGGCCGGCTCGTGGGCATCGTGTCGCCGAGCGACATCAGCCGGGCGGTGCAGCGCGGCAGCATGCGCGAGCAGATCACCGGCCGCCGGTAGGTGCCAGGCGGGCCCGGAGTTCCGGAGTGATCGGGCTGGACAGCTCCGAGGATCACCGACCCGTACCGGTGACCGGTCCCGGAACGCCGCTCAGCAGGCCCCGCAGCCACGCTCGGGTCCAGGCGGCGATGGTGAACGAGTCGGTGACCACCCCGTCGCGGATCAGCTCGCCGACCCGCCCGGCCGGGTACGTCCGTGCGGCGCGGATGCCCTCCTCGGCTGCGGTGTCGCCCAGCTCGGCGATCTCGGCCAGGTAGAGCCGCACCGTGCTGGTCGCGATGCCGGTGTCCGGATGCAGAACCCCCAGGTCGACCAGGCGGGCCGGTGCCACGCCGATCTCCTCGCGCAGCTCCCGCGCCGCCTGTTCCTCCGGCGGCACACCGGCCTCGCCGAACCCACGCGGCGCCTCCAGGTGCCACCGGCGGGTGGTGTGCCGGAAGTGCTCCACCAGCACGACGCCGCCGTCGAGCACCGGCAGCACGACCAGGCCGTCGGCGCCGCTGCTGGGAAGCGACCGGAGGTACGTCCCGAGCACGCCACCCGGGAAGCGGACCGGATCGCGGATGAGCGTCAGGTAGTCGTCCTGGAAGACCACCCCGGCCCGGCTCCACTCCACGGGCAGGCCACGGGCGCGCAGGACATCCGCCCTGGCCCGTTCCGCGGCTGCCACCTGCCCCGACTCGTCCAGGATCTCCACCGCGGAGTCGGGCGGGTTGGCGAAGAGGTCCGGGTGGCGCCGTCGCAGCTCGACGTACTGCCTCCAAAGTTCACTCACCCTCGTCCTCCTGCGGCCGGTCGATGTTCGGCTCGTCGTCGCGACCCGTGTCACCCGGACTGACCGGGAATCCCGTCTCCTGCAGCCGGCGCACCAGCTCCCGCCAGTCCTCCCCGGCCCGTTGCAGGTGTACCCGCATAACGTCGACGCCGGTGCCGAGGTCTCGGGCGGCGCGGCGCTGGTCCCGGTTGACCACGGCGAAGCGGACCACGGCGGTGGCGCCCCGCCCGGCCACCTCGACGGCCACGTCACCGACCAGCTCCACCCGTGGATCACCGTCGAAGACCAGCGAGACGGTGCTGCCCAGCACCTCGACCGTCACCCGGATCACCGGTTCCCACGCCCGCGCCCGTTCCAGGCGCCGTTCCCCGACGATGCCCGCCAGGCGCTGGGCCAGAGCCACGTAGCGGTCGTACACCCGCTGCGCCCGGGTGACGAAGTCGAGCGGCTCGGCGAGCAGTTCCCGCAGGGCGGCCACGTACTCCCGCCACTCGTCGGTGTCCCGCGCCTGCCGGACATGGTGCAGCTCCAACCCGGTCAGGTCGAGGCGCAGCGGCAGCTGGGCCAGGTCGAAGGCGTACGGCCGCAGCGTCCTCACCAGGGTGAGCAGGTCGTCCAGGTTCCGGTCCGGCGGCCGCTCCCGCCGGTACTCCTGCATCGCGGTGCGGCGCAGGGAGTCGGCGGGGATCAGCGCGTACCCGTCGACGGCGTCCGGCAGCGTGGTGTTGTAGCGCAGGTCGACCAGTTGCTTGAGCTGGCCGACCAGCGGCGCGGAACGAAACCGGCCCTCGGCCGGATTCGTGTCGGGCTCCACCAGGAACTCCCGGTAGAAGCCCTCCCGGGTGGCCTGCTCCGTCTCCACCGCCCAGAGCGTCACCTCCTGCATCCGCCGGCGCAGCACCGGGCGGCTCTCCTCCGGCAGCCGAAGATCCCGCCGGAGCTCCTCGATGTCGAAGGCGGCGAGCTGGAGCAGGAAGCGGCGGAACTCGGCGAACATGCAGCGCTCGGTGAGGCGGTCGTTCTCCGCGTCATCCCACGACAGCCGCAGGCAGCGGACCTCGTCCACCTCGCCCAGCAGCCGCAACCAGCCCGACCAGCCGGCGCTGTCCACGCCGAACCCGGGCTCCGCCGCCAGGCTGCGCTCGCGCAGGAGGAACGGCACGAGGACGCCGTCGGCCAGCAGCTCCCGGAACGCCGCCCGCTGCGGCCCGTCCGCCGTGAAGTCCCGGTGGACGACGGGGTTGTTGAAGAAGTAGGCCCGGTTCACCACCACCTGCTCGGCGTTGAGGATCGCGCGCAGGTACTCGGCCCGCGCGTCGCGGCGGCGGCGCTGCTCCACCTCCCGGTACGACTCCCGCCGCGCGACCATCCGGGCGAGCAGGTCCTGCGTGACCCACTGGTTGTCCAGGCACTGCGCGACGACCGTGATCGGGGCCAGGGCCCGGTTGTCGATCGGCGTCAGCCGGAGACCCGTGCCGGAGGGATCCGTCATGTCACTCCATCCCTTGTGGACGTCAAGGTCGGTGACGAGGCAATCACGGAACCCGCCCGGTCGGAAAGCCGACGAAGGGCCGAGGCTGCTTTCTGACAGTCGGCGCCGGCGCTCAGGGGCGGGGGAAGTAGCGGTCGAGCAGGTCGGTGCGGAACGTTCCGGACGGGTCGAGGCGAACCATCAGGGCGAGGAAGTCCGCATACCGGGGCCAGGCCGCGGCGACCGCGGCCGGGGCCAGACCGAAGACCTTGCCCCAGTGCGGGCGCGGGCTGAACGGCGCGAGGCGTTCCTCCACGGCCGCCACCACCGGAGTCACCGCCGCCGCGTCGCCGACCCAGGTGAAGTGGATCGCGAGGCTGTCGCGCCCGTGGTTCGGGCTGAGCCACAGCCGGTCGGCCGCGACCGCCCGCAGCTCGCAGACCTGGAGCACCGGGGCGATCAGGTGCGCCACCTCGTCCAGCGCGGCCAGCGCGTCGGCCCCCGCGGCCCGCGGCACGTGGTACTCCGACTGGAGTTCGTCCCCGCTGCTCGGGATGAAGCCGAGCCGGAAGTGCGGCAGGCGCTCGTGCCACGGCCCGGGGGGCCCGAGCTGCGGGGTGCAGTGCTCCGGGGACAGCCCGGCCACCGGATGCCGGGGCGTCTCGGCGGCGGTCGTCCCCAGCCAGCCCGCCGGGGGTGGGGGCAGCTCCGCGTGCTGTTTGACCCACACCTCGCGGAGCAGCGGCGTACGCCAGTCGGTGAAGATGCTGACGCTGTACGCGGAGTCGAGCGCCTCGTCCAGCGCCTCCCGGGCGAGGCCGAGGCGCACGTACTGGCACAGGGTGAAGGCCGGCACCACGTCGAGGGTGACCCGGGTGACGACGCCCAGCGCGCCGAGGGAGACCACGGCGCCGGCGAACGTGTCCCCGTCCGCGTCGCGGTCGAGGGTCAGCAGGTCACCGTCGGCGGTGACCAGTTCCAGGGCCGCGACGGCGCTGGCCAGGTTGCCGTTGCGTACGCCGGAGCCGTGGGTGCCGGTGGCGACGGCCCCGGCGACCGAGATGTGCGGCAGGGAAGCGAGGTTCGCCAGCGCGTACCCCTGGGCGTGCAGGGCGGTGGCGAGGTCGCCGTAGCGGAGGGCGGCCGGCACGGTGACGGTGGACCGGTCCCGGTCGAGGGTCACGTCCGGCGGCAGCCCGGCCAGCGACACCAGGTCACCCGTCGTGTCACCGAACCGGTTGAACGAGTGCCCGGTGCCGGCCGCCCGGAGCCGGTCGCTGCCGGCCACCAGCCGCCGCAGCTCGTCGACCGACGTCGGCTCGTGGAACCGCCGGGCCGCGTAGTGGACGTTGCCCGCCCAGTTCCGCCGCGCCACCATCACGCCCCTCCGCGTCCCGCCCCCGGCACCCCGGCCGAACCTGCCGGCACACCCGCCCGCCGAACGCTACGCCCACCCGACCGCCCCCGCCGCCCCCCGCCGCCCCCCGCCGCCGCGCGCCTCCCTCACCCGCCCGCGCGCTGCCCCGCGCCGCGCACGTCGATCATGAAGCTGGCGGGTGCTTGGATCTTCAGATAGCCCGCTAACTCCATGATCAACAGAGCGAGCCGGAGGCGGGGTGATGCGGCGGTGGGACGGGTGGGCGGTTATCCCGGGCTCGGGTGGGGAAATGGGGGTGGATGAGTAGTTACCGCGATCCCGCCCCGCGGGGTGACGTCTTCCCGTCCGAGGAGGAGATGGACCCGACCGGTGTCGGTGTGCTGCCGGCGAGCGCGCCGCCGGACACCACCCCCGGGCCGCAGCCGACTCCGGCGCCGCCGCCCGCCCCGACACCGGTGCCGCACCCCGGGCCCCCGCCGCGCGCGGAGGCCCGGTCGATCGTCACGCACCGCTTGGACGGGGCCGTCGAGGTGGTCACCGACCTGGACGGGGACGGCGTCGCCGACGTGGTGCAGGTGGACTTCGACGGCGACGGCGTTCCCGACATCACGTACGTCGACAGCGACCGCGACGGCCGCCTCGACACCGTGCTCCGCGACCCCGCCGGCACGCGTACCCACTGAGCGTCGCGCCCCTCAAGGTTGTTAACAGGGGACCCCTCCTCTACCGGAGGCGTTGACAGGGGGCCCTTCCTTACACCTTGGGCAGCACCTCGGCGGCGACCAGGTCCAGGTGGTCCAGGTCGGCGAGGTCGAGCACCTGGAGGTAGATCCGCTGGCTGCCGGTCTCGGCGTACCGGCCGATCTTGTCGACGACCTCGGCGGGGGTGCCGGCCAGGCCGTTGGCGCGCAGCTCGTCCGGCTCCCGGCCGATGGCCGCGGCCCGGCGGGCCACCTCGGCGTCGTTCCGCCCGCAGCAGAGCACGAGCGCGTTGGACCAGGTCATGGTGGCCGGGTCGCGCCCGATGCCGGCGCAGGCGGCGCCGACCCGCTCGAACTGGGCGACGGTGTCCTCGATCGAGGCGAAGGGCAGGTTGAACTCGTCGGCGTAGCGGGCGGCGAGGCGCGGCGTGCGCTTCGGGCCCATGCCGCCGAGCAGGATCGGCGGGCGCGGGGTCTGTACCGGCTTCGGCAGGGCCGGCGAGTCGCTGACCGGGTAGTAGCGCCCGGCGAAGTCGAACGTACCGCCCGACGGGGTCTCCCACAGGCCGGTGATGACCGCGAGCTGCTCTTCCAGCCGGTCGAACCGCTCGGCGAGGGACGGGAATGAGATCCCGTACGCGCTGTGCTCCTCGGCGAACCAGCCGGTGCCGATGCCCAGCTCGACCCGGCCGCCGCTCATCTGGTCGACCTGGGCGACGGTGATCGCGAGCGGGCCGGGCAGCCGGAAGGTGGCGGCCGTCATCAGCGTGCCGAGCCGGATCGACCGGGTGTCGCGGGCCAGCCCGGCGAGGGTGGTCCACGCGTCGGTCGGGCCGGGCTCGCCGGTCACCGAGCCCATCTTCAGATAGTGGTCGGAGCGGAAGAAGGCGGCGAAGCCGGTCTCCTCGGCGCGGCGGGCCACGGCGAGCAGGTCGTCGTAGGTGGCGCCCTGCTGGGGTTCGGTGAAGATCCGCAGTTCCATGGTCCCGAGCATAGGGAGGTCGGCGGGGTGCCGCCCAGCGACCGCACATGCCTTGACCGGCATATGCTCCGCCCAGCAGCGCATCTACCGGATCGAGGTCCGGCCGTTGCAGGCGGTCGACGGGTGGCTGGCGCCGTACCGACGGCTCTGGACCACCCACCTGGACGCCCTGGAACGCCACCTCGACAGTCAGGAGCCGTGATGGACCGCGCCGACTTCCGCCCGACCCCGCCGGCCGACGTCTCCCTGGAGACCGCCGGCGGGCGCCGGACCGTCGTGTTCGTCCGCGACCTGCGCCACCCTCCGGAGGTGGTGTGGTCGGCGCTGACCGAGCCGGGCCGGCTCGCCGAGTGGGCGCCGTTCCTCGCCGACCGCGACCTGGGCTCCCCCGGTGACACGACGCTCACCATGATCGACGGTGAGACCACCGAACGGCACCGGGCTACGGTACGCCGGGCCGAGCGCCCGCACCTGCTGGATTACACGTGGGGCGACGACCTGCTGCGCTGGGAGCTGATCCCCACCGCCGCCGGGACCCGCCTGACCCTGCGCCACACGCTCGCCGACGGCGGCATGGCACCGATGGTCGCGGCCGGCTGGCACCTCTGCCTCGACGTCGCCGACCACCTGATCGCCGGTGACCCGGTCGGCCCGATCCGGGGGGCCGAGGCGATGAACTTCGGCTGGCCGGAGCTGCGCGACGCGTACGCGGAGCGGCTGACCGGGGACTGACGTCACCCCGGGCGCCCGGCGGGCGGATCCCCGCCCGCCGGGCGCCGGGCCGAGCGGGGGTCTCAGACGTACGGCCGGGTGGCGTAGGCCGTCTTCAGCGCGGCCAGGCCGGTCGCCTTCGGCGAGAGCGTGCCCCAGCCGGAGTTGAAGTAGTTCGTCCGCACGATCCGGGGTCCGCGCTCGGCGTTGAGCGCGGCGACGGCCGCCGGGACGGTGCGGATCCACGCCGCCTGGTCGGGGATCTCGGCCGCCCGGACGCCCCACTCGGCGATCAGGACCGGCCGGGAGAGCGCGACCGGGCCGAGGTCGGCGACCGCCCAGTCCTTGGTCCGGCGGAACCGGGCCAGCGCGGTGTGGGTCGGGTCCGTGGCGTAGACGTTCCACTGGAGGAAGTCGAGCTTGGCCATCAGCGCCTCCGGGTGGGTGCGCTGGTAGCAGGCCCGGTCGAAGCCCCCCACCCCCACCGAGAAGGTGGTGCCGGCGGGCAGGCCGCGCGCCTTGAACCAGTTGACGATGTACGTGACGGCCTGCACCGCGCGGGCGTCGGACTCCGCCCACGTGTACGCCTTGCCCGCCTCGGTGGTGCCGAACTCGTGGTCGGTGTCCAGTTCGGAGGCGAGCTGGATGTTCACCCCGAAGCCCATCGTCCGGTACTGCGACAGCGCCCGCGCGAACAGCCCGTCGCACTGACCGGCGAGCACCTGGCTGTAGCCGTACGCCCGCGGCCAGGTCGTTCCCGGTCGCTGCTGGATGGTCATGGCGGGCGCCGGGACGGTGTAGCGCACGCCGTCCACGGTGAAGGTCTGCGCGTCGGTGTTCGGGGCGCCGTAGTGCTTGAGCTCCAGCACCATGTTGATCTTTATCCCGGCCTTGCCCAGGTCGACCAGCCAGGGCCGGTTCCAGCCGGGGAAGACGTAGCCGTCGGCGAAGCTGCGGTACTGGGTCAGCGAGCGGATGTTTCCGCCCGCCATGTCGGCCGTCGGGTCGGCATTGCCGGAGAGGTAGTAGCCGCCGAGCACCGGCGGGGCGATCGTGTAGGTGGCGGTTGCGGTGGCGGTGCGCCCGCCGTTGTCACGCACCGTCACGGTGACCCGGGGCATCACGCCACCGCCCGGTAGACGGCCACCGCGCCGGTGTCCGACAGCTTCGTCCAGGTGCGTCCGGAGTCGTCGGTGACGGTGACGGTGAGCGGGTCGATGACGGCGGTGACCCGCGCCGGGGCGCTGCTGTTGCCCTGGGCGTCGGTGACGACGACGGTGACGGTCACCGGGCGGGTGTCGGCGTCGCCGTACGTGACGGTCAGCGTCATCGGGTCGGCGGGAGAGTAGACCGCGGCGTTCAGGGCGGCGGTCACGGTGGGAGCGGCCATCGCCGCCTCCTCTCATGCTTCGGCCGGCGGCCGTCGGGCCTCCGCGCCCGACCGGTCCGGCCGTGCTGGATCTCGGGCGGCGACCGGCCCCGCCGGGCCCGCGCCCGGACGGCCGGTCATCGGGTACGGCGGACCGCCCGGCCCGCGTGCGACGGCGGAACGGCGGTGCTGCCGTACGGGTGGTGTCTCGACCTGCACGTTCGCGCGACGGCGGTGGGCAGCGGTCGTTCCGCCGCGTCGACGCGGCGGGGCGGACGTGTCGGAAGGTGGCGACGTCGGTGTCCGGAGGTGACACCGGGGCGGGGCGCCCGGTCCCGGTGTCGGGCGGAGCGCGGCCTGTGGGGCGGAGCCGGCGGTGCGCTACGCCGGATCCGCCACGGCGACGGGGCCGGGCTCGGTGGCGGCGGTGTCGGCGGGGACGGTGCTGTCCCCGCCGGGCCCGAGGATCGGGATGTGGCCCGCCATCCTTACGCCTCTCACCTGCTACAACAGTGCGACGGCGAGGTGCCCGGCGTCCTGTCCGGAATCCGACTCCGTCGTGTCGCGCAGATGGTTGCGACATGCCGCCTGACCTGCCTTGAGAGGAGAGCCTCCGGTGAAGTACCTGATGCTGATCTACGGCAACGAGGAGATCTGGAACAGTCTGCCCGCGGGCGACCTGACCGCGCTGATCGGCGAGGTCGACGCGTTCAACGAGGCGCTGCGCGGCTCCGGCGAGCTGGTGGAGAGCCAGGGCCTGGTGTCCCGGGCCCGGTCGGTCCGCATGGTGGGCGACGCGCCCGTGGTCACGGACGGCCCCTACCTGGAGGCGAAGGAGTACGTGGGCTCGTACTTCGTGGTGGACGTCGACAGCGAGGAGCGGGCGCTGGAGATCGCCCGGTCGTACCCGGCCCTGCGGTTCGGCAGCGGACCCAGCGGCGGCGGCCTGGAGGTGTGGCCGCTGATGACCGGCACCGGCGGCGACCTCTGACCGGCGACGACCGCGTCGGTGACCTGCTGCGCGACCTCGCGCCGCAGGTCCTCGGCGCCCTCGTACGCCGGTACGGCGACTTCACCCGCGCCGAGGACGCCGTGCAGGAGGCCCTGCTCGCGGCGGTCGAGACCTGGACCGCCGACGGCGTGCCGGAGCACCCGGCGGGCTGGCTGCGCACGGTGGCTGCCCGCCGCTACGTGGACCAGGTCCGCGCCGACGCCGCCCGCCGGCGCCGGGAGCAGGCCGTCCTGGACGCGACCCCCCGCGACGCGCTGTTCGCTCCGCCGCCGGACGCCGAGCCCGCCCACGACGACCTGCTCGAACTGCTGTTCCTCTGCTGCCACCCGGCGCTGGGACCGTCGGCGCAGGTGGCGTTGACGCTGCGGGCGGTCGGCGGGCTGACCACGCCGGAGATCGCCGCCGCCTTCCTGGTGCCGGAGAAGACGATGGGGCAGCGCATCGTGCGGGCCAAGCAGCGGCTGCGGGAGGCGGGTGCCCGCTTCGCGCCGCCGCCCGAGCCGGAGCGGGAGCCACGGCTCGCGGTCGTCCTGCACGTGCTCTACCTGATCTTCAATGAGGGGTACGCGGCCAGCAGCGGACCCGCGCTGCGCCGGGTCGACCTGACCCGGCAGGCCATCCGCCTGACCCGGCGCCTGCACCGGCGGCTGCCCGCCGACGGCGAGGTGGCCGGCCTGCTCGCGTTGATGCTGCTGACCGAGGCGCGGGGACCGGCCCGTACCGGGCCGGAGGGCGAACTGGTGCCGCTGGCCGAGCAGGACCGGACGCGCTGGGACGGCTCCGCGATCGCCGAGGGCACCGCGCTGCTGACCGACGCGCTGTCGACCGCGCCGGTCGGCCCGTACCAGGTGCAGGCCGCGGTCGCCGCCGTGCACGCCGAGGCGCCGTCCGCCGAGGAGACCGACTGGCCGCAGATCCTGGGCCTGTACGAGCTGCTGGAGCGGCTGGCCCCCGGGCCGGCGGTGACCCTGAACCGGGCGGTCGCGCTCGGCATGGTGCGGGGGCCGGCGGCTGGCCTGGACCTGGTGCGTGAGCTGGCGGACGGGCCGCTCGCGGGGCACCACCGGCTGCTGGCGGTCCGGGCGCACCTGCTGGAGCGGGCCGGGGAGCGGGCGGCGGCCGCCCGGGAGTGGCGGGAGGCGGCCCGGCTCGCCGGCAGCCTGCCCGAGCGGCGCTTCCTCGTCCGGCAGGCCGCCCGACTGGTGTGAGCCGGGTCACAGGGATGTCGTGTCGAACGGCCGCCGCCCGCTCCGATCCCTCGGTGAACGGGGACCACGAGGTGCCCCGCCGAGGAGAGGACGATCCGCGATGACCAAGGTGACCGCACAGCTGTCCGTGTCGCTGGACGGGTACTACGCCGGCCCCCGCCACACCGGCGACGGCCACTGGATGGAGTCGGCGGAGGCCGCCGCTTTCTTCCGGGTCACCCGGTGGGCGACCGACGCGATGGCCTGGCGTGAACGGCAGGGCTTCGCCGGCGGTACGCACGACACCAACTCGGAGATCGTCGCCGAGAGCTTCGCGGCGGCCGGCGCGTACGTCATGGGGCGCCGCATGGCCGACGGCGGCGAGGTGCCCTGGGGCGCGGAGCCGCCGTTCCGGGCGCCGGTCTTCGTCGTCACCCACCGCCCCCGGGAGACCCTGGTGCGCGGCGGCGGCACCAGCTTCACGTACGTCACCGACGGCGTCGCCAGCGCCGTCGCGCAGGCCCGCGCCGCCGCCGGAGGGAAGAACGTGGCGGTGGCCGGCGGCGGCAGCCTGGTCCGGCAGGTGCTCGCCGCCGGCCTGCTGGACGAGCTGGAGCTGCACATCGTGCCGGTCGTGCTGGGCGCCGGCCTGCGGCTGCTCGACGCCGACCTGGGCCTCGGCGAGAAGGAGGGCATCGAGCTGGTCCCGACGCGGGTCGTCCACTCCCCCGACGTGACCCACGTCCGCTACGCCGTCACCGGCCGCGCACCACTCCTGCTGGACGACCGCGGCAGCGGCGGCGGCCCCACGACCACGGTTTCGTGACGCCCGTCCTTCCTCCGCCGGGCAGGGGGGTCACCAGGGCTCGGGGATGTTCAGGGCCAGGCAGCGTTGGGTGCCGAGGGTCGGCTGGTAGCAGGCGGATGCCTCCAGGTTGTTCGTGTGGTCGAACCGCGTGAACGAGGCGCTGCCACCGTTGGCGCAGGTGCTGCCGCTCGTGGTGGTCCCGCCGGTGACCCGGCCGCTGGCGCAGCCGAGGGTGGTCGCCGTCTTCTCCACCGTGTTCAGCGACGAGCGCTGGTCGGTGTACTGGTGCGCGCCGTAGCCGGTCAGCCGGACGCCGGGGCGGGTGATCGAGTACTGGAACGCGGTCGAGGTGTAGTACGACCAGCTCGCGCCGGTGCCGACCGTCCGCAACTGGGAGTCGCTCAGCGACGGCGGGATGTAGAGGTGGAAGCCCTTGTCGTGGGTGCTCGTCCCCTGGATCATCCGGTAGACGATCACGAGCAGGCCCTGCTGGTAGCTGACCGTGCTGTAGGTCAGGTAGCTGCCGTTGCCGCAGGTGGTCCGGTCGGCGATGTAACCGACCCCGTTGGCGTACAGCAGGACGCGGGCACAGCGGCTGTCGTTGGCGGTGTCCTCGATGGTGCCGACGGTGCTCGAGACGCCCGAGCTGTCGGTGGCGTAGCCGGTCAGCCGTACGCCGGGCAGCGTGCCCGCGTACTGGTAGGCGGTGGGGTGGTAGTAGCTCCACGAGGCCGACCAGCCGCTGCCCGAGGGCAGGGCGAGCGCCGGTGATGCGGGCAGCAGGGCAGCGACCAGGGCGACGATCACGGCCACGACCAGCGTGGCCCCGCTCGACCGCCATCGGGGATGGGTCGTCATCGGTCCTCCGATCAGGTTCGGGGTTCACCGGTGAGCGTGGCGCGGAAGGTGAGGACGACTCAGTCCCGAAGTGGACGCTGACCGGTTCCGGTCACGCCGACGGGGCGGGCGGTGCGTGCGCCGGCACGAAAGGCGGGGCGGCGGCCGGGGCGGTGTGGCCGTACAGTGTGCCCACCCCTTGATCAAGGAGTGTGCCGTGACCCAGCCACCACCGGCGCCCCGACCGCCCGCCGAGGATTCCGCCGGCGGGAGCGCGCCGCCGTACCTGCTGGCCGCGCCCGCCACCGCCGACGCTCCCGGCGCCTTCCCGTGGCCCGAGGGCCAGCCCGCGTGGGCGATCCCGGTCAGCCTGCCACCGGGGACCCGTGGGTACGCGGTGTTCATCCCTCTGGTGCCGGTCGCCGAGGCGGATGGCGCGGTGCCGGCCGGTGCCCCGGCGGCCACGACGCAGGCTGCGCCGACGACCCCGGTCACCGCCCCTGCGACGAACGGCGGTGGGCCGGTCCGGGTGGCCGAAGCCGTACCGGCCACACCGTCCGGGTCGGCAGCCGACGGCGCTTCGACGACGCCGGCGGGCGGTACGACGCCCGGCGGCCCGGCCGCGGGCGTCAAGCCGGAGGTCGCGTCCGCCGGCGGCGAGACCGCCGCCAGGGACGGGTCACCGGAAGCGGGCACCGATCAGCCCGCTCGGCCTCAGGGGGCGCCCAAGCCCATCGGGACGCCGGCCGGCAGCGGGCCGTCGACCACACCCGCCCTGGCCACCGGTCCGTCAGCGGCGTCCGGCGCCACGGCGGCGGCCGCACCCGCGCCGGGTGACCCGGTGCCGTACGCCGCGGGGCCCGGCCGGGCCGGCGTGCCGCCGTACCCCGGGATGTCCGGTGGTTTCTACCGGCCGGCGCCGCCGGGGCCGTCGTGGTTCCAGCGGCACTGGCCCGGGCCGAAGCCCACGCGGGGGCGCGCGGTGCCCGCCGCGGTCCTCGCCGGTGCTCTCGGGCTGGCGTTCTTCGTGCCGCTCAGCCGCACCGGGATCGGATGGTTCCTGGGCTGGCTGGCCCTGACCGTCGGCGTGGTGGTCGCGGTCCGCCGCCCGGTCGCCGACCTGCCGCGGACCGAGCGGTGGGTCCGCGCCGGCTGGGCGGCGGCCGCGCTGGCGTTGCTGGCGGTCCTGGCCTTCCGCAACGCGTGGTGGTTGGTGACGTTCTGCGTCCTCGGCGCGCTCGGGTGCGCGGCCCTCGCGGTGGTCGGCGGTCGGGGCGTCCGGTCGATCCTGTTCAGCGTGGTCGCGGGGCCGGTCGCGGCCGTCCGGGGCCAGCCCTGGGTGCGGGCCCACTTCCGGTCCAACGCCGACCCGGGGCTGGTGCGCCGTGTGGTCGGTTCGGTCGCGGCCACCGTCGCCGCGCTGATCGTGTTCGGCGCGCTGCTCGCGTCGGCCGACGGCGCCTTCTCGGTGGTGCTCGGTGCGGTCGTGCCCGAGGTCAGCATCGGTACAGTGTTCCGCTGGATCTTCCTCGCCACGGTCGGTGCGCTCTGCGTCGTGGCCGCCGTCTGGACGCTCGCCGCGCCGCCGGACCTGTCCAGCGTGGACCGGCCGACCCGGCGCAGCTTCGGCATGGTGGAGTGGGCGCCGGTCATCACGGCCGTGACGCTGCTGTTCGCCGGTTTCGTGGCGGTGCAGTTCACCGTGCTGTTCGGCGGTCAGCGGCATGTGCTGCGCACCGCCGGGCTCAGCTACGCCGAGTACGCGCGCAGCGGCTTCTGGCAGCTGGTCGCCGTCACCCTGCTGACGCTCGCCGTGCTCGGCGGGGTGGCCCGCTGGGCGCGGCGCGAGAGCCGTGCCGAGCGGATCGTGCTGCGCGTCCTGCTCGGCGCGCTGAGCGCGCTCAGTGTCGTCATCGTGATCTCGGCGCTGTCCCGGATGTACACGTACCAGAAGGTCTACAGCTTCACCGGCGAACGGATCTTCGTGATGGCGTTCGAGCTGCTGCTCGGCACGGTCTTCCTGATGATCCTCGTCGCCGGGCTGCGCTGGAAGGGCGGTTGGATCCCGCGCGCGACCGTGGCACTCGCCGTGGTCATGCTGCTCAGCCTGGCCGTCCTCAACCCGGAGGACTACGCCGCCAGCCGCAACATCGCCCGCTACCAGACGACCGGGAAGATCGACGCCTGGTACCTCCGGGCCCTCTCGGCCGACGCGACGCCCGCCCTGGCCGAGCTGCCCGACCCGGTACGCCGCTGCACCCTGAGCTGGATCGCCGACGACCTCGACGAGCCGGACCCCTGGTACGCCTGGAACCTGGGCCGGGTCCGCGCCCGGCAGGCGCTGGAGCGGGTGGGGCCGAGCGCGGTCGGCGGACCGAGCGACTGCAAGGCCGCCGACCAGTTCGACCTGCCCAAAACCCGCCGCCCCCGCTGACCCGCCCCCGCCCTGCGGAGCCGCCCTGCGACGCCTCGCCCCGCCTCAGTCGCCCCGACGCCGGCTGGTGAGGTCGAGCAGCCGCCGCATTTGGGACGACAGCACACGCCCCTGCCCCAGCGACAGCGTCACCTCGTGGCTGCCCGCGTCGACCACGGCCAGCGCGATCACCGGTTCCAGCCCGGCCGTCAGCCCCTGCGTCAGCGACACCTCGGCGACGGCCGCCTCCGGCCGCCCACCGGTGACCGGCAGGCGGAGCGACCGGTGCCGGTGCGAGGCAATCTCGCCGGTCGCACCAGTGCGGATGGGCGAGGTCCGCGAGCCGGCCGGTGGGATAGCGGTACGCGTACCCGCACGGCCTCGTCACGAGCGGACGGACGGCGGCCGGTTCCGCCCGCCAGCCGTACGCGTCGAGCGCCGCCGCACCCGACGTCACGTGCTGCCGGCAGACGTAGAGGGACGCATCCAGGCTGTCGCCCCCGTAGACCTCGATCCGGACGTCCGCCGGCCGCCCGCAGCCAGGGAGTGTGGGCAGAGCTTGGGGTGGGCTGGACACGGGCCGCCTCCCTCAGTCGATCCCGGATCCGGCCGGTTCTCGGAGCGTGGGAACCCACGGCCGGCTGAATGCCGGTAACGCTACTTCATGATGGCCAATAACTAAAGCCATTGCTGGCCAGTTTCCCAGCTCAGAGTTGGCCAAGATCGGCTGTGTGTCACGCTGACGCCGTGGCACAGGACTTGGCTTCCGCGACCGCCGCCTACCGCGCGGCACAGGATGCCGTCGAGAGCGCCAAGGAGCAGGTGCGCACGAGCCAGGACACTCTGCGCCAGGCTCGCCGGGACCTTGCCACCGCGATCGTCGCCGAGGCCAGGCGCGGAACCCGCATGCGGGACCTGGTCGCCACGACCGGACTCTCCCGCGAATGGATCCGCACACTCCTGCGGCAAGCCGGCGTCGAGCCCGATTGATCGCGTGACGGACGACCTGGCGGCTGCGGTCCGGGCCTACGAAGAGGCGCGGGCTGCCGTTATGGACGCCCAGGCCCGGGCGGAGCAGCTCGTCACGAACGCGAGGAACGACGTGGCCGAGGCCCGTTCGCGGTTCGCCGAGGCAATTGTCGACGCCGCTCGTGACGGAATGCGGCAAGTCGACATCGTCCGGGTCACCGGATACACCCGCGAGCGGGTCCGCCAGATCCTGCGGGCTGGCGGCGTCGAAGCGGAGTGAGTCCGGCGGCGCTCAGTGCGTCGCAGTTCCCCGAACTGCCCCGGCCGTCCGCCCACACCGGTCCCGCCACCGCCGCCTGCTAGTCGAGGTGCTCGGCCGGGGCCGTCTGGAGCAACCAGGCCAGCGGCATTCTGGCCTGCTCCTCGTAGTCGCCGCGCTCCGACAGCCGATACAGGGTGACGGTCTGCCCGCTGTCGCGGTCCACCATCCAGTAGCGGGGAATGCCGGCGGCGGCGTACTCCCGGACCTTGGTGACCGAGTCGATCGCCTCGGAGCCCGGCGAGACGATCTCGACCACCAGCGCGACGTCCGCCGCGACGGACCAGACGCTCCGCGGCGGCGGCTTGCGCCACACGGTGAGGTCAGGGATGCGGCCGCCGACCCCGTCGGGGCCGGGCACCCGGAGGCCGGCGGCCTGGAGAACCTGCTCGGCGGGCCACCCGGCGATGATGAGCCACGCCATCAGCCGACTGGCGATCATCGCGTGCTCCGAGTCCGGCGGCGGCATGACCGACAGCACCCCCTCGGGGCTCGTCTCGTACCGGTGACCGTTGGGATCGGCGGCGTTCATGGCGGCCAGATCCTCGAGCGTCACGACAGCGGGCATGTGCCTGCCGACGGCCTCTGCGCTCATGGGCTCATCCTAGGCGCCGTACCCCTCCGGCCGATCGCTCAGCCGCGCCGGCGTCCCTTGTTCACAGCCCGTGGCGGCGGTCGCCGGCCACCAGTTCGGCCACCCGCGCCTCGGACCCGGCGGAGAACCGCTGCCGCCGGGCGTCGACGGCCTGCCGGGTCTCCTCCGCGACCAGGTCGCTGTTGATCATCGCCGCCGCCAGGGCGCCGCCCGCCGCGGCGGCTCCCACCTGCGCCGCCAGGTCCGTGACGTTCCCGGCCACCCACACCCCGGGTACGTCGGTACGCCCGGTCGGGTCGGCGGGGACGTGCTCGCCCATCCCGCTCGGGTGCTCCACCGGCCGCAGCCCGAGCCCGGCCAGGAGTCCGGCCCGCGCGACCATCCGCGCCCCGACCGCCAGCGCGTCCCGCTCGACGACCGTTCCGTCCGCGAGCCGTACGCCGGTCAGCCGGTCGTCGACGATCTGCAGGGCCGCGACCGCACCGGTCACCACCCGGATGTCGCGGGCGGCGAGCTGTTCCGCCTGCTCCTCGTCCGGGCCGGCGGACAGGTGCGTGAAGTACGTGACGTCGGCACTCCACTGGCGGAACAGCAGCGCCTGGTGCACCGACATCGGGCCGGTGGCCAGCACGCCGATGGCCCGGTCGCGGACCTCCCAGCCGTGGCAGTACGGGCAGTGGATCACGTCCCGGCCCCACCGCTCCCGCAGTCCGGCGACGCCCGGCAGGTCGTCCACCAGCCCGGTGGTCACGAGCAGCCGGCGCGCCCGCACCGACCGCCCGTCGGCGAGCGTCACGGCGAACCCGTCACCGTCGCGCGCCGCGGCGTCGACCTGGCCGGCCACCACGTGACCGCCGTACCCGCGCACCTCGGCCCGGCCGCGCTCCAGCAGTTCGGCCGGCGGCGTGCCCTCGCGGGCGAGCAGCCCGTGCACCCCGTCGGCCGGCGCGTTACGCGGGGCGCCGGCGTCGATCACCACCACCGACCGGCGGGCCCGGGCGAGCATCAACGCCCCGTTCAACCCGGCGGCGCCGCCGCCGACCACCACCACGTCGTAGTCGCTGCTCAACTGATCGGTCATCCTGACCACCTCCCACGCCAACCATGCGCGGACTGCGGCCGTACCAGCAAATGTTGTTGCCGTTGTGGCAAACTTGCCGGATGGACGGTGATCTGGACCAGGCCCTCGACGCGGTCGGCCCGCGGCTGCGCGCCCTGCGGAAGCAGCGCGAGACCACCCTGGCCGACCTGTCGACGGAGACCGGCATCTCGGTGAGCACCCTCTCCCGCCTGGAGTCCGGTGCCCGCCGCCCGACCCTCGAACTACTGCTCCCCCTGGCCCGCGCCCACGGCGTCACGCTCGACGAGCTGGTCGGCGCCCCGCCCACCGGCGACCCGCGCATCCATTTGCGCCCCGTCACCCACCACGGCATGACGATGCTGCCGCTGACCCGGCGGGCGGGCGGCATCCAGGCGTACAAGCTGGTGATCCCGGCCCGCAAGGGGACCCCGGACCCGCAGACCCACGAGGGGTACGAGTGGCTCTACGTCCTCAACGGGCGGCTGCGGCTCGTCCTCGGGGAGCACGACCTGGTGCTCGCGCCGGGCGAGGCGGCCGAGTTCGACACCCGGGTGCCGCACTGGTTCGGTGCCGCCGACGCGGAACCGGTGGAGATCCTCAGCCTCTTCGGCCGCCAGGGCGAACGCGCCCACCTGCGCGCCCGCCCGACATCCCGTTCCGGGTCGTCATGACGACGCGGGCGGCGGCCACCACCTGGTGACCGCCGCCCGGCCCGGGCGTCCGGATCAGGCCAGGTCGTACCGGCCCAGGTTCATGACCTTGGTCCACGCCGCCACGAAGTCCCGGACGAACTTCTCGCGGGCGTCGTCGCCCGCGTAGACCTCGGCCAGGGCGCGCAGCTCCGAGTTGGACCCGAAGACGAGGTCGGCGCGGCTGCCGGTCCACTTGACCGCGCCGGTGGCGAGATCGCGCCCCTCGAAGGTGTTCGCGTCCTCGGACGTCGCCTTCCACGTCGTACCCAGGTCGAGGAGGTTGACGAAGAAGTCGTTGGTCAGCGCACCGGGGGTCGTGGTGAGGACACCGAGCGGCGACTGCTGCCAGTTCGCACCCAGGACGCGGAGACCGCCGACGAGAACCGTCATCTCCGGCGCGCTCAGGGTCAGCAGGTTCGCCTTGTCGACCAGGAGGAACTCGGCCGGCAGGCGGTTGCCCTTGCCGAGGTAGTTGCGGAACCCGTCCGCGGTCGGCTCCATCGCCGCGAACGACTCCACGTCGGTCTGCTCCTGCGAGGCGTCCGTACGTCCCGGCGTGAAGGGCACCGCGACGTCGACCCCGCCGTCGCGGGCGGCCTGCTCGACGGCGGCGTCACCGGCGAGCACGATGAGGTCGGCGAGCGAGATCTGCTTGCCGCCGGTCTGCGCGGCGTTGAACGCCTGCTGGATGCCCTCCAGCGTGCGCAGCACCGTCGCAAGCTGGTCGGGGTCGTTGACCTCCCAGCTGTGCTGCGGCTCCAGGCGGATCCGCGCCCCGTTGGCGCCGCCGCGCTTGTCGCCGCCACGGAACGTCGAGGCCGACGCCCACGCGGTGGAGACGAGCTGGGCCACCGTCAGCCCCGAGGCGAGGACCTGCGCCTTGAGAGCCGCGACGTCCTGCGCGTCGACGAGTTCGTGCGTCACCGGCGGGACCGGGTCCTGCCAGACCAGTGTCTCGGTGGGAACCTCCGGGCCGAGGTAGCGCTGGATCGGGCCCATGTCGCGGTGGGTCAGCTTGAACCAGGCCCGGGCGAAGGCGTCCGCGAACTCGTCCGGATTCTCGAGGAACCGTCGCGAGATCTGCTCGTAGACCGGGTCGAAGCGCAGCGCCAGGTCCGAGGTCAGCATCCGCGGCTCGCGGCGCCTCGCCGGGTCGTGCGCCTCCGGCACCATGTCGGTGCCCGCGCCGTTGCGGGGCCGCCACTGGTGCGCGCCGGCCGGCGACGTCATCAGTTCCCAGTCGTAGCCGAAGAGGATGTGGAAGAACTCGTTGTCCCACCGGGTCGGGTGGTAGGTCCAGGTGACCTCGAGACCACTGGTGATCGTGTCGGCGCCCTTGCCGGTGCCGAAGCTGTTCCGCCAGCCGAGGCCCTGCTCCTCGATCGGGGCGGCCTCGGGCTCGGCACCGACGTGGTCGGCCGGGCCCGCACCGTGGGTCTTGCCGAAGGTGTGGCCGCCGGCGATCAGCGCGACCGTCTCCTCGTCGTTCATCCCCATGCGGTGGAACGTCTCGCGAATGTCGCGGGCCGAGGCGAGCGGGTCCGGGTTGCCGTTCGGGCCCTCCGGGTTGACGTAGATGAGGCCCATCTGGACCGCGGCGAGCGGGTTCTCGAGTTCCCGGTCGCCGGTGTAGCGGTCGTCGCCGAGCCAGGTCGTCTCGGGACCCCAGTAGACGTCCTCCTCGGGCTCCCAGACGTCCGGCCGGCCACCGGCGTACCCGAAGGTCTTGAAGCCCATCGACTCCAGGGCGACGTTGCCGGCGAGGATCATCAGGTCGGCCCACGAGATGCTCTGGCCGTACTTCTTCTTGACCGGCCACAGCAGGCGCCGGGCCTTGTCGAGGTTCCCGTTGTCCGGCCAGCTGTTGAGCGGCGCGAAGCGCTGCATGCCGGCGCCGGCGCCGCCGCGGCCGTCGCTGATGCGGTACGTGCCCGCGCTGTGCCACGCCATCCGGATCATCAGCGGGCCGTAGTGGCCGAAGTCGGCCGGCCACCAGTCCTGCGAGGTCGTCAGGACCTCCGCGATGTCCCGCTTCACGGCGGCGAGGTCGAGGGCCGTGAACGCCTCGGCGTAGTCGAACTCACCGTCGAGCGGGTTCCGCTCGGCGGGGTTCTTGGCGAGGATCTTCAGGTTGATGCTGTTCGGCCACCAGCCGCGGTTGCCGCCGCCCTGGGTCGGGTGGGGGGCGCGTCCGTGCGCCACCGGGCAGCGCGACTCGCTCCCCGCGCTCGCGTCGTGGACGACGGCCTCGTGGTTCTCGGACATCGGGTTCTCGGACAACGGATTCCTTCCGTGACGTGCCGTATCAGGGGGATCAGGAGTTGCCAGCGTCGGAACAGTCGGGGCACCGGCCCCAGTAGACGACCTCGGCCTCGTCGACCGAGAAGCCGCTGTCGTCGGACGGGGTCAGGCAGGGCGCCTCGCCGACGGCGCAGTCGACGTCGGCGATCAGACCGCAGGACCGGCACACCAGGTGGTGGTGGTTGTCCCCGATCCGCGACTCGTAGCGGCCCACCGAGCCGGACGGTTCGATGCGCCGCACCAGGCCCGCGGTGGTCAGCGCGCGCAGGCCGTCGTACACCGCCTGGCGCGACACGTCAGGCAGGTCCCGGCGCACGGCGGCGATGATCGATTCCGTGTCGGCGTGCGGATGCGCGTGCACCGCGTGCAGCACCGCCACTCGGGGACGGGTCACGCGCAACGCCGCCCTCCGCAGCATCCGCGGGACGTCCATGATCGTGGCCACGCCGGAAGTCTTGCTCTTTTTCTGGAATGAGTCAAGATTATGGGTGGGACGTCACGCCACCGCCAGCGGCACCCGCAGCCCTACTCCTCGATGTATCCGGTGGTGGGATCGATCATGGCCAGGAACGTCCGGACGTGCTCCTCCATCTCGGGCCGGGTCATCGCCGAGCCGCCGGAGATCGCGAAGCCGTACTCGTGCGGCCCGTTGAGCCAGTCGAAGTCGTAGGTGCGGGGCTTTCCGGCACGCTCACGCACCCGGAACTCCTGCCCGTCGATGGTCAGCACGATCGGCGGTTGATCATCTCGGTACCGGATGCGCAGGTGCTCCGGCACAAGACCCGGCTCCGGCTCCGTCGACATGCGTGCTCCTTCTCCGCCGACCCGACCGCATCTCATCGTCCCTCGCGACCACGTCACAGTTCGCCATCAAGAAGCGCTTTCAGCAGAGGCAGCTGTCGTGGTCGGATCGGGTCACGATGGGCGCTCGACCGGACATGGAGTAGACGTGAGTTCCGGGACTGAACACGAGGACCGCTTCCGCCGCGTCTACACGATGAACTTCGAGCCGCTGCTGGCGTACGCGATGCGGCGTGTCGAGCAGCCTGAGGACGCGGCCGACGTGGTGGCCGAGACCTTCCTCGTCGCCTGGCGGCGCAGCCGTGACATGCCGCCGGAGGCCGAGGCCCGGCTGTGGCTGTACGGCGTGGCCCGCCGGGTGCTGGCCAACCACCACCGCGGCGGGGTGCGCCGGGAACGGCTGGGCGATCGGTTGCGGCAACGACTCAGGGTCGCCGTCGCCGTCGACCCGGGCAGCGAGGTGCCCGAACGGCTCACGGTCCAGGCCGCGCTGGCCCGGCTGGGCGATCTGGATCGGGAGGTGTTGCTGCTGACCTTCTGGGAGGGCCTGGAGCCGCGCGAGGCCGCGGCGGTTCTCCAGGTGAACCCTGCCGCGGTCCGTACCCGGCTGTCCCGGGCCCGGGCCCGATTGCGCGATCTCGTCGGTGACGACCTGGACCCGACCGGACATGTACCCGACGTCATGGCAGCACGCGGCTCAGAGGAGGGCAGATGACCGACGAACACCTCGACCGGATGGTCCGAGACGCCGACCCGTACCGACCCGATGTCATCCGGCACCTCGACGAGGCCGCACAGAACCTCCTGGAGGAGATCATGTCCGTGCCGACCCTCGAACCCGTCGCCGAGCCACCCGGCAGGCGCCCCCGGGCGCGCCGCGGCATGATGAGCGGCCTCGCCGGCGCAGGCGTCGCGGCCACCCTTCTCGCCGGCGTCCTGGCGGTCTCGATCATCGAAGGTGACCAGCCGGACGGACATCCGGCGAACCCGCCGATCACCTCCGAAGCGAGGGACCCGGCCACGTACTCCGCGATGGTGCTCAAGGCGGCCGAGGAGAACCCGCGGCTGCTGATCGACCAGCCCGGCTGGAAGGCGACCACCGTCTACGGGTTCGCCGAGAAGGAGGGCACCATCGCGTTCAGCAACGGCGGACGCCACCTGGCGATGAACTGGTATCCGGCCGCCCAGTACGACGGCTACCACAAGGATCGGCTCCACGTCAGCAAGCCGGAGGCGGTGAAGGTCGACGGCTGGCCGGCCGACCTGTTCCGGTACAGCGCGAGCGACTTCGCCGTCATGCTCCGGCCCCGCGACGGTTCCTTCGTCGAACTGCGTACCGGGGGCGCCTGGACCCGTGGCGAGTTCGATCGCGCTCTCGCCGACGTGGTCCGCGTCGACGCCCGCACCTGGCTCGCCGCGCTTCCGGCCGAGATCGTCACTCCCGACCGGGTGAACGAGCAGGCGGCCGAGGTGCTCGCCGACGTGCCGCTCCCTCCGGGCTTCGACACCGCCACGTTGAACAACCTCGGCACCAACGACTCCTACCAGTTCGGCGCCAAGGTGACCGGCCGGATCGGCTGCGGATGGATCGCCGAATGGCTGCGGGCGAAAAAGTCCGGTGACGACGCCGCGCTCCGCCGGGCCGCGGACGCGTTGCGCAGCAGCCACAAGTGGAAGGTGCTGCACCAGATGAACGACGAGGGCGACTGGCCGGAGGTGTTCTGGGAGACCGCCGACAAGGTGGCCGCCGGTAGCCCGCCCGCCCAGTACGAAGATGCCCTGGGCTGCGAGTAACCGCCCGGATCGCCGAGCAGGTTCGGGCCGGGCGCCGAGGATCAACTGATCCTCGGCGCCCGGCGCCTGGTCTGGAGGCCTGCCGACCGCCCGTGGCAGGATCTGCCGGGTGCAGATCGGGATGCTCGGGCCGTTCGAGGTTCGCACGGACGACGGCGGCTCCGCCGACGTGCCGGGCGCCCGCCTGCGCGGGCTGTTGATCGCCCTCGCGCTCAGACCGGGCCAGGTGGTCCCCAAAGCGACACTCGTCGACTGGATCTGGGGTGAACACCCGCCCTCCGACGCGGCGAACGCCTTGCAGCGCCTGGTTTCCCGGCTGCGGAAGGCGCTGCCGGAAGGGGCGGTCGAGGGGCAGCCGGACGGCTACCGGTTGACGGTGGACCCCGACGCCGTCGACGCCGTACGGTTCGAACGCCTCGTCGGCCAGGCCCGCGATGACGCGGGTCCGCAGCGGGCCCGGCGGCTCCGCGAGGCCCTCGCGTTGTGGCGCGGTGCGGCCATGCAGGATGTCGGTCTGCCCGACAGTGCGGCGCTCGACGCGGCGGCCACCCGGCTGGAGAGGCTACGCCTGACGGCCATGGAGGATCGGTTCGACCTGGAGGTCAGCCTCGGCCACGGTGCGGAACTGGTCCCGGAGCTGACCGACCTGGTGGCCGCGCACCCGGTGCGCGAACGGCTTGCCGTCGCGCTGATGCGTGCCCTCGCGGCGACCGGTCGCGACACCGAGGCGCTGCTCGTGTACCAGCGCACGAGCGAGGCCCTCGCCGACGCGCTGGGCGTCGACCCCTCCCCGGAGCTCTCGGCACTGCACGTCGCGCTGCTGCGGGGCGAGGTGGGGCGGCGGGAGCAGAACCGGAAGACCAACCTGCGTGCCGAGCTGAGCAGCTTCGTCGGCAAGGACGGAGCTGTCACCGAGATCGGCGCACTCGTCGCCAGGCACCGGCTCACCACCCTGATCGGGCCGGGCGGCTCGGGGAAGACCAGGCTGGCCACGGAAACCGCGCGCCGGCTGCTCGACGACCTGCCGGACGGCGCCTGGCTGGTGGAACTCGCCGCCATCGGCACCGACGGAGACGTCGTGCAGGCGACGCTCGCCGGTCTCGGCCTCCGGGACGCTCTGCTCGGCGAGGCGCCGAGCACGGAGCTGATCGACCGGCTCATCGCCGCGATCCGCGAGCGGGAGGCGCTGCTGGTCCTGGACAACTGCGAGCACGTGATCGAGTCGGCGGCGGCGTTCGCCCATCGACTGCTCGGGGAGTGCCGGCGGCTGCGGATCCTGGCGACGAGCAGGGAACCGCTCGGCATCACCGGTGAGGCGCTGTGGCCGGTCGAGCCGCTGGCGTTGCCGAAGGGGGACGCCGGGCCTGGCGAGATCGAGTCCTCTCCCGCCGTCCAGTTGCTGCGGGACCGGGCGAGCGCGGTGCGCAGGGATCTCGCGGTCGACACCCACACGTTGTCCACGATGGCACGGGTCTGCCGGGCGCTGGACGGGATGCCGCTGGCGATCGAACTGGCCGCGGCCAGGTTGCGCACCATGTCCATCGATCAGCTCGCCGAGCGGCTCGACGACCGGTTCCGCCTGCTCACCGGCGGCAGCCGTACCGCGTTGCCCCGGCACCGGACGCTGCGCGCGGTGGTCGACTGGAGCTGGGAGCTGCTGACCGACGCCGAACGGACGGTCCTGCGCAGGCTCTCGGTGTTCTCGGGCGGGGCGAGCCTGGAAGCGGCCGAGCGGGTCTGCGCCGGCGACGCGGTCGAGCCGGAGGAGGTGCTCGAACTGCTCACCGCACTGGCCGAGAAGTCGCTGCTGGTCGCCGAGGGCGACGGCGCACCGCGTTACCGGATGCTCGGCACGATCAAGGAGTACGCCTCGCACCGGCTCGCCGAGGCGGGGGAATCGGACCTGGCGCGGCACGCGCATCTCGCCTACTTCACCGAACTCACCGAGGCCGCGGAGCCGCAGCTTCGCCGCGCCGAACAGCTGAACTGGCTCGCCGTCCTCGAGGTCGAGCACGACAACATCGGTTCCGCGATGCGGGGCGCGCTCGCGGCCGGCGAGGCGCCCGCGGCGATGCGGCTGGCCGCGGCCGCCGGCTGGTACTGGTGGCTCGGCGGTCACCGGACCGAAGGCATGGAGCTGATCACCGCGGCCACCGCAACGCCCGGCGAGGTGAGCGACGAGATCCGGGCCACCGTGTACGCGCTCGTCGTGCTGTTCCTGAACTCCGGGCCGGGCGACGAACACCACGCGGCGGAGTGGATCCACAAGGCGTACCGGCTCAGCCGGCGCAGTCGAGGCAGCCACCCGGGGATGGCGCTCGTCGTCCCGCTGGAACGCATGGTGCGGGAGCCGGACGCGCTCCTGCCCGCCTGGGAGACCCTGCTGGACCACGAGGACCCCTGGGTCCGCGCGCTGGCCCGGCTGCACCTCGGCAAGCTGCGGATCATCCTCGGCCAGGACGGGCGGGATGTGGACGCGTACTTCGAGCGGGCGCTCGTCGAGTTCCGGGCCCTCGGCGAACGGTTCGGGATCTCGTTCGCCCTGAGCGAGCTGGCGGAGCTGATCGCCGTACGCGGTGAGTTCGCCGCGGCGTGCGCGCACTACGAGGAGGCGATCGCGGTCGTCACCGAGGTCGGCGCCGTCGAGGACGTCATCCGGATGCGGTCGCGGCAGGCGCGGCTGTACTGGTTGTTGGGCGATGAGGACGCCAGCGTGGCCGCCCTCGCCGAGGCGCAACGGTTCGCGGACCGGGTCACGTGGCCGGGTGCGCTGGCCGAACTGGCGCTGTCCAAGGCGGAGCTCGCGCGCTGGCGCGGTGACGCCGAGGAGGCGTACGAGCAACTCGGAGTCATGACAGCGCTGCTGGGCGACGAGGCGGAGCTGGCGGGTATCCGTGCGGGGACCCACGACCTGCTGGGCTACCTGACCGACGATGTCGACCAGGCCCGTACGCATCGCATGGTGGCCTGCGAGGCGGCGCGCGAGGCCGGTTACGCACCGTTGATCGCACAGGTGCTCGTGGGGGTCGCGGACCTGGCGCTGCGCCGCGACCAGCCCGAGCAGGCCGCGCGGCTGCTCGCGGCGAGCGCTGCGGTGCGTGGACTGCCGGACCGCTCGCACCCGGACCTGGCCCGGATCGAGCAGACAGTGCGACGCCGCCTCGGCGAAGCGAAGTTCGCCGAGGCGGCGCTGGCAGGCACTGCGACCAGCTGGAGTCAGTTGGTCGCGGTCACGCTCGCTTGTTGAAGGTGGAACGCGCCCACAGGTACCCGACCAGAGCGATGCCGACGCACCAGGCGAGAGCGGGGATCACGTCACCGGTGGCGGGCGCGCCGGCGAGGAACCCGCGCAGGGTTTCGATGATCGGCGTGAAGGGCTGGTACTCCGCGAACTCCCGAAGCCCGGGCCCCATCTTCTCCGCCGGCACGATCGCGCTGCTGAAGAACGGCAGCATGACCAGCGGCACGGAGGCCAGACCCGCCGTTTCCGGCGACTTCGCGGACAGGCCCAGGGCGACCGTGAGCCAGCCGGCCGCGAAAGCGAGCAGCACGATGACGCCGATCGCGCCGAGCCAGTCGAGGGCGCTCGCCGACGGGCTGAATCCCAGCAGGAAGGCCACCCCGACGAGCGCCGCGATGGCGATCAGGTTGGTCAGCACGCTGGCGATGACGTGACCGGCCAACACCGCGCCGCGGGAGACGTGCATGACCTTGAACCGGTTGATGATGCCCTTCGTCATGTCGGAGTTCACCGACGTCGCGGTGGCCCCCAGCCCGTAACAGACGGCCAGCAGCATCAGCCCGGGTGTCGCGTAGTCGATGTAGTCGACACCGACGTTGAACGCGTCTCCGAACATGTACACGAACATCAACATGATCACGATCGGCATCAGGACCGCGTTGAACACCGAGGTCGGATTCCGGGCGATGTGTGTGACGTTGCGACGCAGCATGACGATCGGATGGGACTTGGCGCTCATTTCGCGGCCACCTCCGTGGTACGGCCCGTCAGGGCGAGGAAGACGTCATCGAGATCCGGTGTCTGCACGGACAGCCCGTCGGCACTGATCGCGTACTCGTCGAGCCGGTCCAGCAGGACCCGCAGCGACCTCGTCCCGCCGTCGCTGGGAACCCGCAGGGCCAGTGCCTCGTCGTCCCGCGTGGCCTCGGTGAGGACCCGCGCGGCCGCGTCGAGTTCGGCGACGGTGGTGAACCGGAGCCGGACGTGCGTCCCGGGAATCTGGCGCTTGAGCTCGTCGGGGGTGCCCTCGGCGACCAGGCGGCCCTGATCGAGCACCGCGATCCGGTCGGCGAGCTGATCGGCCTCCTCGAGGTACTGGGTGGTGAGGAAGACGGTCACACCGTCGGCCACCAGCTCACGGATGATCGACCACATCGTGCGACGGCTACGCGGATCCAGTCCCGTCGTCGGCTCGTCGAGGAAGATGATCCGCGGGTCGCCGACGAGCGTCATCGCCAGATCCAACTTCCGCCGCATGCCCCCGGAATAGGTGGACACCGGCTTCCGCGCCGACTCCACCAGGTCGAACCGCTCCAGCAGGTCCGTGACGACCCGCTTGCCGTCCCGGGCGGGAACCGGGCTCAGATCCACCATCAGCTGCAGGTTCTCCCGCCCGGTCAGCAACTCGTCGACCGCCGCGAACTGACCGGTGACCCCGATCGCCGCGCGCACCGCCCTGGGCTGGGTCGCGACATCATGTCCGGCGACCCGTACCGTCCCACCGTCGGCCCGCACCAACGTGGTCAACACGTTCACCGTCGTCGTCTTGCCCGCCCCGTTCGGACCGAGCAGGGAGAAGATCGTGCCGGCGCGGACCTCCAGATCGATGCCGTCGAGCACGACCTTGTCCTTGTAGGCCTTGCGCAGTCCTGTGACCGCGATCGCTGAACTTGTCATGCGACCACCATGGGCACCCGCCCTGTCACCCGCCTGACACGACCCTGACACGGCCCCTGACACGGCTTCTGGCGGCGGTACGACCGCAGACCTCACATCACATGTGTGGCCGGAAGTACCGGAATCAGCGAGTTGTTCCTCCGTGCGCCTCCGCGGCCACCGCCGGACCAGTCCCACGGCCGGCGGTGGCCCAGATCTGGCCGGCGGTCAGAAGCACGGGTTGCGCAGCACCCACTCATCATCGCTGCCAGCCGCCGCCGGCCGGCCGGGGCGAGCGCTGGATTCGACCAGTACGACGTGATCCTCGGGTCGTATCTGGGCGGGCAACCGGCCGAACCGCTGGACACGCTGCGCCGCGAATTCCTCGTCCGAGAACCGCATCCCGGACTCACGCTCCTCAAGCACGGCGCCCTCCCTCTCCAGACCAGTTGTTGCTGCTCAGGTACCAATTGTTGCGGCGTTACCGCCACCGTTGCCACCATCGCGGCGGCCGGCACCGCGCGACCGCCGTGTCGTGCGCCACTGCCCGTCGAACGCGGCAGACCGCCGGCTTCGACAGCCGGGTCTGCCACACGTGTCCCTCGCCGAAACAGCTCGGCTCGGCGATGCACCTGATTCGCGGGTGGCTGTCTCGGCACCCGTTCTCATCGCAGGGTGAGCGGGGTCACGGATTCGACGCGGGTCAGCTTCTCCGGGTTACGGACGTAGTAGACGCCGGTGATACGGGCGTCCTCGACACGGATCGCCATGACCCCGTCAAGTTCGCCGTCCAGGCGTACGAGGAGCGCCGGGTTGCCGTTGACCACGGTCGGTTCACCGGTGAGCGTGCCTTCGACCTTGCCCAGACCGCCGAAGAACATACGGGCCACCTTCTCAGCGCCGACGATCGGTCGCAGCGCGGCCTGCTTGACGCCGCCGCCGTCGCCCACCAGAACGACGTCCGGGGCGAGCACGTCGAGCAGGCCCTGCAGGTCCCTGGTTTCGACCGCGCGCTGGAACGCTTCCAGAGCTGCCCGGGTCTCGCTCGCGGAGACCACCTGGCGGGGGCGGCGAGCATCGACGTGCTGGCGGGCGCGGTGCGCGATCTGATGGACGGCCGCGGAGCTCTTGCCGACGGCGGCCGCGATCTCGTCGTAGCTGACATCGAAGGCCTCGCGCAGCACGAAGACGGCCCGCTCGGTCGGCGACAGAGTCTCCAGGACGATCATGAGCCCCATCGACACGCTCTCGGCGAGTTCGACGTCCTCGGCCACGTCCGGCGCGGTGAGCAGCGGATCTGGCAGCCAGGGGCCGACGTAGGCCTCCTTGCGGCGCTTCATTGTGCGCAGCCGGTTGAGCGACTGCCGGGTGGTGATCCGGACCAGGTAGGCCCGCTGGTCGCGCACGTGCTCCGCGTCGGTCCTGATCCACCGTAGCCAGGTTTCCTGCAGGACGTCTTCGGCGTCGGCCGCCGACCCGAGCATCTCGTACGCGACGGTGAAGAGCAGGTTGCGGTGGGCGACGAAGGTGTCGGTCGCCGGGTCACTGGCGTGGCTCATGTCTCGACCCTTCTTCTTCGCGGGTGGCCCTGGTTGCCGGAGGCCTTTAACCGGGCATCAACGGCACATCGTCGTCAGCTGGCGAAAGGTTCAGGGCCGAAGCGGCCCCACGCGATGAAGGCTGCGAGCGCAACGTAGCCCAGGTTCACCATTACCAACGTGAACTGACCAAGACGGCCATGGATGATCATCGCGCCGACCATGAGCAGAACCCAGCAGACGGCAGTCACCGGCACCATGAACGGTGCGATGTCGAGCACGGCCGGCAGGATCAGGCCAACCGCGGCCAGGAGCTCGAGGACCCCGATGGTCTTGATGAAGCCGACGCTGGCGTGTCCGGTCCACTCTCCGCCGTTGAGCGCAGCCAGTCTCTCCTTGGGTACGAACGTCTTGGTGATCCCGCCGGTCAGGGAGACTGCTGCCAGCAGTCCGGCGGCAATCCACAGGGCGAGGTTCATACCGTCCCTCCTTGCCTTGGGTAGGTGACTCCGGTGTCCTGGGACCATCCGGCACGGGCGGAGCGCCAATGGGACACCCTCGGTGGTTGGTGGCGGTTCGAGCTGGGATCGCCGATGCGCGGCCCAGCTGTCCGTTCAGCGGGTGGCCGGCGCCGCGCCACGCCTGGCCCGCAGCAACTCTTGGCGCTTGTCGTCCTTGACCCAGGTGAGCGAGCCGGGCTTGCGTGCCTCGTCCGCCAGATGCTTGACGGTGTGCTTGCAGACGAACTCCTTGAGCTTCGCGCCCGGGCCGCCACCGACGTACAGCCCGTTCGCGGTGTCGTCCCTGGCGGCGAACTGGAAGATTCCGGCGCGACGCCCCAGGCTGATGCACTGGCCGAAGAACCCCAGGTTGATGGGGGCCGGCTGCTCGCCCGCGATCCGGGCCAGCACCGTGTCGGCGGCGTGCGCGCCGATCCTCGTCGCGGCCTGGCAGCTCATCCGGAACGGCAGGTCCGACGGTGCCGCCGAGTCCCCGGCCGCGACGATGCGCACGTCGTCCACGCTCGTCAACGTCTCATCGGTAAGCAGGCGGCCCAGCGCATCGGTGCTCAGCCCGCTGCGGCCGGCCAGGTCCGGCACGCCGAACCCGGCGGTCCAGACGGTCACCGTGCTCGGCAACTCGCGGCCGTCACCGAGCTGCACGGCATCGCGTGTCACGGCCGTCACCTTCGCGCCGGGGCCGTCGAGGACGGCCACACCGAGCCGGGCCAGCCGCTTGGCGACCGAGCGTCGCCCCCGAGGATGCAGGTACGGGCCGAGCACCCCGCCGCAGACCAGGGTCACGGTACGGCCAGCCTCCGCCAGTTCGGCGGCGGTCTCGATGCCCGTCGGACCGGCTCCGACCACCGTCACCGAGGCCGTTCCCGGTAGAGCGTCGACGACCGGCCGCAGCCGCTGCGCCTCCTCCAGGCTGGCAATCGGGTAGGCGAACTCGGCCGCTCCGGGCACGCCCGGGTCGGCGCTGCCACTGCCCACCGCATAGATCAGGTAGTCGTAGCCGACCGTGCCGCCGGCCGCCAACGTCACGCTGCGCTCGGCCGCGTCGATCCGGGTCACCGTGTCGACCACCAGCCGGACGCCCTCGCCCAGGACTTCCTGGTAGTCGACGACCGCGTCGTCGGACCCGCCCACCAGTTGGTGCAGGCGGATCCGCTCGACGAAGGTCGGGCGCGGGTTGACCAGGGTCACTGTGACGCCATCGCGCTGCGTGAGGCGATTGGCCGCCATGACACCGGCGTACCCGCCGCCGGCCACGACCACATCGACGTTCCCAGTCATAGTGGCTCCTCCGTCTCCAGGGGTTCGGCCTCAAGACACCGCGTGACCGATCGTCCTGACAGCGTGTGAGGCAGGCCACTCCACAGGCGCGGCTCGCACCCTTCCCCCGCTGCCCGCCACCGGCTTGCGGGCTGAATGCGGTCCGCTAGCGGATCTGCGTCCAGGTACCCGGTGGGTGCGGCGGAAGGCGCAGATCCGCGAGCACCGCGAAGTGGTCGCTCGCCCAGGAAGCCGCCAACCTTGACGCCGTCATCCCGGTCGATCGAGGGACGTGCGAACACGTTGGGCGTTCGGCGCATCATGTTGGCCGCCGAAAACCCGGATGACCTCGGCGCCGATGGTGCGTAGCGTGCCGGCCATGTCCCGGACAGAGCTACGGCCGTTCACGGCCGCCGATCTGGCTGCCTGCGGCTCGTTGCTGGCCGACCGGCACCGTCGGCACCGCGTCGCCCAGCCGCTGCTGTCCGCCCGGTTCGAGGACACCGCTGTTGCGCTGGCGGAGCTGACCGCAGCGTACGAGACGCCGGACGCGTCAGGAGCGGTCGCGTACCGCGCCGGCGTCCCGGTGGGCTTCGTCCTCGGCGCCCCGAAGCCGTCACCGCTGTGGGGGCCGAACATCTGGGTGGAGGCCGCCGGACTCGCGGTCACCGACCCCGAGGTGATGCGCGACCTGTACGCGGTCGCCGCCGCCCGGTGGGTCGACGAGGGTCGCACGGCGCACTACGTCGTCGTGCCGGCGCACGACGCGGAACTGGTGCGGGCCTGGTTCCGCCTGGGCTTCGGCCAGCAGCACGCGCACGCCATCCGGCCCGCCGCCCGGCCGGGGACGGGTACGCCGGCCGGGCTGTCGGTGCGTCGGGCGGCCCGGGCCGACATCCCCGCGCTCGCCCAACTCGAACTCGAGTTGCCCCTGCATCACGGTCGGTCCCCGACCTTCTCCGCCGGCCGGGTGGGCACGTTGGAGGAGGCCCTCGCCGAGTGGACGGTCGACATCGACAATCCCGCGTACGCCACCTTCGTGGCCGAGTCGGACGGCCGGGTCATCGGCTCGGCCGTCGGCTGCGCGCTGGAGAATTCGAGCGGGCACCTGAGCCTGGCCCGCCCGGACCACGCCGGGTTCCTCGGGTTCGCGGCGGTCTTCCCGCACGCCCGTGGCACCGGCGCCGGACGGGCCCTCGGCACCGCCGTCATCGACTGGGCCGTGTCGGCCGGGTTCGACAGCGTGGTCACCGACTGGCGGGTGACCAACCTGCTCTCCTCGCGGGCCTGGCCGGCGCTCGGCTTCGACGAGACGTTCCTCCGGCTGCACCGGCTGATCGGCTACTGACCGGCCGCGACCGTCACGCCCGTCAGCGGCTGCGGGCTCGGCGCGGAGAGCGGCATGAGCGCGCCCCTAGCCTGGCCGGGTTCGTGGATTGGCAGCGTCAACGCTGCCCAACGGGTAGGCCCTTGGTGAGGCAGGCGGTTCCGTCAGGGCCGGCGAGTGGCATCGACCGGTACCCCTCGCTGTGATAGAGGTCGATGTTCCGCAGGCTCTTGGCGCCGGTGTACAGCAGGATGCGGCGGCAATCCGGTTGGGCGGCGGCTTCGGCGGTGCGCAGCAGCCATCGGCCCAGCCCCTGGCCGCGCAGGTCGGGCACGACGGCGAGCCTGCCCACGTGCCAGTCGGTGTCGACGCGACGGGCCCGCACCATGCCCAGCAGCCGGCCGTCCAGCCAGATGCCTGTGGTGTGCCAGGCCGCCAGCCAGTCACGCACCTCCTGCAGCGACTCGTGCAGGGCCGGTATGGCCATGGTGTCGTTGACGACGGCCTCGTCCACCCAGCAACACCGCTGCAGCACAGTGACCTCGGCCGCGTCGTCAGGGGTCAGCGGTCTCGCGTAGGACCCTGGCAACGGTCCGGACAGGGCCCCGGCTCGTGCGCGCTCGCGCATCGGCCGCAGGGCGTGGGCGACCCGGACCAGTTCGTGCAGCAGGCCGACACCCGCCGTGTCGCGGGCCGCGTCGGGCCGCAGCCGACCATTCTCCGTCGCGTCACCGATGCGGATCGCGACCGTGGCGCCCAACGGAACCAGGCGCAGCGTGGTCACCACCTGCTTGGCGTGCTGAACCGACCGGGTGCCGGCCGACGTGTTGCCGTAGCTGACGAAGCCGATCGGCTTCCACGCCCATTCGCGGCTGAGGTAGTCCAGCGCGTTCTTCAGGGTCGCTGGCATCCCGTAGTTGTACTCCGGCGTGACCACGATGAACCCGTCCGCCGCGTCGACGATCGCGCTCCACCGACGTGTGTGCTCATGCCGGTAGACACCCGACGACGGGTGTTCCTCTTCGTCCAGGAACGGCAGGTTCAGATCGCCGAGGGCCACCGGCACAAGCTCGACGCCGAGTCGGGCGGCAGAAGGGGTGATCGTCTCGATCAGCCACTGTCCCACTGCGGGGCCGAGGGCGCCGGGGCGGGTGCTGCACGTGAGCACCAGGACACGCGTCGGTTTCGTTGACATGGAAACGAAGCCTAGATGCTAGGTTGATTACATGTCAACGAGACGGCCGGCCGGCAGCGTGCGGTGGTTGAACGCCGACGAGGAGCGGGCGTGGCGGGCATTCCTGCGCGTGATGGTCGCCGTTCGGACCGGCACGGCGCGCGACCTGGCCGCGATCGGCCTCTCCGAACCCGACTACGAAGTACTCAGCACGCTGTCGGAGCGGCCCGACCACACCAGCACCCTGGGGGAACAGGCCGACAAGATGGGCTGGTCACGCAGTCGGCTGTCCCGGCACGCCACCCGGATGGAAGCGCGCGGTCTCCTGCGGCGCGAACCCGACCCGACCGACGGCAGAGGCTGCCTTCTCGTACTCACCGCGCACGGTCTGGACACACTCGACAACGCCGCACCGGCCCACGTCGAGTCGGTACGACACCACTTCATCGACCGGCTCACCCCGGAGGACCTCGTCGCCGTCGAACAGATCGCCCGGAGGCTGCAGGAAACCCCCGACCGGCGACGATCGACCGCCCGACGGGCCGGATGACCGCCACCTCGCACTTTTACGTGGCGCTGCCGCTGCGATAGCCTGCCGGTGGCGCCGCGCCGATCGAGTCCAACTCTCGGTGCATCTGGTGCCGCAACCGCTTCGCCGCTTGGCGTCGGATCGATCAGCAGTCCTGCAGTTGCTTCCCGCATGTCCGGTTATCGGAGAACCCATGCCCGCCTACATCCTCACCGGCGCCCCAGGGTCCGGCAAGACAGCGATCCTGCGCCAGCTGGAGATCGACGGCCACGCCGTGGTCGAGGAGGCTGCGACGGACGTCATCGCCCTGCGGCAGGCACTCGGCCGGCCAGAGCCGTGGCGAGAGCCCGGCTTCGCCGACCGCGTGTTGAATCTCCAGCGGAAGAGACAGCTCGCGGCCAAGACGGACGCCGGTGACGTCGTGTTCTTCGACCGGTCACCGGTCTGCACCTTGGCACTGTGCCGCTACCTCGATCTGAAGGCACCGCGTCACCTGCTCGAAGAGGTCGAGCGCCTGGTGGGTGAGCGTTGGTATGAGCAGACAGTCTTCTTCGTACGACATCAGGGTTTCGTCCAGGCCACCGCCGCTCGTCGGATCAGCTTCCACGACTCGCTCGCCTTCGAGAGAGTCCATGAACTCGCCTACCGCGAGGTCGGATTCGACCTCGTCGAAGTTCCGGCAGCTCCGCTACCGGTCCGCGTGGCAGCGATTCAACAGGCGGTCGCGTCAGGCGATGAACCGCACCTCCGGGAAGGCCGGGTTCGGGCCTTCGAGCAGGCGCCGCCGCCGGTGGCGTAGGTGCAGGTCGAAGAACGCGAGCGGGTACGCCTGCTGGATCCGCACCGCCCGCGCCGGGTCGAGGGTGCCGACCCAGCCGGCGAGGTCCTCGTCGCTCATCCCGACGATGCCGGTTGCGAGCGTGGCTGCAAGCAGGTGTCGGCGGGTCAGTGCGGTGGTCATCGGTCCTCCGGGGTGGCGGTGGTTTCGACCCGTGCGATGAGCAGCTTCAGTCGGCCGATCTCGTCGGCGAGGGCGGTGCGGCCGGCGGCGGTGAGGGTGATCCAGGTTCGGCCGCGCCGTCCGGTGTAGCCCTTCTCGACCTCGATCAGGCCGGCCGTCTCCAGCACGCTCAGGTGCTGGGAGAGGTTGCCGGCGGTTAGCTCCAGTTGGGTGCGCAGGTAGCCGAACTCGACCCGGCGTGCCTCGTGGGCGATGGTGAGGATGCCCAGCCGTACCCGCTGGTGCACCACGTCGTCGAGGCCGGTGACGGGATGCTGGGTCCCGGCCTCGTCCGTCTCGGGGGTGTCGGCAGGGCCGGTCACCGGGGCCGCCGCAGCCGTGACGCCAGCGCGAAGCCGGCGCTGCCCAGCAGCAGCAGGCCGCCGTTGATCACGAGCTGCGGCGCGAAGGCCCAGTGTTGCCCCCAGCCGACCCCCCACCCGAAGTCGACCGGCACCAGCACCACCGCCAGGTATCCGAGAGCGAACAACAGCAGCGCGACGCGCCGCTCCAGCCAGGCCAGTGCCAGCAGGGCCAACCCGATTGCGCCGGTCGGATCGAGCAGCCGGAGCAGCAACTGGACAGCGGCGGAGGGCTCGTCCGGGAACGTCAGCGGGTCGAGGTAGATCAGAACCGCCGTAGCGGCGGCGGACAGTGCGACGAGCGCGACGCCGGTGAGCACATACGGCAGCACCCGGGTGCCCAGTCCCCGGGCCCGGGCGACCCGCAGGTACCCGCCGGCGATCACCACGTACGCCAGCAACAGCGCCGCCCACCAGTAGAACTGCGCGGCCTGGTACCAGCCCTTGCACACCACCTGACCGTTCTGCACCGCCTGGCAGTCGCTGAGGACCGGCTGGCTGAACCGGTACACCAGGATCGCCCCGAACGTCACCACGGCCAGCACCAGCAGCGGCAACCACGTCACCCGCTGGGCAAGACGAACCCGGCGCGCGAGGTCGCGCGCATCGGCCAGCAGCCGGCGGGGATCACCGCCGGCAGAAACCGCGTCTGAAGTCATGCCAATAGGTTTCCATAACAAACTTATTGGCGCTACTGCCACTTTGCGGCGGCGCGGTCCGGCCCAGCGCTGGTCGCCCGCCACAGCGCCGCCCGACTGATCCGATCCGCGAATCGGTCATGCCAGCAGCGAAGCGCTTGCTCCTCACGCGGCGTCATGCCACATAGTCGGTGGCGTGGAGGAGCACCTGACCGTGGGGCGTGTGGCGGGGTTGGCCGGCGTCAGCGTCCGCACACTGCATCACTATGACGAGATCGGCCTCCTGGAGCCGTCCACGCGGACCGCGGCTGGGCACCGGGCCTACTCCGCGGACGACGTGGAGCGACTCCGGGAGGTGCTCGCCTACCGGCGGCTCGGCTTCGGATTGCGGGAGATCGCGGATCTGGTTGACGACCCGACCACCGACGCGGTCGCGCACCTGCGCCGACTGCGCGGCCTGCTGATGGACCAGCGCGACCGCGCTGCTGCCATGGTGACGGCCATAGACAGGGAACTGGAGGCACGTGCAGTGGGAATCAGGACGACACCAGAGGAACAGCTGAAGGTGTTCGGCGCGCAGTTGTACGACGCCATCGGATCCGCTTACCCAGCGACCCGGCGAACCGAGCCACGGATCGCCGCGCGCATCTGGGACGCACTGGGGGACGCACGTACGGTGCTGAACGTCGGGGCTGGCACCGGCTCCTACGAACCACCCGACCGCGACGTCACGGCGGTTGAACCGTCAGCGGTCATGCGGGCGCAGCGTCCCGTAGGTGCGGCGCCGTGCGTCGCCGCCGCCGCGGAGAGCCTGCCGTTCGAGGACCAGTCCTTCGACGCCGCGATGGCGGTCAGCACCGTCCATCACTGGCCGGACCCGGTCGCCGGGCTGCGTGAAATGCGGCGGGTGGCCCGCCGCGTGGTGGTGTTCACGTACGACGCCGATGACACCGGCTGGCGTCAGCGGTTCTGGCTCACCCGCGACTACTTACCTGAGTTCGCAGACCTCCTCGTCGGCTGGCCGTCCCTCGCCGACCTGACCCGCGCAATCGGAGGACGCGCGGAGCCGGTGCTCGTCCCGTGGGACTGCGCTGACGGCTTCTTCGAGGCACACTGGCGCCGGCCTGAGGCGTACCTGGACGAACAGGTACGCCGCGCGGTTTCGGTCTGGACCAGAGTCGGACCGCAGGCTGAGCAACGGGCAGTCAGCACACTCCGCGGAGACCTTTCCTCAGGCCGGTGGGCCGAGCGCAACCGCGACCTCGTCGCCCTCGACACGGCAGAGCTTGGTCTCCGCCTGCTCGTAGCCTGAACCAGTGGTCGGTGCCGCGCACGAGGCCGCCGGGCAGCGGACGCGGTCAGCCCGCCGTCGCACGCGATAAACCCGGGGCGGCGTCGATGATCATCCCGCGATAATGGCCGACGTGGAAGAGGTCAAGGTCGTCGTCGCCCATGACGAGCGGGCGACCCTGCGCGTCGGCGACGTGTTCCTGAAGATCGACGCTGATCAGACGCGCACCGACATCGAGGTCGAGGCGATGGCGTTGGCGCCGATCCCGACTCCGCAGGTCCTGTGGCGCAAGCCGCCCGTGCTCGCGCTCGCCGCCCTGCCCGGGACGGCACTGGGCCGCCTCGGCGAGCCGTCGCCCGCGTCGTCGGCGGCCTGGGTCGCGGCGGGTGCGGCCGCGCGGACGCTGCACGACGCGCCCAAGCCGCGATGGCCCGGTCGGCGCCTCGACGAGATCGCGTCGCGCCTCGACGGCGAATGCGAGTGGCTCGTCACGAACGGCGTCCTTCCCACCGACCTGGTCACCCGCAACCGCCAGGTTGCCGAGGCTGCGCTCCGGCCGTGGAAACCGGTGTTCACGCACGGCGACCTGCAGATCACCCACGTGTTCGTCGACGGTGACGAGATCACCGGCGTGATCGACTGGTCCGAGGCGGCCCAGGGCGATGCCCTGTACGACCTCGCCGTCCTGACGCTCGGACACGAGGAGCACCTTGACGACGTGGTCGCCGGCTACGGCACCGACGTCGACCTCGACGTGATCCGCGCGTGGTGGTCGTTGCGAAGCCTGCTGGCGGTCCGCTGGCTGGTCGAGCACGGCTTCGACCCGTCCCTGCCCGGCTGCGAGTTCGACGTGTTGAGATCCCGGATGTGAGGCTGCACGAGCCCGACGGCTACGAGTGCCGTTGCTTCGCACCGAGCGGGCCATCTCTCGAGGCGAATCGTCTTCCGGACCGACGAGTCATGGTCCTCGAAGATCCCGGCAGCCGGTCGGTGACATCGGCAGCCGCACGACGCATGCGCCTATCGGTCACGGACGGCTCAGCACGCTGCTGGCGTCGGTAGAGGTGCAGCAACGCACGTCTGTTCGGAACGCCGCTGCTCCGGACCGTTACTCCCAGCGTGACGTGGCGGTGCAGGTCCCGCTGGCCTGAGTAACCGCGGGAGCCGTACCTGGCTGGCCGGTCGGGTGATGTGACGGGCGCCCCGAGACCGAAACAATGACCGTCATGGCAGAGTACGTCCACACTCGGTGACCATGCGGCAGGATCGGCTGCGCCACGACGACGTCCGCCCGCCACAGCGACGGCGTCCGGAGCTGGACGCGCTGCGCGTACTGGTGGTCGTCGGGCTGGTGTTCTTTCACTCGGCCCTGGTGTTCGATGCCCGCGACGACTACTACGTGAAGAACCCGGAGACCACCGAGGCGACCATGATCGCCGCCGGTTTCGCGGTGGTGTGGGCGATGCCGATGCTGCTCCTGATCGCCGGGTTCGGCGCGTGGCACTCGTTGCACCGGCGGAGTCCGGGCGGGTTCGCCGTCGAACGGCTGCTGCGGCTCGGCGTGCCGCTGCTGATCGCCACCGCCACGCTGCTCCCGCTGCCACAGTGGTTGCGGCTGCGGGCGGCCGACCCCGGCTACCGCGAGTCGTACCTCGATTTCCTGTCCCGGTTCTTCACCGTGCGGCTGGACCTGGCCGAGTTCCCGTTCGTCGTGCGGGGGGAGCACTTCGAGACGGGACATCTGTGGTTCGTGGTGCTGCTGTTGGCGTACTCGCTGCTGCTGACGCCGTTCGCCCGCTGGCTGCCCCGCGCCCGCGCCCGCCGGCTCCGTGACGGGTTGGCGGCCGCGACCCGGCGGCGCGGCGTGGTGTTGCTGCCGGCCGTACCGGTCGCGTTGGTCAGCGCTTTGGTCGGGCTTGAGGAGGAGTACGCCGGCTGGAGCCGCTGGGCATACCTGCTGTTCTTCCTGTACGGCTTCGTGCTCGCCGCCGACGACCGGTTCCGCGCGGCGATGCGGCGGGATGCGGGGCTGGCCACGGCGCTCGGGCTGGTCCTGTTCGTGGCCAGCTCGCCGGGCTTCCTGTTCGCCGACGACCCGTTCACCGGCTGGACGCCGCTGGCGGTCGCCTCGCGGACCGCGTACGGGGCGGCCGGCTGGTGCTGGCTGGTGGCGATCCTGGGCCTGCTGGACCGCCGGCGGGCCGCGGGTTTGCCGTCCAGGACACCGAACGGCTGGCTTCGACGGGGGTACGCCTACCTGGCCCTCGCCGCGTTGCCACTGTACGTGCTGCACCAGCCGGTCGTGGTGGCCGTGGCGTACCACGTGGTCCGGTGGGACGCCCCGATGCCCGTCAAGTACGCCGTGATCGTCACCGCTTCCCTGCTGCTGACCGTGGCCGCGTACGACCTGTTGGTACGCCGTACCCGATTCACCCGCTTCCTGTTCGGCATGCGGGCCTGACCGGTCGGACGGGGAGGAGCAGAGTCCGCAGCTGTCCTGGCAACACTCCGACCATCGGAACTGGGCCCCTTTGGGGACCAGCGATTTCCATATTGTGAGGTGACGTGAAAGGCCAGGCCAGCGGCATGATCAAGTATTCCTTGAAATGCCGCTGGCCTGCGGTTTCGGGTGGGGCGGGACTCGAACCCGCGACCGAGGGATTATGAGATCAAAATGGGCGATCCGTCGACCTGGGAAAATGGTGGTCTTGCAGCGGAAACGCCTCTCGACATCTCTCACCACTCCACCGCTGTCCGTCGCCCTCTTGCGGACTAGATGCGGACTGCGACGCATGGACTCCACCCCCCGGCGATCGTAGGCTCGTTTCGTGGTGTCAGTGATCGAGACGGTGAGGCTTGTTGTCGTTGTCGCGATCCTGCTGCCCCTCCTGGTGCTCATGGTGATCGCTCTGTTGAAGCCACGAAACTCCCGGTCCGACGACGGGCCCCCTGATTTGCTCCATCCTCCGCCGGACGGGGGCGGTGGCGGCGATGCAGGTGGCGGTGGGAACTAGTTTCAAGCGGCCGCGAAGGCAGATCGTCAGTTTGGAAGAGCGTGCTCAAGCGGTCGTGATGCCCGAAACGCCTGCGGGCGGTGGCCGGCCCGGCTGCGTCTCGTGCCCGCTCGTGCCCGCTGCGCGCCACGGTTACTGGCCCACGGATGGCCCGTCAGCCTTTCGCGCACCCCCAGAATCGTGGTGCGGACTACCCTGTCCGCCGTGACGACGATCGAGCAGCTTGAGCGGGAGGTCTGGCCGGATCCCGGTCCGGATGCCACCTCTCTCGTCAGGCGTTGCGTCGAGCTGCGACGTAAGCCGTTGGCTGAGTTCACCGTCGAAGACCTACGCATCATGCTCGGGCAGGAAATCGGCGTGCCCGCCTTGCTGCCCCGCGCGGTACAAGTTCTGCTCCGCGACCCGTTGGCTGAGGGCGACTATTACGCGGGCGACCTGCTCTCCAACGTGCTGCGGCTACCTGACTCGGCGTGGTCGAACCTACGAGCGGAACGGAAGCGGCTGGCCTCTGTTCTAGCTGAGCTCGTTGCCGGTCCCCCGTTCTCCGACCCTGACCTTAAGCCTCGCGACCCCGACCGACTGCTTCGCGACGCCATCGTGCGATTTCTTGGGCATTGAGAGCGGATCTCCTCGTCGGGCAGTCGTAGACCGTCCAGCCCTCGTGGTGCCCGGCGAGGGGATCCGCGGCGGCATCTCTGAGGAGGGCCGGGGTCTGGGGCGGAGCCCCAGCTATGGTCTTGCGATGAACGCCGTGAACGTGGTCGAGAAGTTCGGGGCGGACGGCTTCCTCGAACGGTCCTGGGTCCTGCCACCAGAAGTTGTCGTGCCGCTCAGGGCTCATGTCAGCATGACCGAAGAGGGCTGGATCATGTACGAGTGGCCGGTGACGGCGGAGATAGCGGCCATCGTTCAGCCCTGGGTCGATGAGACGATCGACGTTGCATCCGGCGCATGGAACATCGGTTCCGAACAAGCTCCCGACTAGCTCAACATCCGCTGTCGTTCCCAAGCGTGGCCGGCCGGCCCGGCCGATGCCGGCCGGAGGTCGCCAGCAGGCCGGGGCCGGGCCGGCGCGGCCCGCTTGCGGGCCACCTTGATCCTCAAGAGGTCAAATCGGCAGTATCGGCACGGGCCGGCCTACCCGTGTCCTCCGTCGACTGATGCGCGACACGCGTCCGCCAACTGATCCTCGACACGGTCGGCGCGCTGATCGCGGCTAGATCCGGATGCCGCCGCCGGTCCAGGCGAACCGATGCGGTCAGCGCCGCAGCCGCCACAGGCCGAGCGACCCGTCGTGCCGCAGGCACACCAGGCCACCGTCGACCGCCTGGCAGCCGCCAGCCGCCTCGGGCAGCACGTCGAGTATCCGAACGGTGGCCGCCACCAAATCCACCTCGGCGACCACCGCTCCTCTGGCCGGGTGCGGGCGGACGGCGAGCAGTGGCTCGTCGCCGCTCCACCGGGGTGCCAGTTCCCAGCGGCCCAGCTCCGCCCGTGTTTCGCCGGTGACCGGGTCGAGCAACGCCAGGTCCATGAGGGTGGTGGCGCTCGTCACCCCGGTGACGATCAGCCCGTCCGGCTCCGCCAACAGCGGGTTCAGGTCCGTCCGGGTCCACAGCAGACGTCCGGTCGTGGCGTCCAGCGCCGACAGGCTGCCGGGCTGGACGTGAACACAGACGAAGACGCCGCAGTCCATCGCATACATGGCGGCCGGCACGGTCGCCGTCCAGCGCCGGTCCAGCCGATCCAGCCCGTACGCGGTCACCCGCGCGCCATCGACGCTGACCAGCACGTCGGCAACGACCGACCACTGCCGGCTCGGACTGCCTTCCGCGGAGCCGAGGTCGGCGGTCGCCAGGACGGCGCCGGTGCCGGCGGCGCGCACCTCGACCCGCCCCCGCGGATCGCCGAGCACCACCCGGTCGACCAGCGTGCCGGTGGCACCGTACGTGGGACCTCCCGCCGAGACCCGGGCGCGCCACCGCAGCGTTCCGCAGCACGGGTCCACGGCCCGCACCGCCCCGCTTCCGTCCTCGCCGAGGGCCTCCAGGAGCAGGCCCCCGCCGGCCACGGGGACGGCTCTGCCCGGCTGCCGCCAGCGGGACGTCCCGGTCCGGGGGTCCAGCGCCACGGTCTCGCTCTCGTAGGACTCCGGGTCGAATCCGGTGACCAGCAGCAGACCAGCCTGGGCGTGGCCGCCCCAGAACGTGCCGGACGCCGGCAGCGGCACCCGCCACACCGGATCGCCGCCGGACAGCCGGTACGCCGTCATCGAACGCGGGCCCCCGCGCCGGTCCGCCGGATCGACGACCATCAGCAGGCCGCCGGCGACGATCTGGTCCGCCCCGAGGCGGGACGGCACAACGACGACGTCCCGGACCGGCAGCGGGGTCGACGCGGCCAGCGTTGCCAGGGCGGCCAGCAGTACCGCGAGGAACACCGGCATCCGCAGGGCCACCCGGCGCGGGCGGGCCGACGACTCCGGGTGCTCGACGTCGCGCAGTTCACCCAGGTCGATGAGAGTCATTCGCCACCCCTCTGAGGGTCGCGCGCCGGATCGGGCGACCTGGAACACGGCGTCTATGTCACGAGTAGCCCGTCGGCGTCGTAGGCCAGAGCCATGGCCGCCCCGCCGAAGATGTAAAGGTCCGCGACCACACCTCGCCTCGACAGCCGGTCCCCGAGCCGGCGGAAGGCATCCTCGATCGCCGCGCGGTCCAACAGTGGATCATCAAGCCTCACGCGACGTTCAACTCCTGCGCCGACACGTACACGCCCCGACGACGGAACGCTGCTGGCGCGTGTACCACCGCGTCGACCCGGGCGGCACGCGTGTTGAAGGGAAACCAGAATCGCCGGAGCGACCGCGTCTCGACCCACGGCGGCGCACCCCGCCCGTCCTTGGCCGCCAAGTGCTCCGTCAATGCCGCGAGGAACACATCCCAGTGCTCGTCGCCGGTAGACGTTGGTTCCTGGTCCAGCAGACCGGCGCGCATCTCGGCTGGTTCCCATCGGTACTCCTCAAGGAACTCTGCCACCAGCCGCCACCGTCGCGTCTCGTCGGATCCAACGAGCAAAGCACCTAGGCGTGCCACCGTCAGTGGCTCGTACCTCGCAGCGCGGTTCCTCATTCCCTCGACGCTAGTACATCCGGCGGCGGATCCGCGGCCAGCCGCAGTCCGCGTCGAGCAGCCGCACAGAGCGTCGCGACGCGCCGCGGCCAGCTGGTTCGCACGAAAGATCAACAAGGTGGGGCGGGCGGGACTCGAACCCGCGACCGAGGGATTATGAGTCCCCTGCTCTAACCGGCTGAGCTACCGCCCCGGCACCGCGCCGGATCGTAACCCGCCCGGTTGATCAGCGGCCAGCACGAACCGGCTCCCCTCGCTCACGGCGCCTGGCGCAGCAGCACGATGGGCAACGCGAGGATAACAGCGTGCAGTCAGGCCACCGCGCGAGGAGGTGTCAGGCCGGTGGGCGCAGGTACGCCAGGACCACGCCGGCCGTACGCCAGCCGCTGGCGAGCGCCCCCTGGATGGACGGGCTGTCCCGATGGTCGCCCGCGACGAACAGCCCCTCTCCCAGGGCCACCGGTTTACGCAGGCGGCCCTGGGGCGGCGGCGCGGCGGGCAGCGCGTCGGGGACCGCCACGGTGGTGAGGTGGGTCCAGTCCGCCGTGGAGCGTCCGTAGAGGCGGGTCAGCTCCTCCCGGATCACCGGTTCGGGTGGGGCGGACGGCCCGACCACCGAGGTGGCGACCAGGTGCCGCCCCTGCGGGGCGTACGTCGGCACGGCCTTGCTGACGACGACCGTGTTGGCGACCAGTTCCCGCCGGTCGCCGTCGACGAGCAGGATCGGCTCGTCCAGGGGCGGCGTGTCGGTCGCGTGGTAGTAGGTCGTGTAGCTGTGCATGCGTACCCGGGCCAGCATCGGCAGCAGCGTCGCCGCCGCCGGCGGGTCGACCGCGACCACGACGGCGCGGGCCGCGACGTCGCCGGCCTGGGTGCGGACCCGGCCGGGCGCCACCTCGGCGACCGGGGTGTCCAGGTCGATCAGGTCGGTGGGCAGCGGCGCGGCGACGGCCCGGGGCAGCGCCGCCATCCCCTCGGCCGGCAGGCCGATGCGGCCACGGGCGAAGGAGCGCAGCACCATCGCGAACACGTGGCTGGACGTCTCCAGCTGGCGGTCGATGAACGCGCCGGACAGGAACGGCCGCAGCAGCTCCTCGACGATCTCGTCGGAGAGGCCGGCGCGGCGCAGCGCCACCTCCGTGGTGGTCTCCGGTGCCTCCAGCAGCCGCCGGGCGGGCAGGGTGGCGCAGCCGGCGGCGAGCGCGGCGAACCGCAACCGGTCCGGCAGCGAGCCGACGCCGGCCAGGGCGGTGCCGGGCGCGCCGGCCGGCTTCCGCAGCGGGTTGACCAGCCGCGTCAGGGTGCCGCCCCGGCGGACCAGAACGCCGGAGGTGAAGTACCCGAGGTGGAGCCGGTCGACGTCCAGCAGCGTGCCGAGCCGGGGGTAGGCGGTGTTGAGCACCTGGAAGCCGCGGTCGAGCAGGAAGCCGTCGACCGCGTCGGTGGCGACGCGCCCGCCGAGGCGGCCGCTCGCCTCCAGCAGGCGCCAGGGCACGCCGGCCCGGTGCAGCCGCCGGGCCGCCGCCAGGCCGGCCAGGCCGCCGCCGACGATCACCACGTCGGTCTCAGCCAGCACGCTGCACCTCCCGCTCACCGTTGGACCGCGACAACCGGCCCGGCCACCAGATTTTCGGACCGATGTCGTACGACAGGGCGGGCACCAGCAGGGAGCGCACCACGATGGTGTCGATCAGCACCCCGACGGCGACCGCCACGCCCAGCTCGACGAGCACGACCAGCGGGAGTACGGCGAGCGCGCTGAACGTGGCGGCGAGCACGATGCCGGCGGACGTGATGACACCGCCGGTGACGGCGAGGCCGGCGAGCACGCCGGCGCGGGTGCCACGCCGGACGGACTCCTCCCGGACCCGACTCATCAGGAAGATGTTGTAGTCGATCCCGAGGGCCACCAGGAAGACGAAGGCGAAGAGCGGGAACGAGGCGTCCACGCCGGGAAAGTCCAGGACGTACGTGAAGATCAGTGCGCAGAGCCCGAGGGTGGCCGCGAAGCTGAGCAGCACCGTCGCGATCAGCAGGACGGGGGCGAGGATCGCCCGCAGCAGCAGCGCCAGGATGATCGCGATGACGAGCAGGACGACCGGGATGATGACGTTCTGGTCGCGCCGTGAGGCGTCGGCGGTGTCCACGTTGATCGCGGTGAAGCCGCCGACCACGGAGTCCGAGTCCGGTACGGCGTGCACGGCGACGCGCAGGTCCCGGATGGTGCGCTCGGCGCCGTCGGAGTCCGGCGGGTCGGCGAGCGTCGCCTCCAACTGGACGATGCCGTCGACGACCTTCGGCGGCGCGTTCGGGGCCGGCGGCCCGGTCGGGTTGTCGGTTACCGGGCGTACCGCCGCGACGCCGGGCACGCCCCGCGCCACCTCGGCGACCTGCCGCGCGGTCTCCTGCGTCGTGAAGACGGTGGCGGGGCTGCCGGTGCCGGCCGGGTAGTGCCGGGCGATCGCCTCCTGCCCGGCGACCGATTCGGTCCGCTCGGTGAAGAGGTCGCTCTGGCCGAGGGTGGTCACGCCGAGCTGCGTGAGGCCCACCGCCGACGCGGCCAGCGCGACGCTCGTGAGGAGCCAGACCACGCGGGCCCGCCGTGCGACGAACCGGGCGACGCGGCTCCAGATGCCGTGCTCGGCGCGGGGGTCGGCGCGGTCGACGAGTGGCCGGCGCGGCCAGAACGCCCACCGCCCGCCGAGCAGCAGCAGTGCCGGCAGGAAGGTGAGCATCACCAGCAGCGTGGCGGCGATGCCGATGGCCGAGACCGGCCCGAGTGCGCGGTTCGAGTTCAAACTGGACAGCAGCAGGCAGAGCAGGCTGACGATGACGGTGCCGGCGGAGGCCACGATGGCGGGGGCCGCGCCCCGCCAGGCCGCTGTCATCGCGTGCCAGGGGCGCTCGTGCCGGTGCAACTCCTCCCGGTAGCGGGCGACCAGCAGCAGCGCGTAGTCGGTGCCGGCGCCGAAGACGAGCACGGTGAGGATGCCCTGGGCCTGCCCGTTGAGGGTGATCGCGCCGGCGTCGGCGAGCAGGTAGACGAAGACCGAGGCCAGCGCGAAGGACATGCCGGCGGCGAGCAGCGGGAAGATCCACAGAACCGGGCTGCGGTAGACCACCAGCAGGATGACCAGCACCACGCAGAGGGTGACCAGCAACAGCGTCCCGTCGATCGCGGAGAACACCTCGATCAGGTCGGCGAGCAGGCCGGCGGGCCCGGCCACGTCGACGGTGAGCCCGTCCCGGTCGGCGCCGGCGACGGCGCGCAGGTCCTCGACGACCGTCCCGATCTCCTCGCCCCGGTCGTCGTCGATCGGGACGACCACCTGCACCGCCTGCCCGTCCTCGCTGGGGATCGGGGGCGGCAGCGGGCCGACCACGCCGGGGACCTCGGCGAATCGGGCGGCGTCGGCGGCGATCCGCTGCCGGTCCGCGTCGGTGATGCCGGTGGTGCGCTCGTAGACGACGAGCGCGGGCAGTGTGGGCTCGTCGACGAACCGCTCGGACAGTTCCTGGGCGCGGGTCGCCTCGGCGTCGGCGGGGAGGAAGGACGCGTTGTCGTTGGTGGCGACCTCACCGAGCCGCCCGGAGTACGGCCCGGCCACACCCCCGACCACCAGCCAGGCGAGGACGACCAGCAGTGCGATCAGCGTGACCCGCCCGCCTCGTCCGGACATCCGCACCACCCGTGATTTCGACGCACTGATCGACGCAAGCGGAAGTCTAAGCCGACCCCACCCATCCTGCCCGTCGAACCGGTCATGGGTAGCCGAAACCGCCCACGCCTGCTGCGTCGATCTCGCACTTCCGGTGCACCGGGGTTGCGCCGTTCGTCGGGCCGGAACTGCCAGGACCAGCGAGAGCACCCGGGGGCCGGAACGACGAAACGCCCGCCGGTCAGTCGGCGGGCGTTGGGTGGAGAGAAGCTCCCCCGTTTGGACTCGAACCAAAAACCTGCCGGTTAACAGCCGGCTGCTCTGCCAATTGAGCTACGGGGGACCGTGCGGTCACGCGGCTTTCGGATCTCTCCGGCTCCGTGCGACGGGACAAGAGTACAGGACTCCCCGGGGTCTTGGTCCAGGGGGTTACCCCGCGCCCACCCGCACGCCGACCCAGGGATATAACGGGACAAATCGTCATCGCGGCACAAGGAGGTATGAGCGGAGAGCAGGATGGGTAGTTAGCTGCCGACGACAGGACGCAGGCGCATCGGTCTGTCCCGACGGGGTATGTGGCGGGACGACGGCGCGTCAGGTACGGAAGGAGCCGCCATGCGCGGAAAGATTATGTTTCTTGGCGGGCTGGCTGCGGGATTCGTCCTGGGCGCCCGTGCCGGCCGGGAGAAGTACGAGGAGCTGGTGATCCGGGGCCGCAAGGTGCTCGACCACCCGACCGTCCAGGAGGCGGCCGGCGTCGCCCAGGCCCAGGCGACGCGACTCTACAGCGAGGGCAAGGACAAGCTCGGCCAGTCGAAGCTGGGCGAGAAGCTGAGCGGCAACGGCCACCGGCAGGAGCTGACCGCCGCCGACGACGCGTTCGCCGGCACCCCGGCCACCGTCGGCGCCAAGTCCGGCTCGTCCGGCGGCGGCTCGACGCCCGGGTCGTCGACTGCCAGCAGCACGTCCCGCAAGCCGTCCGGCTCGGGCAGCAGCGGCAGCACCCTGTAACGCGTACGCCTCAGCGGGCCGGTCGTCCTCGGACGGCCGGCCCGCCGGCTTGTGACCGGAGGCGAACCGTCCGCGGCCCCGGCGCGCTACGGGGTGGTAACAACACCGTGGCAGACTCCCGCCGGGGAGGTGGTGGAGATGGTCTCCGTCCGGCCGGAGAACGCGGACCAGGCGCGCCTGGTCACGCTGCTGCGCGACCAGGGCCCCCGGTCCCGGGTGGAGCTGGGTGACGCGCTGGGCCTGGCCCGTGCGCGGCTCGTCGCCGGGATCGAGCGGTTGACCGAGGTCGGGCTGGTGGAGAGCGCCGGGCCCGCCGCCTCCCGCGGCGGCCGGCGCTCGTCGTTGCTGCGCCTCGGGCGCGGAGTACGCTTCGCCGCCGTCGTCGTCGGTACGCGGGAGCTGACCGTCACCGTCACCGACGGCGAGTTGACCCCGCTCGCCGACCTCACCGAGCCGGTCGACGTACGGCAGGGGCCGGAACCCGTGGTCCGCCGTGCTGTCGAGCTGATCGGCAAGCTCCGGGCGGAGCTCGGCCTGGGCCGGCTCACCGGGGTCGGCGTGGCCCTACCCGGGCCGGTCGACCTACGGGAGGGCGTGCCGGTCTCGCCACCACTGCTGCCCGGCTGGCACCGCTTCCCGATCCGCGACACGATCGCCGCCGAACTCCGCTGCCCCACGGTGGTCGACAACGACGCCAGCGTCAGCGCTCTCGGCGAGCGGCACGCCGGCGTGGGACGCGCCTTCGACGACTTCCTCCGGGTCACCCTGGGCTCCGGCGTCGGCTGCGGTCTCGTCCTCGGCGGTCACCTGCACCGGGGAGCCACCGGCAGCGCCGGGGACATCGCCCATCTGACGGTCACCGAGTACGGCCCGACCTGCGTGTGCGGCGAGGTCGGCTGCCTCGAGGCGTACTGCGGCGACAGCGGGCTGGTCGGGGCGGCGCTGGCGGCGGCGCGCGGTGGCCGCTCACCCGCCCTGGCCGCCCGGCTCGCCGAGACCGGTGACCTCACCGCGGCCGACCTGACGGCCGCCGCCGGCGACGGCGACCCGGCCGCGAACGCGGTGGTACGCGAGGCGGGGCGCCGGCTGGGTCAGGTGCTGGTCGGGCTGATCAGCTTCGTCAACCCGGCCATCGTCATCATCGGCGGTGCTCCCGCCGGCCTGGGACACACGCTCCTGGCCGAGATCCGGGCACTCGTCTACCGCCGGTCGGCGCCCCTGGCCACCGGCACGATGCCCATCGTCCTGTCGGACCTCGGCGACCGGGCGGCCGTGATCGGCGCCGCCCGCCTGATCAGCGACCAGACCCTGACCCCCCGCTGACCCCCCACCCACCCACCCCTCACCCGCCCGCGCTTAGTCGATCATGAAGTTAGCGGGGTGACACGCCGACACGGGACCCGCCAACTTCATGATCAACACAAGCGGGGGACCCGGCCGGGGGGTGGGACAAGGCCGGCCGGGTTGGGTCGGCGTCAGTCCTTGCTGGTGAAGGCGGCGTCGAAGGCGGCCGCCGGGGCGTCGAAGGCGAGCCGACGGACGAACTGCAACGCCTCGGGGGCGCCGACCAGGCGGTCCATGCCGGCGTCCTCCCACTCGATCGAGATCGGACCGTCGTACCCGATCGCGTTCAACGCGCGGAAGCAGTCCTCCCACGGCACGTCGCCGTGCCCGGTGGAGACGAAGTCCCAACCGCGGCGCATGTCCGCCCAGGGCAGGTGGGAGGCGAGGCGACCGCGCCGGCCGTCGCCGGTACGCACCTTCGCGTCCTTGCAGTCGACGTGGTAGATCCGGTCGGCGAAGTCGAAGATGAAGTTCACCGGGTCGAGTTCCTGCCAGACGAAGTGCGACGGGTCCCAGTTGAGCCCGAACGCGGGCCGGTGCCCGATCGCTTCGAGGCTCCGCTTCGTCGTCCAGTAGTCGTACGCGATCTCGCTCGGGTGCACCTCGTGGGCGAAGCGCACGCCGACCTCGTCGAAGACGTCGAGGATGGGATTCCACCGGTCGGCGAAGTCCTGGTAGCCGCGCTCCAGCATCGCCGGCGGCACCGGCGGGAACATGGCGAGGGTGTGCCAGATCGACGAGCCGGTGAAACCGACGACGGTCTTCACGCCGAGCTTCGCCGCCGCGCGCGCGGTGTCCTTGATCTCCTGCGCGGCCCGCTGGCGTACGCCCTCGGGTTCACCGTCGCCCCAGATCCGCGCCGGCAGGATCCCCTGGTGCCGCTCGTCGATCGGGTGGTCGCACACCGCCTGGCCGACGAGGTGGTTGGAGATCGCGAAGACCTGGAGGTTGTGCTTGGCGAGGGTCTCCTTCTTCCGGTCGACGTACGACTCGTCGGCGAGCGCCTTGTCGACCTCGAAGTGGTCGCCCCAGCAGGCGATCTCCAGGCCGTCGTAGCCCCACTCGGAGGCGAGCCGGCAGACCTCGTCGAACGGCAGATCGGCCCACTGACCGGTGAAGAGCGTGATGGGTCGCGCCATGGTCCTGTTTCCCCTGTCGTGATGGGGATTCCGTTCGTGCGTGACCGGGGCGAGGGAGTGCCGGGTGCGGGCGGCCCCGACGGTGCACCGGTGGGCGCGGTCGCGCCTGGGGCCGACGGGTTGCGCCTCCCGTCGGCTCACCGGCCACCTCGCGGTCGCCGCCCTCACTCTAGGCGCGATGGGCGCGGCGCAAAAGGGCCCTCAGGCGTACGTGTACCAGGCGTCGTGCGACAGCAGGTCGGCCGGGCTCACCGTGTTCCAGGGCGTCATCACGTCGCGCAGGTCCACCACGTTCGGCGTGCCACCGGTGGGCAGGTAGGCGGCGGAGGGGCGGGCCCGCTGCCAGTCCGACCAGAGCTTGTCGACGTGGCAGTGGTGCAGCCAGAAGACCGGATCGTTCGGGGAGACGCCGGTCGCCATGGTGCCGCCGACCCACACGTGGACCCGGTTGTGCAGGTTGGGACCGCGCCAGCCCTCCACGAAGTTGCGGAAGCCGGACGCGGACGTGCTGTTCCAGGGCGCGACGTCGTACCCGGTCTGGGCGAGGACGGTGGCGACCTGGCTGGCGGTGGGCAGGCTCTGCCCGCCGGCGCCGAACTGCCGGCGCAGGTAGCTGCGGCTGTCCACCCGCACGGTCAGCGTCCAGTTGCCGGCGCCGTACGCGAACGGCCCGGTGGTGACCTGGCCGTCGCCGCTGCGCCCGTTGCCGCCGAGGAAGTCCGGCGACCAGAGCGACGCGGTGGTGGACCGGTCGGTGGTCCAGTCCCAGTACGGCAGGTCCACGCTCGGGTCCACCGCCTGCAGGGCACGCTCGAACTCCAGCAGGAACTGCCGGTGCCAGGGCAGGAACGACGGCGAGCGGTGGCCGACCCGGTTACCGGTGTCCGTGTCGCCGAGGATGAAGTCGTTGTGGGTACGGACGAACTGGTCGTAGACGCCGCTGCGCTTGAGTACGAGCACGGCGTCGACGAACGCGCGCCGCTCGGTCGGGGTCAGGTCACGCTGGTTCTTGCGGATGCCCATGCGGATGCCTCTCGGGGTCGGTCAGCCGTGCAGCGGGATCAGCCGGGCGCCGTCGAGGTCGTCGACCGCGGCGCGGGCCAGGGTTCGCAGGTCCTCGAACGACCGGTAGTGGTGGACCGCGCTGACGTAGCTGCCATCGGCATTCGCCATCACGTGCAGGTCCACGTCGTCGATCCGGACGGCGGGCGCGGGCAGGCCGTGTGCGGTGCCGTGCCGGTGCCCGGCGTGAGCGGGCGCACCGATGCTGATGCGCCGCCCCCGGTAGGCCTCGGTGACCGCGCCCGTGCCGTCCGGCGTGGGACGCGCCGGCGCCGGTCGTTCGGTCGCGTCGGCGACCCGGGTGACGCCCATGATGGATCCCGCGGAGACCGCCGCCGCGGCGGCGACGCGTAGCACCTCGCGCCGGTTGACCTGGGCCATCCTCACCATTCCTCTCAATGCCAGCCGATGATGAACACTCGAAGAAAGCAAACTTTCATCCGAGAAGTGCCGAAGATTCTTCGGCGGCTGCGGAGCGAGAGGAAGCTATCAACGGACAGTGGCGTCCTTCAAGGACGATCGACAGCGGAGTGACGACTCCGGTGACGGGACGTCACCGGGTCCGTCGTTGTCGCGGCAGGCAAGTAGTGGAGGCGGATCGATAGCCGCCGCTCCAGCCGACCGGAGCAGACAGCGCATGTCCATGCACCGATGTAGCGCAGGGTCATCGGGCGTGTTCGACAGGTGACGCAGGACACGCCACGGGCCCCCTGCCGGAGCAGCGGGCCCGTGCGTCGACGCGGGTGTTAGGAGGGGCCCCTTGTACAACACTAGGCGTTAACAAGGGGCCCTTCCTTTCAACTCAGGGCAGGGTCCACTTCTGGTTGGCGCCGGTGTGGCAGGTCCACAGGTGCACCGCCGTGCCGTCGGCCGAGTTGTTGCCGGAGACGTCCAGGCACTTGCCGGACTGCGGGTTGCGCAGGGTGCCGTCGGCCTGGGCGGACCAGTTCTGCGCGCCGGTGCCGTTGCACGTCCAGAGCTGGATCTTGGTGCCGTCGGCCGACCCGCCACCGGAGACGTCCAGGCACTTGCCCAACGCCTTGACCGTCGAGTTCGGCGACACCGTCCAGGTCTGGGCGGCGCTGCCGTTGCAGGTCCAGATCTGGATCTGCGTACCGTCGGCGGTGGCGCTGTTGCGCACGTCCAGGCACTTGCCGGCCAGCCCCTTGATCGGGCCGGTGCCGGGGGTGCCGCCACCCCCCTTCACCAGGGTGAAGTCGTCCACGTCGTAGAGCCCCGTGCCCGACCCGGTGAAGGTCAGGTAGAGATTCCGCGTTCCGGACGGTACGCCGGACAGGGTGGTCGTGACGTCGGCGAAGGTGGTCCAACTGCCGGTGTTCGGCACCGCGACCGAACCGAGCACGGTGCCGGTGGTCGAACCGGTGCGCACCTGGAGCGTGCCGCCCGGTCCGCCGGAGACCACCCGGGCCCGGAACGACGTGACGCCGGTCAGGTCCACCCCGTTGTACGCGGCCCAGTCGCCCGGGTCGATGTAGCCGAGGGTCTGGCCACCGTTGGCGCCGGCCTTGGTGAACGGGGTGACCCCGCTGGCCGAACTGTACGCCTCCGCCTGGATCGTGGTGTTCCCGCCCGGCGGGGTGGAGCCCAACTCCTTGATCCGGATGTTGCGGAACGAGGCGTCGTCGCCCGTACCGTGGTTCTGCAGCCCGATGTGGCCGGCGAGCGACCGGGCCGGGTCGGTGTTGGTGAAGTCGTTGATCTTCACGCCGTTCAGGAAGACCTGGAGGCGCTCGCCCTCCACCAGCAGTTCGTAGGTGTTCCACTCCCCCGGCGGGTTCAGTGCGGCGTCCCGGGCGGCGATGTCGGCGGACTTGAAGGTGTAGACGGCACCCGTGGTGCGGTCCGCCGCGTCGGTCGCGTCGATCTGGACCTCGTAGCCGTTGTTCACCGCCGACCACGGATCGCTCGACGGCGGGAAGCCGATGAAGACGCCGGAGTTGTCGTCACCGGCGAGCCGCCAGTCGAGCTTCAGCGCGTAGTTGGTGAACTGCTTCGCGCTGTACCAGTAGAGACCCATGCCGCCCACCGAGGTGAGCGTGGCGTCGGCGTTGCTGAAGCTGCCCGGCCCGGCCTGCGACCAACCGGTGGTCGAACCGTTGTAGAGGGTGGTGTAGCCGGTCTCCGGACGGCAGTCGGCCTTGGTGCGGCCGGCCGCGTACCGGATGCCGCCGAGCAGGTGGGCGCGGAAGGCTGGCTCGGCGTACGAGGCCTGCGTGTGCCCGCCGCCGGTGTAGAAGGCCCGGCCGCCGCTGTAGGTCTTGCACCACGAGTGCGGGTGGTCGGCGCCCATCGAGCCGCCCGAGTACGACGACTCGTCGAGCGTGGCCAGGACGCGAGCCGTGGAGCGGGCGTTGGTCTGGTAGTTGTACCACTCGTCGGTGCGCGTCCAGGTCTGCGGCAGGTGGGCCGTGGCCGCGTGGGCACGGTTCTCGGCCTTGACGTTGGCCTGCTGGATGGCCGGGTGCGACGCGAAGTACGCCCCGACGAGGTTGCCGTAGAAGGACCAGCCGTACTCGGTGTCGGCGGCGGCGTGGACGCCGACGTACCCGCCGCCGGCGCCGATGTACGCCTCGAAGGCGCTCTGCTGGCTGGCGTTGAGCACGTCACCGGTGGTGTTGAGGAAGACCACCGCCTCGTACTGGGCGAGGTTGCCGGTGGTGAAGGCGGCGGCGTCCTCGGTGGCGGTGACGGTGAAGTTGTTCGCCGCCCCCAGATCGCGGATGGCCTGGGTGCCGACGGCGATGGAGTCGTGCCGGAAGCCGGCCGTCTTGGAGAAGACCAGCACGTCGTACGCGGCGTCGGCGGCGCTGACCGGGCCGGCCTGGGAGGTGCAGGCGAGGACGGCGAGGACGGCGGTGGCCACGCCGAGGACGGGTCGGAGGAGTCTGCGCATGTCGCTCTCCCAAACGGGTGTTAGGAGGGGCCCCTTGTACAACACTAGGCGTTAACAAGGGGCCCTTCCTTTCAACTCAGGGCAGGGTCCACTTCTGGTTGGCGCCGGTGTGGCAGGTCCACAGGTGCACCGCCGTGCCGTCGGCCGAGTTGTTGCCGGAGACGTCCAGGCACTTGCCGGACTGCGGGTTGCGCAGGGTGCCGTCGGCCTGGGCGGACCAGTTCTGCGCGCCGGTGCCGTTGCACGTCCAGAGCTGGATCTTGGTGCCGTCGGCCGACCCGCCACCGGAGACGTCCAGGCACTTGCCCAACGCCTTGACCGTCGAGTTCGGCGACACCGTCCACGTCTGCGCCGCCGTGCCGTTGCAGGTGTAGATCTGGATCTGCGTACCGTCGGCGGTGGCCGCGTTCCGGACGTCCAGGCACTTGCCGGCCAGGCCGACGATCGGGCCGACCCCGCTACCGCCACCGGTGGTGAAGGTGAACGAGTCGACGTCGTAGAGCGCGCCCGTGCCGGAGCCGGCGAAGGTCAGGTAGAGGGTGGTGGTACCGGCCGGCGGGTTGCTGATCGTCCCGTTGACCGTGGTGAACGTGTCCCAGGCGCCGGTGACCGGGACGGTGGCCGAGCCGAGCACGGTGCCGGAGGCCGAGCCGGCGCGGACCTGGAGGGTGCCGCCGGCGCCGGCCGAGGAGACGCGGGCGCTGAACGACGTCACGTTGTTGATCCGGTACGGCTCGAACGCGATCCAGTCGCCGTTGTTGATGTTGCCGACGGTCTTGCCGCCCTCGGCGGTGGCCTTGTCGAAGGTCGCGATGCCGGACGAGGTCTTGAAGTGCTCCGCCTGCCGCTTGCGCGGCTGGAGGGTGTGCTGGGTGTGGGTGGTGAGGCCGCCCGCGTCGGTGTACTCGGCGTCGAAGATCGCGAAGATGTTCGCCGCGTCGTCGTGTTCACCGTCGACCGGGATGGCGATCGAGCCGGTGCAGCCGGTCTTGGAGGTGATCTGGTGGCCGTGCTGGTCGTGGCCCAGCACGTAGGTCATCTTGACCTTGGTGCAGTCGATCGTCCCGTCCTCGGGATCGGTGACGGTGATGCTGAACGGCACGGTGTCACCGAAGGAGAAGAGCGATCCGTTGGCCGGGGCGTTGATGACCACTGTCGGCGCGGTGTTGCCGACGCCGATCTGCACGCTCGCGGTGCCGGTGGCGCCCTGCGGATCGCGGACGGTCAGCGTGGCGGTGTAGGTGCCGTTCGCGGTGTACGTCTTCGTCGGGTTGGCAGCGGTGGAGGTGGTGCCGTCGCCGAAGGCCCACGAGTAGGTCAGCGCCCCGCCCTCCGGGTCCGACGACCCGGCCGAGGAGAAGTTCACGGTCAACGGGGCCGCCCCGGACGTCTTGTCCGCCGACGCCACCGCCGTCGGGGCCCGGTTGCCGCCGCCGATGTAGTCGTACCGGTAGAGGGCCGAGTTGGCGTCACCGTTGAAGTAGCCGGTGCCGTAGTCCAGGACGTAGAGCGCGCCGTCCGGCCCGAACGCCATGTCCATGACCTGTTTGCCGTTCCACGGGAACGTGTCGATGGTGCCGACCGAGCCGTCGGCGTTCACGTGGATCGGCTTCACCCAGCCCCGGCCGAACTCGCCGGCGAAGAACTGCCCGTCGAAGCTCTGCGGCCACTTGGTGGTGGAGGTCGACGAGGCGTTGTAGCGGTAGACCGGGCCGCCCATCGGCGACTCCGAGCCGCCGCCGAACTCCGGCGGGCTGCCGGCGTCGCCCGCGTACCGGATCCACGACGCCTTGGCGCCGGGCAGGGTGGTCAGGCCGGTGTTGCGGAACGAGTTGTTGGTCGCCCCGCCGGTGCAGTTGTACTTCGCGCCGGCGGTGCCGGTGGCGAAGTTCCATTCGGCGTACGTCTCGTTGGCGGTGTTGGTGCCGGTGCAGTACGGCCAGCCGTAGAAACCCGGGCCGGTGACCCGGTTGAACTCGACCTGACCGCTCGGGCCGCGGGTGGTGGTGGTGCCGGCGTCCGGCCCGTAGTCACCGACGTAGACGATGCCGGTGGCCTTGTCGACGCTCATCCGGAACGGGTTGCGGAAGCCCATCGCGTAGATCTCGGGGCGGGTCTTCGGATCCGAGTCGACGAACATGTTGCCGGCCGGGATGGAGTACGTCCCGTTCGCGTTCACCTTGATCCGCAGGATCTTGCCGCGCAGGTCGTTGGTGTTGGCCGAGGTGCGCTGCGCGTCGTACGCGGGGTTGCGGTTGGTGCGCTCGTCGATCGGGGCGTACCCGGAGGAGTCGAACGGGTTCGTGTCGTCGCCGGTGGACAGGTAGAGGTTGCCGGCCGCGTCGAAGTCGATGTCACCGCCGACGTGGCAGCAGATGCCCCGGTCGGCGGGGACGTCGAGGACGTCGACCTTGCTGCCGGTGTTGATGGTGAAGTCGGCGTTGAGGGTGAACCGGGAGAGCCGGTTGACGCCCTGCCAGGCGGAGAAGTCGCTGCCGGTCGCGGGGGCGTCCCCGGTCGGGGTGGACAGCGGGGGCGCGTAGTACAGGTAGATGTGCCGGTTGCTGGCGAAGTTCGGGTCGACCCCGACCCCCTGCAACCCCTCCTCGTCGTGGGTGTAGACGGCGACGGTGCCGATCACCGACGTGGTGCCGGCCGCGTCGGTGCGGCGGACGGTGCCGTTGCGGGCGGTGTGCAGGACCGAGCGGTCCGGCAGCACCGCGATGGTCATCGGCTCGCCGACCTCGGCGACGCCCTTGGCGAGGGTGACCTGCTGGAAGTCGGTGGCGACGATGGGGTGGGCCTGGGCCGGGGTGGGGCCGCCCAGGGCGGCCGGGCCGGCGCCGAGGGCGACGGTACCGGCGGCGGCGACCAGGAGCAGGGCCGCGCCACCGGCGAACCAGGGACGGTGGTGGGGAGTGTGCCTCGTGGACATCGCTGTGCTGTCCCTTCCTGACGAGTGACTGCCAGGGCGGGGCGCGCGCCGTCGCGCCGGATGCCGTAGCGGGATGCCGTCGGTTCAGTCGATGGGTTCCCGCGCCGCCGGTTCACCTCGACGAAACAATCCGGTGTTGGCGAAGACCCTAAATGGCATAGGTCGATGTGTCCATACCTTCTGACGATCCAGCATGGACTTTCGCTGGATCTGTCGAAAGTTGCCCGGGTCGACGGCGGGCGGAGCGGGTCAGCGGTGGCGGTCGATCGCCTGGCCGGCCAGGGCGGCGAGTGCCGCCCGGCTCTGCGGGGTCACCGGGGCCCGTTCCAGCGCGGCCAGGGCGGCGTCGGCGCGGACCCGGATCATCTGCTCGATCTTCTCGCGGGCGCCGGTGCTCTCGATGATCTTCCGCAGCTCGGCGGCGCCGTCCGCGTCCAGCTCCGGGTTGCCGAACAGCTCCCGCAGCCGCGCCGTCTGCGCCCGATCGGCGGCGTCCCGGGCCAGCGCCATCATCACCGTCGGCTTGCCCTCGCGCAGGTCGTCCAGGACGGACTTGCCGGTGACCGCCGGGTCGCCGAAGACGCCGAGCACGTCGTCGCGGAGCTGGAACGCGTCACCGAGCGGGTCACCGAAGTCGGCCAGCGCGGCCACCAGCTCTGGCCCCGCGCCGGCCAGCGTCGCGCCGATCTGCAACGGCCGGGTGACCGTGTAGCGGGCCGCCTTCATCCGGATCACCGTCAGCGCGCTGGCGACCGAGCCGTCACCCACCCCGGACACCAGGTCCAGGTACTCCCCCGCGATCACCTCGGTACGCATCAGCGCGAAGACCGCGTACCCCCGGTGCACCGCGTCGGTGCTCAGGCCGCACTCGTGGAACATCTGGTCCGACCACGCGGCGCAGAGGTCACCGCAGAGCAGGGCGGTGTTGCGCCCGTACGCCTCGGGGTCGCCCCGCCAGGACGAGCGGGCGTGCAGGTCGGCGAAGATCCGGTGCACCGACGGCTCGCCCCGGCGGCGGTCGCTGCCGTCGAGGATGTCGTCGTGGATCAGCGCGAACGCGTGGAACAGCTCCAGCGCGGCGGCGGCGACCACGATCGGCGTACCGTCCGGCCCGCCCGCGCTCCGCCAGCCCCAGTAGCAGAAGAGCGGGCGCAGCCGCTTGCCGCCGGCCAGCACGAACCGGTGCAGCGCCGTGAACACCCCGCGCGGAGCGCCGTCCGGCCAGTCGGGCCCCTGCCGGTCGAGGAACGCGGCCAGCTCGGCGTCGAACCGGGCCCGCAGCCCACTCGCGTCGGTCGGCGCGACGGTGACGGTCACGACGCCTCCCCCGACCGCCCGTCGTCACCTGGCGGGGACGCGGCGACCGGCGGGCCGGCCGGGGCCAGCCCGGCCAGCTCCAGCAGCAGCGCCTTCACCTCGGTCGCGGCCAGCCGCTCCCGCGCCGCCGACGGGTCGGAGCAGAGCAGCAGCGGCCCGTCGGCGGGGTCGGCGGGCAGCCGCCCGTGCGAGCCCCGGACCGCCCGCGCGCCCGCGTCCAGCCCGACCACGCTCATCAGGTACCGCATCCCCAGCTTCTTGCGGGCCAGCGCGACCGCCGCCCGCCGCTTCGCCGTGCCCGGGGCCGCCGGGTCGAAGAACAGCTCCGCCGGGTCGTACCCGGGCTTGCGGTGGATCTCGACCAGCCGGGCGAAGTCCGGCGCGCGGGCGTCGTCCAGCCAGTAGTAGTACGTGAACCAGGCGTCCGGCTCGGCGACCAGGACGAGGTCACCGGAGCGTGGGTGGTTCAGCCCGTACGCCGCCTTGCCGTCGGCGTTCAGCACCTCGGCCACCCCGGTCAGCCCCGCGCACAGCTTCGCCACCGCCGGCACGTCGGCGGGGTCGCGCACGTACACGTGGGCGACCTGGTGGTCGGCGACCGCGAAGGCCCGCGAGGTCCACGGGTCGAGGTACTCCATCCCCGCCTGCGTGTACACCCGCAGCAGCCCCTCGCGGCGCAGCAGCCGGTTCACGTCGACCGGCCGGGACACGTCGGTGATGCCGTACTCGGAGAGGACCACCACGGTGGCGTCCCGGGCGCGGGCGGCGTCCAGCAGCGGCGCGAGCACGCCGTCCAGCTCGGCCGCCGCCGCGGCGGCCCGCGGCGAGGACGGCCCGAAGCGTTGCAGGTCGTAGTCCAGGTGCGGGACGTAGACCAGGGTCAGGTCCGGGGACTGGTCGGCGAGGATCCGCTCGGCGGCCCGGCAGATCCACCGCGACGACGGCAGCCCGGCACCCGGCCCCCAGTACGTGAACAGCGGGAAGGTGCCGAGCGCGCCGGTGAGCGCGTCGTGCAGCTCCGGCGGGTCGGTGTAGCAGTCCGGGTCCTTGCGCCCGTCGGCGTGGTACACCGGCCGGGGCGTGACCGTCCAGTCGACGTCCGCGCCCATCGCGTACCACCAGCACACGTTCGCCACCGTCCACCCGGGCTCGACCCGCCGGGCGGCCTGCCACAGCTTCTCCCCGCCGACCAGCGCGTTGTGCTGGCGCCACAGCAGCACCTCGCCGAGGTCCCGGAAGTACCACCCGTTGCCGACGATCCCGTGCCCGGACGGCGGCACCCCGGTGAGGAAGGTCGACTGCACCGAGCAGGTCACCGCCGGCAGCACCGTCCCCAGCTCGGCCTGGAAGCCCTCGTCCGCCACCGCCCGCAGCCGGGGCATGTGCGCCAGCAGCCGCGGGGTCAGCCCCACCACGTCCAGCACGACCAGCCGCCTGCTCATGCCGCCACCTCGCTCCGCTCCGCGCCGGAGACGGTCAGGCCGAGCGCGACCAGTTCGTCGCGGGCGAAGGCCAGCTCGGCGGCGATCCCGGCGGCCAGCTCCGCGTCGGTGCGCGGTCGCCGCGCCGCCGGCAGCACCCCCCAGGTGTACGTCTCGACGTCGAGGTGGTCGCAGCCGGCGTCCGGGCCGGCGAAGAGCGCGGCCAGTGCGGCGCGCAGCACCGGCAGTGTCGAGGCCAGCGGCGGCTCGGGCGGGGCGTGCAGCGGCACGTGGTAGTGCACCCGCCACGGGCCGGGCAGCGCCGCGTCGAGGGCCACGTCCAGGTCGTCGGCCGCCCAGGCGGGGTCCGCCGGATCGGCCGTCCCGTCGACGCCGGCCGGGACGCCGTCCGCACCGGGGGCGGACCGGGGCGGACCGGTCGCGGCGGCGCAGCCGGCCGCACGGGTCTGGTGCAGGAATCGCGGCTCCACCCAGCGGCGCAGGGCGTCCGCGTCGGCGACCGGGTGGGTGGCCTCCAGCGCGGCGGAGACCTGCACCTTGACGACCGGCAGGCCGGCCGCGCGCAGCCGGCCGAGGGCGGCGGCGGGATCCTCCCAGGCGCAGGCGAGGTGGGCGAGGTCGAGGCAGATCCCCAGCCGCCCGGTGTCCATACCGGACAGTACCGCCGTGGCCTGCCCGGTCGACTCCACCAGACAACCGGGTTCCGGTTCGAAGCCGACCCGCACCGGCCGACCGGTGTCCCGCTCGACGGCCGCGAGTCCCGCCGCCAGCTCGTCGAGCCGGCGGCGGGCGGCGTCGGCGCGGGCCGCGTCCCACGGCTCCCGCCAGGCGAGCGGCAACGTCGACACCGAGCCGCGGGCGGCGTCGTCCGGCAGCAGGTCCGCGAGCACCCGGGCCAGGTTCAGGGTGTACGCGAGCCGCCCGGCCGTGGTCCAGTCCGGGTGGTACACCGCGCCCTTGACGACGGGCGCCTGGAACGCCGCGTACGGAAAGCCGTTGAGGGTGACCACCTCCAGGCCCCGCGCGGCCAGCCCGGTGCGCAACCGGCGGCGGGCGCCGGGGTCGGCGGCCAGCTCGGCGGCGACCGGGGCGGCGAGCCACAGTCCCAGCCCGAGCAGGTCGGCGCCGAGCGTCTCGCGGACCGGCACGGCGTACGTGTCGAGTTGGGCGAGGATGCCGGCGAGGTCCTCGGCGGGGTGCACGTTCGTGCAGTACCCGAGGTGGACGGTGGTCCCGCCGGCGTGCCGGAGCCGCATCAGCTGCCGCCGCGCAGGATCGAGTTGCCGGCGAAGGTGGCGTCCGGCACGTCCCCGTCGCCCAGGTCGAGCCGTCCGGACTGTCCGTAGAATTCGACCGGGTTGCGCCAGAGCACCCGGTCCAGGTCGTCGTCGGTGAACCCGGCCAGCAGCATCGCCTCCCCGGTGGCCCGGGTGAGCAGCGGGTCGGAGCGCCCCCAGTCGGCGGCCGAGTTGACCAGCACCCGCTCGGTCCCGTACGCCTTGAGCAGCTCCACCATGCGCGGCGGTGACATCTTCGTGTCCGGGTAGATGGAGAAGCCGAGCCAGCAGCCGGTGTCCCGGACCAGCTCGACGGTCACCTCGTTGAGGTGGTCGAGCACGACCCGGCCCGGTTCGACGCCCGACTCGGCGACCACGGCGAGGCTGCGTTCCACGCCGCGCGCCTTGTCCCGGTGCGGGGTGTGTACCAGCGCCGGCAGGTCGTGCGCGACGGCCAGGGCGAGCTGGGCGGCGAAGACGTCGTCCTCCTCGGGCGTCATCGAGTCGTACCCGATCTCGCCGACCGCCACCACGCCGTCCTTCTCCAGGTAGCGCGGCAGCACGTCGAGCACCGGCCGGCAGCGCGGGTCGTTGGCCTCCTTGGGGTTGAGCGCCACCGTGGCGTGGTGGCGGATCCCGAACTGCCCGGCCCGGAACGGCTCCCACCCGATGAGCGAGTCGAAGTAGTCGGTGAACGAGCCGACACCGGTGCGCGGCTGGCCCAGCCAGAACGCCGGCTCCACCACCGCGCGGACGCCGGCGGCGGCCATCCGCTCGTAGTCGTCGGTGGTGCGGGACGTCATGTGGATGTGCGGGTCGAAGATGCGCATCACGCCTCCTTGGGGCCGGTGTGGGGGCCGGTGTCGGCACCGGCGCGGAGCCGGTCGAGCAGGTCGGTGGCGTCGGCGGGCATGGTGCGGCCGGCGGCGGCCCGCTCGGCGGCGAGCGCGGCGAGCATCGCCGCCAGCTCACCGTCGGCGCGGGCGTAGAGGTCGGCCACGACGGCCAGCGGCACGCCGGTGAACACGCACTTGAGCACCGCCTGCCGCCAGGCCGCCGGGTCGAGGTGCCGGGCGTACCGGCCGAGGGCCGCCGCGACCAGCCGGGTGTCGTTGGTGCGGATCGCGTCGTGCAGCAGCGGCACCCCGGCCCCGCCGACCGGCAGTAGCGGCAGCGCCTTGAGCACGGCGCGTTTCTCGGCGGCGTCCCCGGTCCGGTAGAGCGCCTCGGCGTGCGCCGCGTGGTCGGCGGGCAGGGCGGCCAGCAGCAGTGCGCGGGCCGCCTCGTCGGCGGTCCAGCCGGGCAGGTCGGGCAGCTCGGCCCGGCCGCAGCGCCGGCCGGCGGCCGGGAAGAGCCGGGCGATCGCGGCCGGCTCGGCCGCGACGCGGCGCAGCGCTGCCGCCAGCCAGTCGGGATCGGGTACGCCCCGCAGCGCGTCCCGCAGTCGATCCGGTGTCATCGCCGTCTCCTCCCTCTGCTGCCGCCAGGGTCACCGCGAGCCCCCTTTGCTCTGCTTCACCCCACGCAACGGCCGGTGTCCGGATAGCGGACGCCGGGCGGTGCGTCCGTTGAAGCAGAGCAAAGGGCGCCGGTGTGGTCCTGTCCCGTCGCCGGGGCACCGGCGGGCGCGGCGCCCCCCGCACGATCGACCGTCCCGCCGTTCGGCCCGGCCGCCGCGCGGAGAAACTCCAGCGAGCGGGCGGCGACGGTGGGCGCGGCGTGCGAGTGGCGGGGCAGCTCGACCGCGACCAGCCCCCGGTAACCGACCTCGCGCAGCGCGGCCAGCACCGGCGGGAAGTCGATCTCGCCCGTGCCGAACTCCAGGTGCTCGTGCACGCCCCGCCGCATGTCGTCGATCTGGACGTTGACCAGGTGGGCGGCGACGTCGCGGACGCAGTCGGGCACCGGCAGCGGCTCCAGGCAGCGGCAGTGTCCGATGTCGAGGGTGAGGCCCAGCCGGTCGGGCGCCCCCAGGGCCGCGTGCAGCCGGCGCCAGCCCGCGATGTCCTCGACCAGCATCCCCGGCTCGGGTTCGAAGCCCAGCGTCACGCCGGCCGCGTCGGCCGCCTCGACCACCGTGGCGCATCCGGCCAGCAGGCGGGCCCAGGCCACGGCGGGCGGCACGGCCGCCGGCCGGACACCCGCCCAGAAGGAGACCGCCTCGGCGCCGAGGTCCGCGCCGACCGCCACCGCCCGGCGCAGGAACTCGATCCGGCGGGCCGGGTCGTCGTGCAGCAGCGTCGGGGCGTGCTTGTGCCAGGGGTCGAGCAGGTACCGGGCGCCGGTCTCGACCACCACGGCGAGGCCGAGCGCCGCCAGGCGACGGCCGACCGCCTCGACCCGCCGGGCCAGCGCGGGCGCGAACGGGTCCAGGTGGTCGTGGTCCAGCGTCAGCGCCACCCCGGTGTACCCGAGGTCCGCGATGACCGCGAGCGCGTCGTCGAGGCGGTGGTTGGCGAAGCCGTTGGTGCCGTACCCGAACCGCAGCCCGCCGCCCGCCGGCACGGACGCCGTGGGATGACCGGGAGCCGGCGGCCGGGCGGCGGTCATGTCGGGGAGACCTTCCGGGCCAGGCGCCGGCCCAGCGGCGCGGCCGCCGCCACCGCCAGTCCCAGCAGGCCGGCGCCGGCGCGGGCGGTCAACGCGCCCTGCAACGCGGGCAGGCCGGTGATGCCGGCGCCGACCGCCGCGCGGACCCGGCCGGCGGTCGGCTCGGCCACCACCCGGGCCTGGGCGGTGCCGTAGCGGGCGGCGTACCCGCCGGCGAGCAGCACCGGCAGGGCCGCCGCCACGGCGGCCACGCCGCTCCGGCCGGCGGCGGGGCGGTACGCGGCGCTCGCGGCGACCAGGGCGGTGCCGGCGAGGGTGCCCAGTGGGAGCGTGGTGTCGGCACCACTGACCTCGCGGCGGGAGAGCGCGGTGACGGTCCAGGTGTGGGCGGCGACGGTGACCGCCGCGGGGACGGCGGTGCGCATCCGGCCGCCGGTCGCGCCGAGCAGGACGTCCAGCCCCCGGCACGCCGCCATCGCGGCCGGCCCGGCGGCGGTGTTCTTGGCCGCGAGGTCGTACGCCCAGACGGTGGCGGCGAGCGGCACCGCGACGGCGGCGGCGCGCCGGCCCCCGGCGGCGACGGCGAGCCCGACCCCGGCGGCGGTGAGGCCGGTGGCGATCCCGAGCGCGAGACCGGGGTCGACCCGGCCGCTGGGGATCGGCCGCTCGGGGCGCTCGACGGCGTCCAGCCGCCGGTCGGCCCAGTCGTTGGCGGCCATGCCGGCCCAGTACAGCAGCACCGACGCGGCGGCGAGGGCCGGCGTACGCGGACCGAGCGCGCGGGCCGCGGCGGCCCCGGCGACGACGTCCCCGGGCACCGAGAGCGCGGCCGGGGCGCGGACCAGCTCGGCGAGGTCAGCGACGCGGGGCATCGGTGCCTCCCTTGTGCAGCCGGCGGGCGAGGTCGCACAGCCGGGTCCACTGGTCGGCCAGGGCGTGCGTGGTGGTGCCGAGCGGGTCCTTGAAGAAGAAGGCGAGGTCGGTCAGGGGGCCGGTGTGCCCGGCGGCGTGCGCGGCGGCGGTGAGCCGGGCCAGGTCGAGCACCAGGGGCGCGGCGAGCGCCGAGTCGCAGCCGTGCCAGGTGAACTGCAGCCGCCCGCCGGTGCCGAGGAAGCCGGCGAAGGTGACCAGGTCCCAGGCGGTCTTGAAGTCGCCCAGTTCCTCGACGTACTCGATCCGGGTGCCGCCCTGCGGGAGGTAACCGAGCGTCTCACCGAGGAGCCGCTGCTTGCTGCGCACCTTCGCGGCGTTGGCGTCCGGGTCGGCGAGGGTGGCGCCGTCGCCGCCGCCGAGGAGGTTGATCCCGGACCAGGATCGGACCTCGAGGTGCCGCATGGCGAACATCGGGGCGAGCACCGACTTCAGCAGCGTCTCCCCGGTCTTGCCGTCGTGGCCCGCGTACGGCACGCGGTGCTCGTCGGCCAGCGCCGTCAGGGCCGGCAGCCGCAGGCCGGTGGACGGGGTGAAGTCGACGTACGGGCAGCCCGCCGTCACGGCCGCGTACGCGTACAGCGAGCTGGGGGGCAGCACCTCGTCGGGGCCGGTGAGGGCGGCCCGCAGGGCGGCCGGGTCGGCGTGCGCCGGGTGCGGGCGGGGTGCCGGTTCGGTGGCCGAGACGTTGACCACCACCACCCGGGCCAGCCGGTGCCGCTGCCGGAAGTCGGTGAGGTCGCGGACGATCGCGGCGGCGCGCTCGGCCTGCGTCCCGCCGGTGGGCGCGAGGCGCAGCTCCGGCTCGACCGCGGCCAGCTCGTCGGTCAGCGCGGCGACCAGGCGGCCCGGCAGCACGCCGGCGGCGGCGAGGGCCTCGGCGCGCTTCGCGAGCGGGGTGGTGACGACGTCGTGCCCGCCGAGGACCAGGTCGGTGAAGGACGGCAGGGCGGGACCGCGCACCTCGGGAAGCTCGGTGACGCACCCGGTCGGCCCGGTCAGGCCGGCCCGCAGGGCGAGCGCCCCGACGATGCTGGTGGTCGCGACCGAGCCGCGCGCCCCCACCAGCCAGACACCCGTACGCATGGCACTCCTTCCCGGTCGGGGAAACCGGCCTGCATAGACCTACATAGATATCAGAAGATCGTTCCGAAAGATACCCTTTGTGCGGGTGGGCCCCGCCCGCCGTCCACCCCGGGAAGCTCACCGGCCGGCACCGAAGTCGGCGGCGACGACGCCGGACCGGCGCCCGGTGCGGGTGCGGACGGGCGGGGCTGGCAGGCAGGGACGGTCGGCGTCTCGCCCCTGCCTCCCCCGCATCCGCCGGTCGGACGGCGGCGCGCCCGAGCGGACGACTTCATCGGAGGCGGTCGTGCCCGACCGTGGTGGGCGGTCGGGCGGTGGGCCGCCAGGGGGTGGGTGGTGTCGGGGTGGTGGCGACCGGCCCGGTCGCCGTGGGTGGCGGTCCTCCGGTGCGGCCGGGGAATCCCGGTCCGGCCGCACCGGACGACCTGCTCGTGCCGCCGGTCGACCCGGTGACACATCCTCCGGTCCCGACCCGAACCCGGCCGCGGGGCGCAACCGCGGCCGGCCCTCGCCGGTCGGTCCCGGAGGTGACTCAGGCGGCGACCGTCGCCAGTGCCGGCTCCACGTCGGTCCACGAGGAACCGAGCTCGGCCGACCGGCTCACCGCGTCCAGCACCAGTTGGACCTGCAACGCGTCGGCGAACGAGGGCGCCGGGTCGACGCCGGTCGCCACCGCCTCGACGAAGTCCCGCATCTGGTGGGTGAAGGAGTGCTCGTACCCGATGATGTGGCCCGGCGGCCACCAGGCCGACATGTACGGGTGCTCGCCCTCGGTCACCAGGATCCGGCTGAAGCCCTGCTCGGCGGCGGGCCGCGTCGCGTCGTAGAACTCCAGTTCGTTGAGGCGTTCCAGGTCGAAGACCACCGAGCCGAGCGACCCGTTGATCTCCACCCGGAGGGCGTTCTTCCGGCCGGTGGCGAACCGGCTCGCCTCGTACGTCGCCAGCGCGCCGCCGTCCAGCCGCGCGACGAACACGGCGGCGTCGTCGACGGTCACCGGGCCGGTGGCGGGGCGGTGCCCGTCACCGTCCAGCGTGGCCGCCAGGCCGCTCGATCCGGCGGGCAGCGGCCGTTCCTTGACGAACGTCTCGGTGACGGCGCTGACCCCGGTGATGAGCTGGCCGGTGACGTACTGGGTCAGGTCGATGATGTGCGCGCCGATGTCGCCCAGCGCGCCGGAGCCCGCCTTGTCCTTCTGCAGGCGCCAGACCAGCGGGAACTGCGGATCCACGATCCAGTCCTGCAGGTAGGTCGCCCGGACGTGCCGGATCACCCCGAGCCGTCCGTCGGCGACCAGCTGCCGCATCATCGTGACCGCGGGCACCCGGCGGTAGTTGAACCCGCACATCGACCGCACCCCGGCGGCCTGGGCGGTCGCCGCCGCGGCGGCCATCGCCCGGGCCTCGGACACCGTGTTGGCCAACGGCTTCTCGCACAGCACGTGCTTGCCGGCGGCCAGCGCGGCGAGGGCGATCTCGGCGTGACTGTCGCCCGGCGTGCAGACGTCGACCACGTCGATGTCGTCCCGGGCGACCAGGTCGCGCCAGTCCGTGGTGTACGCCTCCCAGCCGAGCCGGTCGGCGGCCTCGGCCACCTTCCCGGTGTCCCGGCCGCAGATCAGCGCCATCCGGGCCCGCGCCGGCAGGTCGTACACCCGGTTCACGGTGCGCCACGCCTGTGAGTGCGCGGCGCCCATGAACGCGTAGCCGACCATGCCGACCCGCAGTTGCTTGTCTGTCGTGGACAAGGTGGGTCTCCCCCCGTGTGTCAGAACCCGAGCTTCAGGTAGTTGCTCGCGTTCTCCTTCGTGATCGTCTCGGAGGCGAGGATGATCTCCTTGGGCACCTGGAGCTCCACCAGGTCGGACATGCCCTTGCCCTGCCCGATGAGACGGGCCAGGGAGATGGCCGAGGAGGCCATCGAGGGGCTGTAGGTGACGGTGGCCTTCAGCACGGTGTTGTCGGCCTGGATGTCCTCGATGGCCTTCTTCGAGCCGGCGCCGCCGACCATGAAGAACTCGCTGCGGTTGGCCTGCTTGATCGCGGCCAGTACGCCGATGCCCTGGTCGTCGTCGTGGTTCCAGAGGGCGTCCATCTTCGGCAGGGCCTGGAGGAGTTGGGCGGCCTCCTGCTGGCCCGTGTCGGCGGTGAACCGGGCCGCGCGGCGGTTCTGGACCTTGAAGCCGGCCTGGGCCAGCGTGTCCGCGAAGCCCTTCGACCGCTCCTGGGTCAGCTCCAGCTCGTCCATGCCGGCGATCTCACCGATCACCGGGGCGGTGACGTTCTTGGCCTTGAGCTGGGCGATGATGTACGTGGCGGCGGCCACGCCCATGCCGTAGTTGTCGCCCTTGATCTGCAGCCGGTACGCCTTGGCGTCCGGGAACGCCCGGTCCAGGTTGACCACCGGGATGCCGGCCTGCATCGCCTCCAGGCCGAACGCGTTGAGTTCCTTGCCGTCGTGCGGCAGCAGCACGATCACGTCCGGCTTCTGCGAGATCAGCGTGGACAGCGCTGCCCGCTGGGCCGCCGCGTCCGCGCCGGCCTCGACCGTCTTGAACTCCACGTCGGAGTACGCGCCGGCCTGCGCCTTGGCGTTGTTGGTGATGGCGGCGATCCAGCCGTGGTCGGCGGCGGGGGCGGAGAAGCCGATGACGACGCGCTTGCCCGGCTCGTTGTTGCCGCCGGGTGCCGCCGCCTTGGTCTGCGCCTCGGTCGGCTGGGCCTCGTTGCTGGTGCAGCCGGCGAGCAGGACGCCGGCGCCGACAGCGGCCCCGCCGAAGAGCAGCCGGCGGCGCGACAGGTCGCGGCTGTGCTGGGTCATGACGACCTCCTGGTTTGCGGTGGTGGAGGGAATTTGGGGTGTGCGAGGTCCGGCCACCGTCGTCGAGTTCGGGTGGCCCAGGTGCGTGTGTCGATCAGGTGGTGGTGAGCCGGTTCCGGTTGAGGAACTGGGTGAGGCTGCGGAACTGGACCTGCTGGACCAGGACGGCCGCGACGATGATGCCGCCCTTGACCATGTTCTGGGCCTCCGTGGAGAGGCCGTTGATGGCGAAGAGGTTGGTGATGGTGGCGAAGATGACCACCCCGAGCAGGGAGCCGATGATGGTGCCCCGCCCGCCGCTGAGCAGCGTGCCGCCGATGATCGCGGCGGCGATCGCGTCCAACTCGTAGAGGTTGGCCATCGCCGCCTGCGCCGAGTTGGCCTGGGCGGTCAGCATGATGGCCGCGATGCCGCAGCAGAGGCCGGACAGCGCGTACAGCAGCAGGGTGTGCCGCTTGACGTCGATGCCGGCCAGCCGGGCCGCTTCCGGGTTGCCGCCGACCGCGACGGTCCGCCGGCCGAACGTGGTGCGGTTGAGCAGCACCCAGCCGGCGGCGACCACCGCGGCGAGGATGTAGACCAGCAGCGGGATCCCGAGCAGGTTCGTGCTGGCGATGCCGTTGATGAAGGTGTTGTCGGACACCTGGGTCTGTTTGTCGGAGATCTCCGCGGCGAGGCCCCGGGCGGCGACCAGCATCGCCAGGGTCGCGATGAACGGGACCAGCCGCCCGTACGAGATGAGCAGGCCGTTCACCACTCCCACCGCGAGCCCGACGGTGAGTGCGCTGAAGATCATGCCCCCGGCTCCGTAGCTCTGCGTGGCGAGCGTGGTGCACCAGACCCCGGCGAGCGCGACGATCGCGCCGACGGAGAGGTCGATGCCGCCACCGATGATCACGAACGTCATGCCGACCGTGACCACGCCGACCACCGACGCGAGCTTGAGGATGCTGAGCATGTTGGCCCAGACCCAGTCCGGGTCGGAGTAGAGGTCGGAGCGGGTGGCCGCGCCGATGATGATCAGCACGACCAGAACCCCCACCAGGGCGAGGTTGCGTCGGGCGCCCTCGCCCCCCTCGCCGTGCCACCAGGAGAGCCGGCCGCCGGTCTTCTCGCTCGCCAGGGCCGTCTCCGCCGGGTCCACGGGCGGCGACTGCGCCGGCAGCCCCGTTCCGCGCTCCGGCGCGGCGGTGGAGGTGGGCGTGGAATCGCTCATGCCGGTGCGCCTTCCATCAGGGACCCCGCCATGACGAGGTCGAGCACGGTGTTCTCGTCGAGTTCGGTGGCCGGCGCCTCGCGGACGACCCGGCCCTCCCGCATGACCAGCACGCGGTCGGCGAGGCCGAGCACCTCGGGCACCTCACTGGACACCAGCAGCACCCCGACGCCGCGGGCGGCCAGGGCACGGATCACCTGGTACAGCTCGGCCCGCGCGCCGACGTCCACGCCCCGGGTCGGCTCGTCGAGCAGCAGCAGCTTCGTGTCGCCGAGCAGCCACCGCCCGACCACGACCTTCTGCTGGTTGCCGCCGGAGAGCGTCCGCACCGGCCGCCGGACGTCGCGGGGCCGCAGGTCGAGGCTCTCCGCGATCCGGTCCGCCTCGGCCCGCTCCCGCGCGGCGTCGGTGAAACCCGCCCGGGAGTACCGGCCGAAGGTGGCGAGCGTGACGTTGCGGTAGATCGGCTCGCCCAGCAGCAGCGCCTGGCTCTTGCGCTCCTCGGGGGCCATGCCGAGGCCGGCGCGTACGGCGGACCTGACGCTGCCCGGGCGGAGCGCCCGGGCGGCGACCCGCACGGTGCCGGCGTCGGCCCGGCGGGCGCCGTAGATGGTCTCCAGCAGCTCGGACCGGCCGGAGCCGACCAGCCCGGCGATGCCGACGATCTCGCCGGCCCGGACGCCGAGCGAGACGTCGGCGAACTCGCCCGCCCGGGTCAGCCGGTCGACGCGGAGCAGGTCGTCGCCGGCCGGCGCCGCGGCGGGCCGGTCCGGGAAGACGTACTCGATGGTCCGGCCGGTCATCTTCGAGACCAGGTCGCGGGTCGGGGTGTCGCGGGCCGGCAGGTTCGCCGCGGTGGTCCGGCCGTCCTTGAGTACGGTGACCCGGTCGCCGATCTCGCGGATCTCCTCCAGCCGGTGGGAGATGTAGATGACGGCGATGCCCTGCGCGGTCAGTTCGCGGATGATCCGGAAGAGGTTGCCGACCTCGTCGTGGGCGAGCACGGCGCTCGGCTCGTCCATGATGATCAGTCGGGCCTCGTGGGACAGCGCGCGGGCCATGCTGACGACCTGTTTGCCGGCGGCCGGCAGCGACCGGACCATCCGGTTCGGCGGGATCTCGGCGTGCCCGAGCCGGCCGAGGATCTGGCGGGTCCGGCGGGCCATCTGACCGCGTCGGACGAAGCCGAGGCGGCGCGGCTCGTGGCCCAGGAAGGCGTTCTCCGCCACCGACAGGTCCTCGACCAGGTCCAGTTCCTGGTAGATGGTGGCGATGCCGGCACGCATGGCGGCCTGCGGGTTGGTGAACGTGACCGGCTCGCCGCGCCACTCGACGGTCCCCGAGTCCGGGCGGTGCACCCCCGCGAGGACCTTGATCAGGGTGGACTTGCCGGCGCCGTTCTGCCCGAGCAGGCAGTGCACCTCCCCCGCGCGGACCTCCAACTGCACGCCGTCGAGGGCGCGTACGCCCGGGAAGGTCTTCACCACGTCGGTGAGGCGCAGGACCACCTCGCCGGCGACGGTGCCGGCGGGCGCTTCGACCAGCGGGGCATCGGTCACGACGGCCTCCTCGGTTGGGTCACTGGTGCCGGCACCCGGCGTCGCTGCCGGCCGGTCCTTCGCCCCCTCATGACGCCTCCAGGAAGGCCAGGTCGCTGGCGAGGACCGCGGCGCCCGTGACGCCGGCCCGCGATCCCAGCTCGGACAGGACGACCGGGAGGTTGCCGGTGGCCAGCGGCAGCGACCGGCGGTACACCACGCTGCGGATCTCGGCGAGCAGGATGTGGCCGAGTTGCGCCAGCCCACCGCCGATCACGATCATCGACGGGTTGGTGAAGCTGACCAGCCCGGCCAGGACCCCACCGACCCGCCGGCCGCCGTCGCGGATGAGCTGGATGCAGGTGACGTCGCCCTCGACGGCGCCCTCGGCGACGTCCACGGCGGTGACGGCGCCCCGGGCGGCGAGCCGTTCGGCGAGGGCCGGTGACGCGCCGCTGCGCGCGGCCGCCGCCGCGTCCTTGGCCAGGGCCGCGCCGCTGAACAGCGCCTCCAGGCAGCCGACGTTGCCGCAGGAGCACATCGGACCGTGGGAGTCGACCTGGATGTGGCCGATGTCCCCGGCGCAGCCGTCGGTGCCCCGGTAGACCTCGCCGCTGAGGTAGATCCCGCACCCGATCCCGGTGCCGATCTTGACGAACAGGAAGTCGTCGACCGAGTGGGCCACCCCGCCGTGCCGCTCCCCGATCGCCATGATGTTGACGTCGTTGTCGACCACCGCCGGGCAGCCGTGCTCCCGGGTGAGCAGCTCCCGCACCGGGAAGCGGTCCCAGCCCGGCATGATCGGGGGTGAGACCGGGACGCCGTCGCGGAAGCTCACCGGCCCTGGCACACCGACGCCGACCGCGTCGAGCCGCTCGTACGCCCCGTCCACGCGCGCCTTGTGCAGCAGCTCGTTGACCCGCTGGAGCGTCACCTTGGGACCGTTGCGGATGTCGGCCGGCTCCGCGTACGCGGCCACCGGCTCCAGCCGGCCGTTGACCACCTCGACGTCGATCGAGCTGGCGCCCAGGTCGACGGCGGCGAAGCGCAGGTGCGGGCTCAGCTCGACGAGGGTGGAGCGCCGGCCGCCCCGGGAGGCCGCGAGGCCGGCCTCGGCGACGTAGCCGAGGCCGACGAGGCGCTCCAGCTCGGCCAGCAGCCTCGGGCGCGGCATCTGGAGGCGGTCCGCCAGCTCGGCCCGGGACACCGCCCCCTCGTCCCGGAGCAGCCGCAGCAGTCGCACGTGCAGGGGATCGACGGTCCGCACGGGACTCACCTCTTCGTCGGTGTCGTTCACATCGGTGCAATGTCGATGTGTCGTGTCCGACACAGTAGGAGCCTTCCGCGCCGCCTGTCCAGAGCTTCAGCCATTTTGTTTCCAACTTCTGTCCATACGAACAAAAGCTATAAGTGGATCAAGAAAAGATCCCCCTTCCCGCCTGGGCGATCCTGGGCCTCCCACCCGCGACGAGAGAGCGTGGCGGCAACTTCGGGGAAAGTGCTGCCTCCCGAGGCCCGGAGGCAGCACTTCCCCCGAAGTTGCGACCTGCCACCCTCACGGGGGTGCCCGTGGTGGCGGACACGGGAACGCCCCGCCGTCCGGGCGGACGGCGGGGCGTGGCAGCGGCGGGTCGGCTCAGCGCCGGCCGGCGTTGCGCTTCTTGCGAAGCTTGCGGTCGTCCCGCAACTCGACGTACGGCTCCTCGTCGGCCGAGTGGCCCGCCGAGATGGCGCGGCTGCGCTCCAGTTCCGCGTCGAACTCGGCGCCGAGCAGGATGGCGATGTTGCTGAGCCACAGCCAGATCAGGAAGATGATCACACCGGCGAGCGCGCCGTACGTCTTGTTGTACGAGCCGAAGTTGCTGACGTAGAGCGCGAAGAGGCCGGAGATCACCAGCCAGATCACCACGGCCAGCACGCCACCCGGGCTGACCCAGCGGAAGCCGCCGTGCCGCGCGTTGGGTGAGGCCCAGTAGAGGATCGCGAACATCAGGCTGACCAGCACCAGCAGCACCGGCCACTTGGCGATGTTCCAGACCGTCACCGCCGTGTCACCGAGCCCCACGGCGTTCCCGACCGCCTCGGCGAGACCGCCGGTGAACACCACGATCAGGGCGCTGGCCAGCAGCAGTACGCCGATCACCGCGGTCACGCCGACCCGGATCGGCAGGGTCTGCCAGATCGGCCGGCCCTCCGGCACGTCGTAGATGGTGTTCGACGCCCGCATGAACGCGGCGATGTAGCCGGAGGCCGACCAGAACGCGGCCAGCAGACCGACGATCGCGCCGATGCTCGCCAGCCCGCCGCTTCCCTGGGCCTGTCGGATCGCGGCGTCGATGATGTCCTGGATGTTCTGCTGCGGCACCGCCTGGTTGACGGTTTCCCGCACCCCCTCGGTGGCCCGAGGCCCGAGCAGGCCGAGGAGCGAGATCAGCACCAGGAGGCCGGGGAAGATGGACAGGACCCCGTAGTAGGTGAGCGCCGCCGCCCAGTCGATCAGGCTGTCGTCCTGGAACTCGCGGACGGTGCGCTTCAGCGCCGCCTTCCAGCCGGCGCCGGGGAGCTCCGTCGGGCTCTGCGGCCCGTCGTCCGGGCCGACCGGCCGGTCCCGGAACTCACGCCCGTTCCGGGCAGAAGACTCATCGGAGGCCATCGCCCCTCCCCCTCACGTCGGCAATGGTGCTCCTCCGACATGCCCCGGCGGCGGCAGGGGTTAACCACCTACCTGTAGAGCAACCTGCCCATCCGGCGCGAAGCGACCAGCAGGCCGAGCGCCAGGACCAGCAGCAGGTAGAGGATGTCGAGCAGCCAGCCCCAGCCCGCCGTGCCGACGGTGACGCCCCGGATCAGGTGCACGGCCCGGTAGAGCGGGGTCACCTCGACCAGCCAGCGCAGCACCGCCGGGTACGCCTCGGCGGGAACGAACGTGCCGGAGAACAGGAACAGGACGAACTGCGCCGAGCCCATCAGGTCGAAGTCCTGCCAGCTGCGCATGAACGTGGAGATCGCCATGCCGAGCGCGCCGAACGCGAACCCGACCAGCACCGCCGCCGGGAAGGCCGCCAGGGCGCGGCTGACGCTGGTCAGGTCCATCACGGCCATCACGGCCAGGAACGCGGCCGAGTACGCGCTGCCCCGCAGCATCGCCCACGCCAACTCGCCGAGGGCGATCTCGAACGGCTGCACCGGGGTGGCGATCACCCCGTCGTACAGCTTCATGTACTTCATCTTGCCGAAGAAGTTGAACGTGGTCTCCGCGAGCGCACCCGTCATCGCCGACGAGGCGAGCATGGCCGGCGCGACGAACGCCGCGTACGTGACGACCGCGCCACCGGGCAGGGTGAGGTCGCCGACCAGCGCGCCCACGCCGACGCCGATCGAGAGCAGGTAGAGCAGCGGCTCGACGAAACCGGAGACCAGCAGCAGCCAGTAGACGGACTTGAGGGCCGCGACGTTGCGCTCGGTCACCGAGGCCGACCGCCGCGAGGCGGCGGAGACGTCGACCAGCCGGGGCAGGACCAGACCTACCATGACACCCCTTCCTAGACGACGAGCTTGCGGCCGAAGGTGCGGCGGGCCAGCAGCCAGCCGCCGACCGCCCAGGCGGTCAGGTAGAGCAGGTGGCCGAGGACCGACCACTGCGGAGCGACGCCGAGGGTCGCCGCCCGGCTCAGGTCGACGGCGTGCCACAGTGGCGTCGCGTACGCGAGCCAGCGCAGCCCCAGCGGCAGCGACTCGACCGGGAAGAACACCCCGGCGAAGAGCGTCATCGGGATCACCGCGAACCGGAACAGCATCGCCAGCCAACTGTCCGTGTCGACCGCCGCCGCGTACGCGAACGTGGGTGCCGCGACCGCCAGGCCGAGCAGCGCCGCCACCGGCAGCGCCAGCACCGCCCACGGCGACCGGAGCGCCCCCAGCAGCCCGGTCACCAGGAGGAACGCCACGATCGAGGTGAGCACCCGGAACAGCACGAACGCCAGGTGACCGGCGAGGATGTCACCGACCCGCAGCGGCGCCGCGCTCTGCGCCGAGTAGAGCTTGACCCACTGGAAGTTGCTGAACACCGGCCAGGTCGACTCGCCGATCGCCACCTGCATCGCCGTCGAGGCGAGCAGGCCACCGACGATCCACTCCAGGTAGGAGACGCCGCCGACGCCCTGGTCGATGTACGCCCCGACGCCCACCCCGAACCCGAGCACGGTCAGCGCGGGCAGCAGGAACGACGAGAACACGCCCGCCCGCCAGGTGCGCCGGTAACCCACCAGGTAGTGCGCGAGCACCGCCAGCGCCGGCACCCGCGGCAGGGCCGGCCGGGCCCGCTCCCGCGCCAGTTGTGTCATGCCACTCCGCTCCCCGTCCACCCGGCCTTCCTACCGCAGCGGTACGACAGGCCGCGGCCACCCTACGGCCCCGGGGTAAGGAAGGGCCCCCTATTAACGCCTGCGGTAGAGCAAGGGCCCCTTCTTAACGGCGGGCGCTCACGCGCGACGAACCCCGCACAGCGGCCGGCTCGGACGCCCGCGCCTCCGCTCACCGCGAGCGGCGAGCGGCGAGCGGCGAGCGGCGAGCGGCGAGCGGCGAGCGGCGAGCGGCGAGCGGCGAGCGCGGCTGACGTACCATCTGGCTCCACCGAGCACCCCGGAGAGTGCCTTGCCCAACCTCACGCCGGCCGACGTCCACAACGTCGCGTTCAAGAAGCCCCCGCTGGGCAAGCGGGGGTACGACGAGGAGGAGGTCGACACCTTCCTCGACGCCGTCGAACGCACCATCACCGCGCTGACGGAGGAGGTGGCATCCCTGCGCACCCAGCTCGGCGTTGGGGGCGCGGCGTCCGGGGCCGGCGCGGACGCGCTGTCCGCCGAGCTCGAGCAGATCAAGGCCCGGCTTTCGCGCCTCGAGGCCGCCGTCGCGAGCGCCGGCCTGAGGCCGCCCACCGGCGATCCGCTGTTCGGCCCGGGGCGGTAGCAGGTCTACCCGGCCGTGCTGGCGCCGTCCGGCGGCCGGCCCGGGTCAGCGAAGTGCCGGCCGATCACCTGCTCCCGCGGCCGGGGCTCACGCCGACGCCGGTTCACGCCCTCCCTCTCCACCACAGGCTGCCGACCAGAACGCCCGGCGGGACGTCGCGGTGCGCGCTGTCGTCGGGCAACGGGCCGTTACGGGCGCTCGGGAGCGTGGGCGACGAACGCGCGCCAGGCGTCCGGACCGAAGGCCAGCACCGGCCCGCCCCGGTCCTTCGAATCGCGTACGGCCACCAGGCCGGGGAGGTTGTCGGCGACCTCCACGCAGTTGCCGCCTTGGCCGTTACTGCGGCTGCTCTTGCGCCATCGGGCACCGGTCAGGTCCATGTCTCCGCCACTTCCGCTATCAGATCGAGGGACTGCTGCTGCGATAGTGCCTCACTTCGGATCGACTCCCACACGTCGACCATCTGCCGCACGTACTCCGGACGGTCGATCACCTGCCCGTGGAGCTGTCCCTCCACGTAGACAACGTCTTCTCCGGTCGGCAAGGTGGCGATCACGAAGGGGCCGCCAAGCCCAGCGTAGGCCCCGGCGGAGAGCGGCACGACCTGGATTCGGACCCGGGGCAGCGTGTTGCCGAGCTTCACCAGGTGAAGCAACTGTTCGCGCATCAACTCCGGAACATCTATCCGGCGGCGCAGCACGTGCTCATCGACGACCACCATGAGCAGCGGTGGCCGGTCGCGGATCAATGCCGCCTGTCGGTCGAGCCGGGTCGCCACCTGCTGCTCGATCTCGTCCGACGCAAACAGCCCGCCGCCAGCATGGATAGCACGGGCATATGCCTCGGTCTGCAACAGGCCCGGCACGTAGAGCGGTTCGAACGAGCGCAGGGCCGTCGCCTCCTGTTCGATGCCGGCCCAGTCGCGGAACCACGGCACCACGGTCTCCCGGCTGATCCGCCGCTGGATGCGTTCGAACCGCCCGTCCGCCCCGAACACCGTGTCGCACCGGCGGGCGAAGTCCAAGCTCGGCCGGCGCTCGCAGGTCTCCACCTTGGCCACCAGCGCGCCCGAGTAGCTCAGCGCCTCGGCGAGCGCGGTCTGGGACATGCCGCTCGTGGCGCGGGCCAGCCGCAACTCCTCGGCGAAGTGGTCCAGCATGGACGAGCGTTCCACGGACAGCCTCCGTACATCTTCGGACCGCCTGGGGTCGGCCGCCGTACGCGCTGGTCGTCGGCGCGCGGGACCTCCCACCGTAGTCGCGTCGCCAACAGACTGTCACGCAGCGGAACCGCTCACGGGATCGGACGGCGGGCGGAACCAGGCCGGGAGCGCCCCGGCCCGACAGCTCCGGGGCGCTCCCCTCCCACCTCGACGGAGGGCTCCATGCGACTCAGGTTCTGGCGCTGCCCGCGCCCGGCACCGCCCACCCCGCTCCCGACGCCACCGCTCCCCCGGCGTACGCCGGACGAGCGCCCGACCCGGGCGACCGCCTCCACCGGCCGGGCTCCCACCGACGCCCCGGCCCGTTCCGCAGGGATCACCGCCCCGACCGGCGACCACGCCCCTCCCCGAGGGGCTACCGCCCCGTCCGAGGCGGCCCCCACCGACCGCGCCCGTAGCACGACCGCCCCGACGGAGATCGTCCCCACCGACGCCGCGGCCCGCCCCGCGTGGGCGGCCGCCCCGACACGGGTCTTCCCCGTCAACCGACCGGGCTGCCCAGGGCGGCTGACCCGGGCGCAGGAGTGGCGGGCGGACGGTGGCCGGTGGCCGGGCGGGCCGGAGGGCCCGCGCTGATGCCGCGGTACCGCCCGCACGTCGCGGCGCGCCCGTCCTGGCGGTGCCGGGTGTGCGGCGCCGCCTGGCCGTGCTCACCGGCCCGGCTGGCGCTGCTCGGCGAGTACCGCGAGAACCGGACCGGGCTGCTGATCTACCTCGGCACGCTGCTGGCCGAGGCCATGACCGACCTGGCCGACCTGAGCGGCACAGCAGCACCGGTGAACCTGCACGACCGCTTCCTGACCTGGGCCCGCGCCCGGAGCGACGGCGGCCCCGACAGATCTGGACAGCCTTAATCTACATAGGTAGGGTAAGCGCATGGAGCCGCTCGGACGGATCGGTGGCGCCACCGTCGACGTGCTGCGCGTCCTGCTCGACGGCGGGCGGCCACGCTGGGGCCTGGAGATCATCAAGGTGACCGGGCGTCCGTCCGGCAGCGTCTACCCACTGTTGGAGCGCCTGGAGCGGCACGGTTGGGTCACGTCCTCCTGGGAGGAGACGGATCGGCGCGGACCCCGACGACGCATGTACGAACTGACCGCCGACGGTGCCCGGGAAGCGCAACGGGTGTGCGCCCGGGCGGACGCGCGGGCCGCCCCGGTCCGGTCCATCCGGCCCATCCGGCCCCGGGAGGCCTGATGGATCGGCTGGCCGTCGCGCTCGCCCTGGTCCGCTGTGCCGCCGCGCTGCTGCCCGGCCCGCACCGCGCCCGCCACCTCGAACAGTGGCGGGCCGACGTGCAGGGAGCCGCCGAACTCGGCCTGTCACCCCTGCGCCTCGCGGTGGGGACCACCGTCGCCGCCGCACGGATCGCCGTCGTCTACCGGAAGGAATCACACGCCATGCAACCCATCGGCCCGCTCGCCCTCGCCCTGCGGCTCGTCGGCGGTCCGGGTGCCCGCCGCCACGCCGTGACCCTGGCCGCGCTGTTCGGTGTCGCCCTGCTGGCCGGCCTCGGACTGCTCCTCACCGGCTGACCGGGCAGTGTTAGGAAGGGTCCCTTGTACAACGCCAGGCGTTAACAAGGGGCCCTTCCTAACCCCTCAGTCCACCAGGGTGCGGCCGGTGAGGTGCAGGAAGACGTCCTCCAGGCTGCTGCGGCGGACCAGCACGTTGACCGGGTGCAGGCCGAGCGCGGCCACCTCGGCCACGGCGGCGTCGCCGTCGGCGACGTAGAGCAGGATCCGGTCGGGCAGCACCTCGACCCGCTCCCCCAGCCCGTCGAGCTTGCCGGCGAACGCCTCCTGGGACTCCGCCGGGAAGCGCAGCTCGACCACCTCCCGGGTGGAGTGCTGCTCGATGAGCGCGCGGGGCGACCCCTCGGCGACGATCCGCCCGCCGTCCATGACGACCAGGCGGTCGCAGAGCTGCTCGGCCTCGTCCATGTAGTGCGTGGTCAGCACCAGCGTGACGCCCTGCTGCTTGAGCCGGAACAGCCGCTCCCACACCAGGTGACGGGCCTGTGGGTCGAGGCCGGTGGTCGGCTCGTCCAGCAGCACGATCTCCGGCTCGTTGACCAGCGCCCGGGCGATGGTGAGCCGCCGCTTCATGCCGCCGGAGAGCGGCTCGACCTTGCTGTCGGCCCGCTCGGCGAGCTGCACGAAGTCGAGCAGCTCACCGGCGCGCGCCCGGGCCACCCGGCGCGGGATGCCGAAGTAGCGCGCGTAGGTGGTCAGGTTCTCCCGGACGGTCAGCTCGGGATCGAGGTTGTCGAGCTGGGGGCAGACGCCGAGGCGGGCCCGGATGGCCGGCCCGTCGCGCACCGGATCCATGCCGAGGATGCGCAGCTCCCCGCCGCTGGGCGGCGAGATGCAGCCGATCATCCGCATGGTGGACGACTTGCCGGCGCCGTTGGGCCCGAGGAAGCCGAACGCCTCGCCGGCGCGGACCTCCACGTCGATGCCGTCGACGGCGGTGAAGTCGCCGAACCGCTTCACCAGCCCCCGTGCCTGGATGAGTGGTTGTGCCGTGGTCACGCACCGACCCTAGCGACCCGGTCCGACACTCCCCACCGAGTTACCGGCAAACCATGATCGGATACGCCACACCGACCCGACACGCCGAGCCACATGCCGCTCCCGCGTATTCGATCGTGCGTCCCGGCTCCGACGGTGAGGGTGCCGTTGTCAGAAGCTGATCTGATACACGATGAAGCCTCGATTCAGTGCAACCTCGTCGTACAGTCGGCGCGCCGTGGCGTTGGACTCGTGGGTGGTCCAGTAGACCCGGCTGCAGTCCCGGGCGCGCGCCCACTCGACGACCGCCGCGATGAGGGCACGTGCCACGCCCTGGCCACGAGCGTCCGGTGCCGTGAACAGGTCCTGGAGGTAGCACCAGTCTCGACCGGGTGGTGCCGCGGTGTTGGCGTGCGCAAGGAAGTGGGTGATGCCGACGAGGCGGCCATCGATCTTCGCGCCGAGGGCGTGCACTCTGGTGTCGTCGGCGAAGGCTGCCCAGGCGCGATCGATCTCCTCGGCGGTCAGGGAACGCTCGTAGAAGTCAAGATAGCCGCGGAAATGCTCTTCCCAGTGGATGCGGTCGCGCTGGTCGAGCTTGCCGACTGTGATCATGCCTGATCCTATGGGCCAGAGCCCGGGGGCGGCGCCCCGTCCGGTCAGGCGTCCCGGGGCGTCGTCGCGGCCCGGGCGGCGGCGACCAGGCGGTCGGTCTCGGCCAGCACCTCCGGGTCGTCGGCCGGGGTGCCGGGCTCGAAGCGGACCGTCCAGGTCAGACCGTCGACTCCGGGCACCCGGCGGGCGGCGATCCGGCCCGCTCCGCCGGGCACCGGGTGGGCCTCGGTGTACGCCACCGAACGGGTGACCCGGGCCCGCACCTGGTGCGGCAGGTCCCCGGGGTCGAGCAGCAGGTACGTCTCGGCGGGACAGTCGGCCACCACCAGGTAGCCGTCGCGTTCGGCGACGCGTTCGGCGGGGGTGACGGTCAGCTCCCGGCCGGACCAGACCGCCTTGAGGATGTCGTGCCACCCGAGGCGGTGCCCCCGGCCCGGCAGCCAGAGCCCGAGGTTGGTGGCGACCAGCACCCCGTCGCCCTCCCCGTTGCCGGCGGCGGCCCAGGCCAGCACGCGCTCGTCGGGGCCGAGCGGCGGACGGTCGGCCGGCGGCAGCTTCGGCCGGCGACGGAACAGTGCCATCTAACGCCCTCCTGCGGAGAGTGCCACCTACAGCCCTCCCGCGGCCTGCTCGCGCAGCGCCCGGGCGTGCTGCTCCAGCGACAGCAGCTCGCCGAAGGCGGCGAAGTACTCGTCCTTGTTGCTCACCGGGTTGATCCGTTGGATCTTCGACTTCAGGTCCCGGATCCGGCCGGTGACCGAGCCCCACTGGAGGCGAGCCATGGTGACCGACACGTAGCGCGGATCCGGCTCGCCGTCGATGCGCAGCGGCTCGACGGCCAGCTCGCCGACGAGCGCCTTGCCGGCGAGGTCGTCGCAGGCGTCCCGGACCGACTCGATCCACACCGCGCCGCCGGTGGCCGCCGCCGCACCGCCGGCCGCGGCGACCGCCGCCCGGACCGCCACGTGCACGGGGTGCCGGTACTCCGGGGCCTCGACCGCGTCGAACATCGGCCCGGCGAGCACCGGCACCTGGAGGGCGAGCTTCAACGCCTCCCGCTCGACCATCGACCGCGGGCTGTCCACGCTCGGCTCGGCGGGGGCGGAACGCGGCGGCGCGCCGTCGCCCCGTCCCGGCGGCGGGGCGTGTCCGGCCGCCAGCACGGCCCGCTGCACCGGCTCGATCTCCATGCCGAGGTCACCGGCGAGCTTGCGGACGTACTCCGGGCGCTTCTCCCGGTCCTTGATCTTGGCGACGAGCGGCGCCGCCCGGCGCATCGCCTCCACCCGGCCGTCGACGGTGTCGAGGTCGTACCGGCTGATCACATGGCGCAGCGCGAAGTCGACCAGCGGCTCGCGGCGCGCGACCAGGTCGCGGACCGCGAGGTCGCCCTTGGCCAGGCGCAGGTCGCACGGGTCCATGTTGTCGGGGCTGACGGCGATGAAGGTACGCCCGACGAAGCGCTGGTCGTCGTCGAACGCGCGCAGCGCCGCCTTCTGGCCGGCCGCGTCACCGTCGAACGTGAAGATGATCTCCCCGGCCACCGCGTCGGTGTCGAGCAGCAGCCGGCGCAGCACCCCGATGTGGTCGGCGCCGAACGCGGTGCCGCAGGTCGCCACGGCGGTCGGCACGCCGGCGAGGTGGCAGGCCATCACGTCGGTGTAGCCCTCGACCACGACCACCTTGCCCTGCTTGGCGATCTCCCGTTTGGCCTGGTCGATGCCGTAGAGGACGTGCGACTTCTTGTAGATCGGCGTCTCGGGGGTGTTCAGGTACTTCGGGCCGTCGTCGTCGTCGAAGAGCTTGCGCGCGCCGAAACCGATGACGTCACCGGTCAAATCGCGGATCGGCCAGAGCAGCCGGCGACGGAAGCGGTCGATCAGGCTGCCGGAGCGCGCCGGCCGGGACAGCCCGGCGGTGACCAGTTCGTCGTGAGTGAAGCCGCGCTGGCGCAGGTGCTTGGTCAGCAGGTCCCACCCGTCGGGGGCGAAGCCGCAGGCGTACCGCTCGGCGGCGGCCCGGTCGAAGCCGCGCCGGGCCAGGAACTCGCGGGCCGGGCGGGCGCCGGGCGTGGTGAGCTGGGCCTGGTAGAACTCGACGGCGGCGGCGTGGGCGGCGACCAGCCGCTGCTTCTGCCCCTGCTGCGGGCGCGCGCGCGGCGCCGAGTTGTCGCTCTCGACGTACCGCAGTTGGAGGCCGGCGCGCGCGGCGAGGCGCTCGACGGCTTCGACGAAGCTGAGGTGCTCGGCGTCCATCAGGAACTTGATGGCGTCGCCGCCGGCACCGCAGCCGAAGCAGTACCAGACGTTGCGAGCGGGCGAGACGTTGAACGACGGGCTCTTCTCGTCGTGGAAGGGGCAGAGACCCTTCAGGTTGCCGCCGCCGGCGGACCGGAGGGTGACCGTCTCGGAGATGACGTCGGCGATCGAGGTGCGCTCGCGGACCAGCGCGATGTCCTCGTCCCGGATCCGCCCCGCCATTGGCCGCCACCTCCTCGCCGTACATCCTGCCCTGCCCGACCGACGATCCGTCGCCGGGGGACACCGCGTGTGGCGACCACCGCTGTGGTCCGCCACGGTCGGCGTCCCGCCGGCGCCGGGCGGCGGGCGCGGTCGGCGTCACGCCGGCGCCGGGCGCCGGGCGCGGTCAGCGCGGCCGGCGGCGGAGGTAGCGCCGGACCGGCGGCGGGTCCTCCTCCTCGTACGACCGGGCGGCCCGGATCGCCGCGGCCAGCCCGTACCGCCTGGTAGGGGCCACCGGGCGGATCGCCGGGTCCTCTGACATCTCCTTCACCAGCGACACGGCGAGGCCGAGCATCACCACCACGAACGGCAGGGCAACCATGATCGTCGCCTGTTGCAGGGCGCTCAGGCCACCGACCAGCAGCAGCACCGCCGCGGTCGCGCCGATCAACACCCCCCAGGTGACCACGAGGACCCGGTGCGGGCGCAACGCTCCCCCGGAGGTGAGCGACCCGAGCACCAGCGAGGCCGAGTCCGCGCTGGTGACGAAGTACAGCGCCACCAGCACCATGGCCAGCACGCTGGTCAGCGCCGCCAGCGGCAGCGCGTCGAGCAACCCGAACAGCGCCTGCTCGGTGCCGGCGGCGGCGTCGGCGACCAGGTCACGGGTGCCGGTGGCCTGCACCCGCAGCGCGCTGCCGCCCAGCACCGCGAACCAGAGCGCGCTCGCCCCGCTCGGCACCAGCAGCACGCCGACCAGGAACTGGCGCACCGTACGCCCACGGGAGATCCGGGCGATGAAGGTGCCGACGAACGGGGCCCACGAGATCCACCACGCCCAGTAGAAGATCGTCCAGGAGCCCAGCCAGGACGGGTCGGAGAAGGCGCCCGTCCGGGTCGACATGAAGATCAGGTTGTCGAGGTAGTCCCCGATCGAGGCGGGCAGCACCTCCAGGGTGTAGATCGTCGGGCCGACCACGAACACGAACAGCATCAGCGCCACCGCCAGCACCACGTTGGTGGTGGACAGCCACTTGATGCCCCGGTGCAGCCCGGAGAAGGCCGAGATGACGAAGGCCAGCGTCAGCGAGCCGATCACCACCAGCTCCACCGTGGTGGTGTCGGGCACCCCGGCGACCAGGTCCAGGCCGGCGGCCACCTGGAGAGCGCCGAGGCCGAGGCTGGTCGCGGAGCCGAAGACCGTGGCGAAGACGGCCAGCAGGTCGATGATCCGGCCCGCCGTGCCGTCCGCGTGCGCGCCGAGCACCGGCCGGAACGCCGCCGAGATCCGGTTCTCCCGGCCCTTCCGGAACGTCGAGTACGCCAGGGCGAGCGCCACCACCGCGTAGATCGCCCACGGGTGCAACGTCCAGTGGAACAGGGTGAACTGCATGGCGGCGGAGGCGGCGGCACCGGTCTCCGGTTCGACACCGGTGGCCGGCGGCGGGGTCGCGTAGTGCTGGATCGGCTCGGCGACCGCGAAAAAGACCAGCCCGATGCCCATGCCGGCGCTGAACATCATGGCGACCCAGGCCAGCGTGCTGAATTCGGGCTGGTCCGAGTCGCCGCCCAGCCGGATCGCGCCGAACCGGGACAGTGCCAGCACCACGGCGAGCACCAGGAAGGCGTCCGCCGCGACGACGAAGAACCAGCCGAACGTGTCGATGACCCAGGCCAGCCCGGACGCGCCGACGCCGGCCAGCGACTCCCTGGCCAGTACGCCCCAGGCCACGACCGCCAGGACACCACCGACGCCGAGAGCCAGCACCAGGCGGTCCGGGCTCCCGGTGACGGGCCGTTGCCCCACCTGCTCGCCCATGGTCACCCCCTGCCCATACTGCGGGTCGGGCGAGCGACGCGCGGTCGATATCGACCGACGGCCGCGCCTCCCCCGGGTTCCTGACGAGGGCGGGCCGGGCGACGCGGCGTCAGGCGGCGAGGGCGGCCGACTCCTCGACCTCGACCTGGCGGTTCCAGTCCGGCTTGCTGGCCCGCCAGCCCTCGTCGTCCAGGCCGCGACGCCAGTAGCCGGAGATGGACAGCCACTCGCGGGGGATGCCGCGCTCGACGCGCAGCAGCCGGCGCAGCTCCTTGACGAAGGTCGCCTCACCGTGCACGAAGGCGTGCACGTCGCCGGGCGGGAAGTCCAGCGCGCGGACCGCCGCGACGAGCGCCTCCCCCACCGGCCGGTCGCCGCGGTGCAGCCAGGTCAGCTCGACCGCGCCAGGGCTGGGCAGGGGCTGCTCCTCGGCCGGGCCGCTGGTCTCGACGAGGACGGTGGCCGGCGCGCCGGCGGGCAGCCGTTCCAGCGCGGCGGCGATGGCGGGCAGCGCGCTCTCGTCACCGACCAGCAGGTGCCAGTCGGCCTCCGGGCTGGGGGCGTACGCGCCGCCGGGGCCGACGAATTGCACGGGGTCGCCGGGGCGTAGCGCGGCCGCCCACGGGCCGGCGAGTCCTTCGTCGCCGTGGTGCACGACGTCGACGGTCAGCTCGTTGGTGACCGGGTCGAAGGCCCGCACGGTGTACGCGCGCAGCCGGGGCCACTGCGCGGGCGGCAGGTCTCGACGGATCGCCGCGAGGTCCATCGGCTCGGGGTAGGCGACCCCGGGCACCGGGAAGAGGATCTTGATGTAGTGGTCGGTGAACTCGCCCACCGGCAGGCCGGCCAGTTCGTCGCCGCCGAGCACCAGCCGGACCAGGTGCGGGGTCGGCCGCCCGGTGCGGACGACCCGGGCGGACGTGACCTTCTTCGGGCGCTCCGTCATGCGGGTTAGGCTAGCCTAAGTTGCGCGGGCCGCCCACCGCGGGTCGCCCGTCCGCCGCCTCGCCGGCCAGCCGGGCGTGCCAGGCCACGGCCGCCGGGTCGGTCAGCGAGGCGACCTGGTCGATCACCACGCGCAACCGGGCCGCGTCGTCGGGGGCCACCCGCCACAGCGGCGCGAAGACCACGTCCAGCGCGTCCGGAGCCCGGTCGGTCAGGATCTCCACCAGGTCGGTGAGGATCCGCCGCTGCCGCTCGTAGCGGCCCCGGGAGCCGGGGCGGCGCATCACGTACCGCAGCGCGATGCCCTTGAGCAGCGCGCACCGCGCCCGGATCCCACGGGGGACGACCAGGTCGGCGGCGTAGCGGCGGTGCGGACCGGAACCGAAGTGCGCCTGCGTCGCGGCCACCGCCGCGGAGACGAAGCCGCCGGTCAGCACGCTGGTGGTGGCCTTCAGCGCGGCCTGCGCCCGGTGACTGCCGTCGTAGTGGGCCAGCGGCGCGAGCACCGGGTCGGCGAGCAGGTCGACCAGCACCTCCGCCAGGTCGGCCGGGGACTCGCCGGAGTACGTGGCCGCCACGTCGGCGCAGAGCGCAGCCCGCTCGTCCGCGTCGGCCAGCAACGGGCGCAGCGTCACGTACCCGCCGTGGATGCCGTCCTCGACGTCGTGCACCGAGTACGCGACGTCGTCGGCCCAGTCCATCACCTGCGCCTCCAGGCAGCGGCGCGCGTCCGGGACGCCGGCCCGCAGCCAGTCGAAGACCGGCCGGTCGTCGGCGTACACGCCGAACTTGCGCTCGCCCGGACGCCGGGTCCACGGGTACTTGCTCACCGCGTCGAGGGAGGCCCGGGTGAGATTCAGCCCGGCGGAGGCGCCGTCCGGGCCGATGACCTTCGCTTCCAGGCGGGTGAGGACGCGTAGCGTCTGCGCGTTGCCCTCGAAGCCGCCGCACGGTGCGGCCAGGCCGTCCAACGCGTCCTCACCGTTGTGCCCGAACGGCGGGTGCCCCAGGTCGTGCGCCAACCCGGCGGCGTCCACCACGTCCGGGTCGCAGCCGAGCCGCGCCCCCATCTCCCGGGCGATCTGGGCGACCTCCAGCGAGTGCGTCAACCGGGTCCGCAGGAAGTCGTCGGTGCCGGCCATGTGCACCTGCGTCTTGGCGGCGAGCCGCCGGAACGCCGCCGAGTGCAGCACCCGGGCGCGGTCCCGCTCGTACGCCGTGCGGCCGTACCCGGTGTCCTTCGGCGGCTCGTCGACCCACCGCCGCTCGTCCGGATCGGGGCCGGTCACCCCCCACGCTGCCGCAGGACGCAGAACTCGTTGCCCTCCGGGTCGGCCAGCACCGTCCACCCCACGTCGCCCTGGCCGACGTCGACGTGCCGGGCACCCATGTCCACCAGCCGCTCGACCTCCGCCTCCTGGTCGTCCGGACGCAGGTCGACGTGGAGCCGGTTCTTGCCCTCCTTGCTCCCCGTCACCGCGACGAACACGATGCCGGGCAACCGGTCGGGCGCCTGCCGGATCTCCACCTCGTCCGGCTTCTCCGTGACCACCTGGTAGCCCAGCGCCTCGGCCCACCAACGGGCCAGTCGGAACGGGTCACGCGCATCGACGGTGAGGCTCTCCCAGGCGCTGCTCATCCCGACAGGTTACGCCGGAGGGCATCGCCCGGCGCGCCGGGCGACCGGCGTCGGCCGGCGTCGCAACCCCCGTTCAGTCGGGAGTTGCCGACCGATCGCCGAGGGTTACGGGATCGCGGGCGACGGCGGGCGGCCGGTAACGTTCCCGACGCGGAACGTCACCAACCAGCCAATCCGACGACGGGGGAGACTCTCGTGGACGTGGACACGATGGTGGGTACCGAACTGCTCCGGTTGCGGCGCCGCCGGCCGGAGGTGGCCGGCGCCGTGCTCGCGGGGACCGACGGACTGGTCATCGGCAGCGACCTTCCCGGGACGGAGGCCACCCACCTGGCGGCGCTCGCGGCGGCCGGCTTCGGAGTGGCCAGCCGGGTGGCGACCACGGTGCGGCGTGGCGCGTTCCAGGAGGCGCTGGTCCGCACGGCGGGCGGCACCGTCGTGACGTACCCGGCCGGGCGCGACGCGCTGCTCACGCTCATCGCCGACACCACCGACGACCTGGAGGGGCTGCACGCCGAGGCCCGAAAGGTGGCGCACCGGGCCGGTTCGGCGCTGGACGCACGGCCCCGCGCGGCGACGCCCGACGCGCACGCCCCACTCGCGCACCGTCCGGCGAGGACGACGCTGCCGCGCCGCACGACGCACCACACCTGGAGCCGACCGCCGATCCGCTGACGCGCCGATGGCGGGCCCGCGCCGGGCCCGCCATCGCGTCGTACGTCCGTCAGCGGCTGTCGGAGCCGGTGGTCTCCACCGCCGCGCGACCCGCCTCCAGCCGGGCGACCGGCACCCGGAACGGCGAGCACGAGACGTAGTCGAGCCCCACCTCGTGGAAGAAGTGCACCGACTCGGGGTCGCCGCCGTGCTCGCCGCAGACGCCGAGCTTCAACCCGGGCCGCGCCGCACGCCCCTCCTCGGCGGCGATGCGCACCAGCCGGCCCACGCCCTCGCGGTCGATCGACTCGAACGGCGAGATGCCGAAGATGCCCAGCTCCAGGTACCGCCAGAAGAACGCGCCCTCGACGTCGTCCCGGGAGAAGCCCCAGGCCATCTGGGTCAGGTCGTTGGTGCCGAACGAGAAGAACTGCGCCGCCTCGGCGATCTGGCCGGCGGTCAGCGCCGCCCGGGGCACCTCGATCATCGTGCCGATCAGCACCTCGACGCCGCTGTCCCCGACCACCTCGGCGATGATCTTCTCAGCTTCGGCGCGTACCGTCTCCAGCTCCTGCACCGCGCCGACCAGCGGGACCATGATCTCCGGCTTGGCCACCGCGCCGGCGCGGGTGACGGTGACCGCGGCCTCCGCGATCGCCCGGACCTGCATGGCGAAGAGACCGGGGATGACCAGGCCGAGGCGGACGCCGCGCAGGCCCAGCATCGGGTTCTCCTCGTGCATCCGCCGCACGGCCGCGAGCAGCGCCTCCTCCTTCGCCACGTCCTCGCCCCGCTCCTGGGCGACGGCGACGTTCACCGCGAGCTGCTCCAGCGGCGGCAGGAACTCGTGCAGCGGCGGGTCGATCAGCCGGACGGTGACCGGCAGGCCGTCCATCTCGCGGAAGATCTCCTCGAAGTCGGCCCGCTGCAACGGCAGCAGCGCGGCGAGCGCGGAGTCCCGCTCGTCGTCGGTGCGGGCCAGGATCAGCTTCTCGACCAGCTCCCGCCGCTCGCCGAGGAACATGTGCTCGGTGCGGCACAGCCCGATGCCCTCGGCGCCGAAGCGCCGCGCCCGCGCGGCGTCCGCTCCGGTGTCGGCGTTCGTGCGTACCAGCAGCCGCCGCCGGGCGTCCGCGTGCGTCATGATCCGGTGTACGGCCTTGACCAGCGCGTCGTCGGTCTGCTCCGGGTCCAGCTCGCCCTCGAAGTACTGCACCACCTCGGACGGCATGACCGGCACCTCGCCGAGGTAGACCTTGCCGGTGGTGCCGTCGATGGAGACGACGTCGCCCTCGCGGACGGTCTGCCCGGCGACGGTGAACGTCCGCCCCGGGATGTCGATGTCCAGCTCGTCGGCGCCGGAGACGCAGGTCTTGCCCATGCCGCGGGCGACCACCGCGGCGTGGCTGGTCTTGCCGCCCCGGGAGGTGAGGATGCCCTGCGCGGCGATCATGCCGTTGAGGTCGTCGGGGTTGGTCTCCCGGCGGACCAGGATTACCTGCTCGCCCTCGCCGGCCAGCTCCACCGCCCGGGCGGAGGTGAAGACGACCTTGCCGACGGCGGCGCCCGGGGAGGCGCCGATGCCCTTGGCGACCGGCTGGAACTCGTGGTCGAGCTTGAAACGCGGGAACATCAGCTGCGCGAGCTGGGCGCCGTTGACCCGGTGCAGCGCCTCGTCGAGGTCGATGAGGCCCTCGTCGACGAGTTGCCCGGCGATGACGAACGCCGCCGCGGCGGTGCGCTTGCCGACCCGGGTCTGGAGCATCCACAGCTTGCCGCGCTCGATGGTGAACTCGATGTCGCAGAGGTCCTTGTAGTGCCCCTCGAGGCGGGCCATGTAGTCGAGCAGCTCGTCGTACGACTTCTTGTCGATCCGCTCCAGCTCCTGCAGCGGCACGGTGTTGCGGATGCCGGCCACCACGTCCTCGCCCTGCGCGTTCGCGAGGTAGTCGCCGTAGATGCCCTGCGCGCCGCTGGCGGGGTCGCGGGTGAAGGCGACACCGGTGCCGGAGTCCGATCCGAGGTTCCCGAAGACCATCGCGACCACGTTGACGGCGGTGCCGAGGTCGGCGGGGATGCGCTCCTGGCGGCGGTAGATCACCGCCCGCTCCGCGTTCCACGACTCGAAGACCGCCTTGATCGCGAGGTCGAGCTGCTCGCGCGGGTCCTGGGGGAACTCCCGGCCGGTGTGCTTGCTGAAGATCTTCTTGTACGCGTCGACCAGGCCGCGCAGGTCGCCGGCGTCCAGGTCGAGGTCGTTGGTGGTGCCCTTGGCGCGCTTGGCGTCGTCGAGCGCGTGCTCGAACTCCTCGCCCGGCACGTCGCAGACGGTCTTGCCGAACATCTGGATCAGGCGGCGGTACGAGTCCCACGCGAAGCGGTCGTTGCCGCCGGCCTGCGCGGAGAGGCCGACGACGCTGCGGTCGTTGAGGCCGACGTTGAGGACGGTCTCCATCATGCCGGGCATCGAGAACTTGGCGCCGGAGCGCACGGAGACCAGCAGCGGGTCCTCCGGGTCGCCGAGCTTCCGGCCCATCGCCGCCTCCAGCGCCCCGACGCGGGCGCTGATCTGGTCGGCCAACCCGGCGGGCTGCTCACCGGTGGCGAGGTACGCCTTGCACGCCTCGGTGGTGATCGTGAAGCCCGGCGGTACGGGCAGGCCGAGGTTGGTCATCTCGGCCAGGTTGGCGCCCTTGCCCCCGAGCAGGTCCTTCTGATCCTTGTTGCCCTCGGCGAAGTCGTAGACGTACTTGTGATCGACCGTCTCTTGCGCTGCCACCAGAGCCTCCCACGCGCGCCGGAATTGACACTTAACGAAGGTTCAGCTGCCACATACCCCGGAGCCGACCACCGGTAATCCCGGGGTACATGCCGATCGGTGGGCGAAGGTTAAGCGAACATCGAGTGGCCTGGGACCGTTCGGTGACAATAGGCACAGCTATCACGACCATCCGCGTTCGTGGCGTTTTTTGGGAACGCTTCCATGCGCAGGATCACGCAATCGCCGGCTCCCCGTACTCTTGACGTCACCGCATCCCGGTGAAGGTCACCTTTGCCATAACAGCCGCGAATACACCCCTCGGAGCCGTCGTCGTGTCATCCGCCCCCACCGCCGCCCCGGACCCGCTGGACGCCGGGACCGCGCCGCGGCGCGCCGGCGAGCCCGCCCGCCACGCCGACCCCGCGCCGCCCGTCCTGGCCGACCGGGCGCCGGCGGCGCCGGAGCTGGCCCGGGCGGCCGCCCGCACGGCCGGGGACCTGCTGGCCCCGCCGTCGCCGGTCCGGCTCGGCGACGTCGTTCCGGCCCCCGAGCAGGTCACGCCCGACCCGGCGGCGGACTTCGTTCTCCTCCCCGAGGCGGCGGTCCGGGTCAGCACCGACCCCGCCGCGCTGGCCGTCGGAGAGCAACTGGCCGCGCTGCTGCGCCCCGCCACGGGCTACCCGCTGCCGGTCACCGACGCGGCCCGCCCGGAGCCGGCCGGCGGCATCGCGCTGGCGCTCGACGACGACCCGGTTCTCGGCCCCGAGGGCTACCGCCTGGACGTGACACCGGCCGGGGTACGCATCGGCGCCGCCACCCCGGCCGGGCTGCTGCACGGCGTACAGACCCTCCGGCAGCTCCTCCCGGCGGCCATCGAGAACCCGACCCCGGTTGCGGAGCGCTGGGTGGTGCCCGGCGGGTCGATCACCGACCGGCCCCGGTTCGCGTACCGGGGCGCGATGCTCGACGTCGCCCGGCACTTCTTCGGCGTGGACGACGTGCTGCGGGTGATCGACCACCTGGCCCGGTACAAGCTCAACCACCTGCACCTGCACCTCACCGACGACCAGGGCTGGCGGATCGCCGTCGACTCCTGGCCCCGACTGGCGACGGTCGGCGGGGCGACGGCGGTCGGCGACGCCCCCGGCGGGTGGTACACGGCGGCCGACTACCGGCGCATCGTCGCGTACGCGGCCGAACGGCACATCACCGTCGTCCCGGAGATCGACCTGCCAGGGCACACCAACTCCGCGCTGACCGCGTACCCGGAGCTCGCACCGGACGGGGTCGCGCCGCCGCCGTACACCGGCACCGAGGTCGGCTTCAGCTACGTCGACCCGGCCAACGAGCGGACGTACGACTTCGTCACCGACGTGCTCGGCGAGGTCGCCGCCCGCACCCCCGGCCCGTTCCTGCACGTGGGCGGGGACGAGGCCTTCAAGGTCAAGGGGACGGCGTACACCGGATTCGTCGAGCGGGTGCAGCGCATCGTGGCGGACCTCGGCAAGACCGTGGTGGGCTGGCACCAGCTCGCCCCGGCGGCGCACACCGACGGGCGGGTCCTCCAGTGGTGGGGCACCGACGGCGCGGACCCGGTGACCGCCGACGCCGTACGCCGCGGCGCCCGGCTGATCCTCTCCCCCGGTAACCACGCGTACCTGGACATGAAGTACGCCCCGGACACCCCGATCGGGCACGACTGGGCGGGCCTGATCGACGTGCGTCGGGCGTACGACTGGGATCCGGGGACGCACGTGGCCGGCGTGCCGGCGGAGGCGGTCCTCGGCGTCGAGGCCCCGCTCTGGACCGAGTCGGTCACCTCGCTGGCGGAGATCGAGTTCATGCTCCTGCCCCGGCTGCCCGCCGTGGCCGAGCTGGGCTGGTCGCCGCGCGCCACGCACGACTGGACGGCGTTCCGCGAGCGGCTGGCCGGGCACGGCCGGCGGTGGGCGGCGGCCGGCATCGCCTACCACCGGGCACCGGAGATCCCGTGGCCCACGGACGAACCGGTCACCGCACACATCCCCGCCCAGACCGGCACCCGGACCCCAATCGCCTGAATCGGCGCGCCGTTCTCAGGTGTCAGCCCTCCGGGGGCCGTTTCCTTCCACGATCCCGCCGTGACCGAATGACCGGAATCGGCCAGGCTGTCCGGTGGCCGGGGCCACACCAGGGCCGGAATCGGCGGGCCGCCAGGGCTGTTGTACATACCGTGACCAGGGCCGCCGCGCCCTACCGGTGCCGCGCCCCGGCCCCACCGGCCGGAATGGTCCGCGCCCCCGGACGGTTACATCTTCGGACGCCCGAGCGGCATCCCCCAGCCGGGCGTACGGCCCGAGTGTGACACCGGGCTCCGTGAGCACGCCGGCGACGTGCATCCCCTTGCCCGCCGCGCGTCACCCCCGAGCGAAAGGCTTCGATCATCATGCGTACCGATTTCCTGCGTACCCGCAAGGCCGCCCTGGCCGCCGCCGGTCTCGCGGTGACCGGTGGCGTGATCACCGGTGTGATCCCCACCGCGTACGCCGACGACAAGCCGGCCGCCACCCAGGCCGAGCGCACCGGCGACTTCATGGGCGAGCTCAAGGGCGACCGCGAGCTGGCCGTCGACTACCAGGCTCAGCCGAACTTCTACTACTGCGGCCCGGCCGCCACCCGGAACGCCCTGTCCGTGCAGGGCAAGGCCGTCGACGTGGACGCCATGGCCGAGCGGATGGGCACCACCGAGGCCGGCACCGACTCCATCCACGACATCACCCCGGTGCTGAACGACGAGACCGGTGACGACGTCTACCGCAGCGTCGAGATCTCCGAGGGTCGGGCCGACGAGAAGCAGACCAACAAGCTGCGCAAGGACGTCAAGCGCACCGTCGACGAGGGCCGCGCCGTGGTGGCGAACATCGCCGGCACCGCGACCGACACCGAGGGCGGGCTGCACTCCTTCGAGGGCGGCCACTACATCAGCGTGGTGGGCTACCGGGACGGCGCCAAGCAGGTGAAGATCGCCGACTCGGCCAACCCGGACACCGCCTCGTACTGGATGACCACCGAGGCCCTGGCCGACTGGATCGCCACCCGCGGCTACAGCACCTCCTGACACACCGGCGTCACGACAGGGCCGGCCCCCACCGGGGGCCGGCCCTTCGTCGTCTCGCCCCCTTCGCGAGGCAGCCGACATTTTCGGGGAAGTTGCTGCCTCGGCGCGGAGCGAGGGGACAACGTCCCCGAAGTTGCCGCCGCCAAGCGCCGTCCGAGGCAGGCGAGCCGGAGTCAGCCGCCGGAGTCGTCCAGTTCGGCGCCCTCGGGGACGGTGTCGTCGTCGCGGCTGGCCAGCCAGCCGTCCGGCAGGAAGACCTTGCCCGGGGAGTTGGTGCGCCCGCGCGGCTGGCCGAGCGTCTCCACCGGGAACGGCACGGCCGGGTCGAGCTTGCCGAGCAGGTCGTCGAGCTGGGCCAGGCTCTCGATCATGGCGAGCGACCGGCGCAGCTCGCTGCCGACCGGAAACCCCTTCAGGTACCAGGCGACGTGCTTGCGGAAATCCGTGCAGCCGTCCCGCTCGCCCCGGGCGGCGTCGCGGGCGCCGGCGGTGAACTGCTCGACCAGCAACTCCGCGTGCCGCCGCATCGTCGCCGCGACCTCGCCCAGCGTCGGCAGCCGGCGCTCGGGCGACCCGTTGAACGCGGCCTCCAGGTCGGCGAAGAGCCACGGGCGGCCGAGGCAGCCCCGGCCCACGACCACCCCGTCGACGCCGGTGTGGGCCACCATCCGCAGCGCGTCGTCGGCCTCCCAGATGTCACCGTTGCCGAGCACCGGCACGTCGAGGGCCGCCTTGAGCGTGGCGATCGCGTCCCAGTCGGCGGTGCCCGAATAGCGCTGCGCCGCCGTACGCCCGTGCAGGGCCACCGCCGCGACGCCCGCGTCCTGGGCGGCGAGGCCGGCCTCGACGTACGTCAGATGGCCGTCGTCGATGCCCTTGCGCATCTTGACCGTGACCGGCACCCCCGCGGGCGACGCGGCGTCCACCGCGGCCTTGACGAGGCGGGCGAAGAGCCGGCGGCGCCACGGCAGCGCTGAGCCGCCACCCTTGCGGGTGACCTTGGGAACCGGGCAGCCGAAGTTGAGGTCGATGTGGTCGGCGAGGTCCTTCTCGACGACGATCCGCACGGCGGCGGCGGTGATCTCCGGGTCGGTGCCGTAGAGCTGGAGGCTGCGGGGCGACTCGTCCTCCCCGAAGGCGATCATGCGCAGCGTCTTCGGGTTGCGCTCGACCAGGGCCACCGTGGTGATCATCTCGCAGACGTAGATGCCGCCACCCTGCTCCCGGCAGAGCTGGCGGAACCCGACGTTGGTGATGCCGGCCATCGGCGCGAGCACGACCGGCGGCCACACCTCGTGCCGCCCGATCGTCAGCGGGCGCAGCACGGGAGCCGTCATCGTGGTCACCGCCCAAGTGTAAGGAAGGGCCCCTTCTTAACGTCTCCGGTAGAGCAGGGGCCCCTTCTTAACACGGCGCATATCACAAGCGGCCGCCAGCCGGGAGTTGTCCACAGGAGCGTCGGCTGTCCACAGATCCGGCCGCGCGGGCAGAAAGCGGGCGAGCGGCAACCGCATCCTGCGATGCATGCCTGAACACCCGCCCGAACTCGTGGACGTGGCCGAGCGCCAGCAGCAGATCGTCACGCGCGCTCAGCTCCTGGCCGCCGGCTTCGACGACATGTACCTGTACCGGCAGACCCGGCGCGGCCTGTGGCAGCGAGTGCTGCCGGCGACATACGCGCTGGTCACCGGCACCCTCACCGAGGAGCAGCGACGGATCGCCGCAACGCTCTACGCCGGTCCGGACGCGCAGCTCACCGGCTTGGCGGCCCTGATTGGTACGGCTTTCGGTACAGCCCTCGCACAACGGACGTACACCTGATCCTGCCGCACCACACACGGCGCCGATCGGCTGGCTACGCGGTGATAGCCCGGACCTTGCAGCTCGATCACCGGGCCCGGAAGACGGCCCTCTACCCGGTGTGCTCACCGGCCCGGGCTGTCGTGGACGCCGCCCGGGACCTGGGTCAGCTACGACCGGTCCGAGCCACCGTGGCCGAGGCCGTTCAGCGGGGCTTCGCCGACCTCGCAACCCTGGACGAGGAGATCCGCCGGGCCCGGCGCAGCCGGACCGCGCTGATCCGTAAGGCCTTCGCCGAGGTCGCGGACGGCACCCGCTCGGCACCGGAGACCGAGCTGCGCGAGTGCCTGGCCGGGAGCCGGCTGCTGCCGGAGATCCTGTGGAACCCACGGCTGTGGGCGGCGGACGGCGCGCGACTGCCGACCCCGGACGGGTATCTGCGGGACGGCGCGGTGGCGTTGGAGGTCGATTCGCGGGAGTACCACATCAGCCCCGACGACTGGACGCGGACGCTGGACCGGCACAACGAGCTGAGCCGGCAGGGCGTGCTGGTCATTCACTTCACCCCCGCCCAGATCCGGCGGGAGCCGGGACGGGTTCGCCGCATGGTCGAGGACGCGTGTTCGGCGCGTCACGGGCTGGGCACCGGGACCGGGATTCGAGCCGAGCCGAACAGCGGGTGAGCGTTAAGAAGGGGCCCCTTCTCTACGCCAGGCGTTAAGAAGGGGCCCTTCCTTCCGGGTCAGCAGCCGGGGAGGTGGTCGATGAGGTAGTGCTCGATCTGGTCCAGGGAGACGCGCTCCTGGGCCATGGTGTCCCGGTTCCGCACGGTCACGGCGTTGTCGTCGAGCGTGTCGAAGTCCACCGTCACGCAGAACGGGGTGCCGATCTCGTCCTGGCGGCGGTACCGGCGGCCGATGGCCTGCGAGTCGTCGAACTCCACCACCCAGCGCTTACGCAGGTCGGCAGCGAGCTGCCGAGCCTTGGGCGACAGCGCCTCGTTGCGGGACAGCGGCAGGACGGCGACCTTGACCGGCGCCAGGCGCGGGTCGAAGCGCATCACCGTGCGCTTGTCCACGCCGCCCTTGGTGTTGGGCGCCTCGTCCTCGTCGTACGCCTCCAGCAGGAACGCCAGCACCGCGCGGGTGAGGCCGGCGGCCGGCTCGATGACGTACGGGATCCAGCGCTCCTGCTTGGTCTGGTCGAAGTAGGACAGGTCGACGCCGGAGTGCTTGCTGTGCGTGGACAGGTCGAAGTCGGTGCGGTTGGCGATGCCCTCCAGCTCGGCGAACTCGGTGCCGCCGAACTGGAACCGGTACTCGATGTCGACCGTGCGCTTCGAGTAGTGGGAGAGCTTCTCCTTCGGGTGCTCGTAGAAGCGCAGGTTGGTCTCGGACAGGCCGAGGTCGATGTACCAGTTCCAGCGCTCCCGCAGCCAGTACTCGTGCCACTCCTCGTCGGTGCCCGGCTCGACGAAGAACTCCATCTCCATCTGCTCGAACTCGCGGGTACGGAAGATGAAGTTGCCCGGCGTGATCTCGTTGCGGAACGACTTGCCGGTCTGGGCGATGCCGAACGGCGGCTTCTTGCGGGCCACCGTCTCGACGTTCTTGTAGTTGACGAAGATGCCCTGCGCGGTCTCCGGGCGCAGGTAGTGCAGGCCCTCGTCGCTCTCCACCGGGCCCAGGAACGTCTTCATCAGGCCGTTGAACATCTTCGGCTCGGTGAAGGTGCCCTTGTTGCCGCAGTTGGGGCAGTTCAGTTCGGCCAGCGACGCCGGCGGGTTGCCGTGCTTCGCCTCGTACGCCTCCTCGAGGTGGTCCGCGCGGAACCGCTTGTGGCAGAACTGGCACTCGGTCAGCGGGTCGACGAAGGCGTCCAGGTGGCCGGAGGCGGCCCAGACGTCCCGGGCCAGGATGACCGCGGAGTCGAGGCCCACGACGTCGTCCCGCTGCTGGACCATGGTCTTCCACCACTGCCGGCGGACGTTCTCCTTCAGCTCCACGCCGAGCGGACCGTAGTCCCACGCCGAGCGGGTGCCCCCGTAGATCTCACTGGAGGGGAAGACGAAGCCTCGGCGCTTGGCGAGGCTGACAACGGCGTCGATACGGTCGGCTGGCATGTTTCCTCCTACGCCGGCTGGCGGTCGGCGGGGACACGGTGGGATGCGACGGGCAGTTCGGGACAACGGTACGACCAGGGACGTCCCGAGCCCAGGAGAATACCGGGGGCGGGTCAGTTGACCCCGCACACCTCCAGCTCGCCGGTCTGCCGGTCCTGTTCGAGGTTCACCTGCTGGCGGTCGCGGTCGCCGCCGGTGTAGGTCACGTCGACGGGCACGGTCAGCGTGTTCGGGTCGACGTCGCCGACGCGGAAGGACGCGACCTGCGGCTCGTCGGACACGCGCCGCTCGAACTCCCGGCGCGACTCCCGCCGCTGCGCCGCGTCGCACAGCTGGTCGTAGGCGGCGCCGTACCGGCGTTCCGCCAGGGCCCGGTAGTAGTCGGCGGAGACGGCCCGCCCCTGCTCGTCGATCGCCTGCACACCGGTCACGGCGAGCCCGATCACCGCCGCGCCCCCGCCACCGCAGCAGAGCAGCAGGGCGAGCGCGCCGGCGCCGAGCCCCAGCCAGAGCCGGGTGTTGCGGCCCTCGGTGGGCGGTGCGGCGAACGGCGGCGCGACACCGGGGCCGGCCGGCGGGGTGGGGACCCCCGGGTGCGCCGGCGGGCCGGGCACGGCCGGCGGGTGCGCGGCGCCCTCCTGGCCGGGCACCGAAGGGTACGGCGAGGAGGCAGCCGGTCCGGGAGCGGTCATGAGATCAATGTAGTGGTTTCCGGCTCACCGGTAAGGACCGGCGGACCTATCGCTCGCCGCCACGACCACCTCGCCGCCGGGCGCGGCGGTGGCGAGCGCCTCGTACGCGGACGGCTCGTCCACCGATTCGGCGAGCAGCGGGATCGCGGTGACCTTGACGTCGAAGTCGCCGAGCGCACGCCGGTAGGTGCCGACCGACTCCCACTCCGTCAGCAGGCACCAGTGCCGCGGGTCGTCGAGGGCGCGTACCAACTGGCCGCGCAGGTACCCGGGCCGGGCGGCGAGCGCGGCGAGCGCGGCGTGCGCCCGGGCGGTGAAGTCGTCGGCGACATCGACCTCGACCACGAACCGGTTGGTCACCAGCACCGGGTTCCTCCTCGTAGAGTCTGTGGGATGCAGCGTACGCAGAGCGGGTTGCCGGCCCGGTTGGCCCGGGCGAACCCGACGACGGTGTTCCTGGTCACCCTGGTGCTGGTGCTGGTCGCGTTCTTCACCCCGGGCGTGGTCGGCGGGCTGCTCACGCTGGCGCTCGCGGCGGGCGTCGCCGCGCTGCTGGTCACCACCTGGGCGGTGCAGACGCCGCCGACCCGGGTGATCCGGCTGCTGGTGCTGACGCTGCTGGTGACGGCGGGCCTGGTGAAGCTGCTCTGAACATGCACTCATGCGTTTTTGACAATCATTATCGTTGTCGCGGACAGTTGACGTCATGAACATCCGCTCCGCTCCGCGCACCCTCGCCGCCGCCGCGACCGCCCTGCTGGCCCTCGGCGGCGTCGCCGCCTGCTCCGACGACCAGGCCGGCGCCGACCCGCAGCGGGTAGACGTGGTGGCGGCGTTCTACCCGTTGCAGTTCCTGGCGGAGCGGATCGGCGGCGACGCCGTCACGGTGAGCAACCTGGTGAAGCCGGGCGCCGAGCCGCACGACGCCGAGCTCAACCCGGGCCAGGTCGGCGAGGTCGCACAGGCGGAGCTGGTCGTCTACCTCAAGGGCTTCCAGCCCGCCGTCGACGAGGCCGTCGAGCAGAACGCCGGGGACAAGGCCCTCGACGTCGCCACGGTGCAGCCGCTGCTCGACGCCGCCGCCGGTGGGCACGACCACGAGCACGAGGGCGAGGAAGCCGGGCACGCCGAGGAGTCGGGCGCGGCCGAGGAGCCGGGCCACGAGGAGGAGACCGGCGGCAAGGACCCGCACCTCTGGCTCGACCCGACCCGCCTGGCCACCGTCGGCGACCGGCTCGCCGAGCGGCTCGGCACGGCCGACCCGGACCGCGCCGGCGACTACACGGCGCGGGCGAAGGCCCTCCGGACCGAGCTGGAGAAGCTCGACGCGGAGTTCACCACCGGCCTGAAGACCTGCCAGCGACGCGAGATCGTCGTCAGCCACACCGCCTTCGGCTACCTCGCCGAGCGCTACCAGCTGGAGCAGATCGGCGTCAGCGGGCTGAGCCCGGAGGACGAGCCGTCGCCGCAGCGGCTCGCCGAGGTCGCCGAGGAGGCGCGGGAGCACAAGGCCACCACGATCTTCTTCGAGACGCTGGTCAGCCCGAAGGTCGCCGAGACCATCGCCGGTGAGGTCGGCGCGAAGACCGCGGTGCTGGATCCGCTGGAGGGGCTGTCCGGCGACGACGGCGGCGACTACCTTTCGGTGATGCGCACCAACCTGGCCACCCTGCGGACGGCGTTGAACTGCTCGTGACGTCCCCTGTCATCACCGTCACGCACGGGGTGGTCGGCTACGACGGCCGCCCCGTGCTCCGTGACGTCTCGCTGACCGTGACCGCCGGCGAGGTGGTCGCCGTGCTCGGCGCCAACGGCTCCGGCAAGTCCACCCTCATCCGCGCCGTGCTCGGGCTGGTCCCGCTCAGCTCGGGATCCGTCACCCTCTTCGACCACCCGTTGCGGCGGTTCCGGCAGTGGCACCGCATCGGGTACGTCCCCCAACGCCTCGGCGCCGGTAGTGGCGTCCCGGCCACGGTCCGCGAGGTGGTGGCCTCCGGTCGGCTGGCCCGCCGGGGCGTCCTGCGCCCGCCGGGACGCACCGACCGGGAGGCCGTCGAGGCGGCGCTGGCCTCCGTCGGTCTCGCCGACCGGGCCGGTGACCCGGTGTCCACCCTCTCCGGCGGGCAGCAGCAGCGCACCCTGATCGCCCGTGCCCTGGCCGGCAGGCCGGAGCTGCTGGTCCTCGACGAGCCGACCGCCGGAGTGGACGCGGCGAGCCAGGAGGCGTTCGCCGGCGCACTCAAGGACTTCGTGGCCAGTGGCGGCACCGTGCTGCTGGTCGCGCACGAGCTGGGGCCGCTGCGGCCGCTGATCTCCCGGGCGGTCGTCGTCCACGCCGGTGGGATCGCCCACGACGGCGCCGTCCCGGAGCCGGCCGGGCACCACGCCGACCCCGACCACGACCACGTGCACCCGCACGGTCCCGACGAGCCCGCCGGGCTCTGGAGCAGCTGAGCATGGAACTCTTCCAGTACCCGTACATGCAGCGTGCCCTCATCGGCGCGCTGGTCATCGGCCTGGCCGCCCCGGCGCTCGGCATCTACCTGGTGCAGCGGCGGCTGGCGCTGATCGGTGACGGGGTCGGGCACGTGGCGCTGACCGGTGTCGGCGCCGGGCTGCTGCTCAACCAGTCCCCGGTGCTCGTGGCGGTGATCGTGGCGACTCTCGGCGCGATCACCATCGAGCTGGTCCGGGCGCGCGGTCGCACCTCCGGGGACCTGGCGCTCGCGCTGCTCTTCTACGGCGGCATCGCCGGCGGCGTGATGCTCGTCGGGCTCTCCGACAACACCCGGGCGCTCAACGCGTACCTCTTCGGGTCGCTGACCACCATCTCCCCCGCTGACCTGACCACCATCACCGTGCTCGGCGCGGCGATCCTGGTCACCATGCTGGCGTTGCGCCCGGCGCTGTTCGCCGTCTGCCATGACGAGGAGTACGCCCGCGTCTCCGGCCTGCCCGTCCGTACCCTCAACCTCCTCCTCGCCGTCGCCACCGCGGTCACCGTGACGATCGCCATGCGCGCGGTCGGCGTGTTGCTGATCAGCGCGCTGATGGTGGTGCCGGTGGCCGCCGCCCAGCAGGTCACCCGGGGCTTCCGCGGCACGCTGGCGGCGGCGATGGCACTCGGTCTCTTCGCCGCCGGCTCGGGTGTCTACGTGGCGGCCAACGCCGACACGGCCCCCGGCGCGTCCGTGGTGCTGATGGCGATCGCGTCGTTCGCGGTGGTCGCGCTCGGCGGCGCGGTCTGGCGGGCGCTACGGCGCCGCGCCACCCCGGTCGCCGAAACCACCACCGAGCCGCACGAGGTCGTGCTGCACCGGTCCTGACCAGCCGGATGCGGATGGCATTGGTTACCGTTGCAGGGTGAGCAGCGGGTCAGGCTACGACGCCTTCGAGGATGCCAGCGAGCTGCTGCGCGCGCTCTCCGCGCCGATCCGGCTGGCCATCGTCAGCGAGCTCGCCGACGGCGAGCGGTGCGTGCACGAGCTGGTCGACAAGCTCGGCGCCCCGCAACCCCTGGTCTCCCAGCACCTGAGGATCCTGCGTGGCGCGGGCGTGGTGCGCGGCTCCCGGCGCGGCCGGGAGATCGCGTACGCCCTGGTCGACGAGCACGTCGCCCACATCGTGGCGGACGCGGTGAGCCACGCCGGTGAGGGCACCGCCACCGCCACACCCGCCGCCCGTCCCTGAGGTGCAAGGAAGGGCCCCTTGTTAACGCCTGGCGTTGTATAAGGGTCCCTTCCTAACACGCCGCACGGGGTGCCGCGGGCGCGTCGCCGTGGCACGCTGTCCGGCGTGAAGATCTACGCCGATCGCTTCCCGACCGCCGCCCGTCAGTTGCTCACCGACCTCCTCGTCGTCGCCTGGGTGTACGCGTCGGTGCGCGGCGCGCTGTGGCTGCACGACCTGGTGCAGAAGCTCGCCGTACCCGGACAGAAGCTGGAGGGCGCCGGCGGTGGCCTGGCCGACAACCTGGCCGAGGCCGGCGGCAAGGTCGGCCGGCTCCCGCTGGTCGGCGACGAGCTGACCGCGCCGTTCGAGCGGGCCGCCGGGGCGGCGCGCTCTCTCGCCGAGGCCGGGCGGGACCAGCAGGAGCTGGTCGACCAGCTCGCCCTGGCCCTGGCCGTCGCCGTGCTGGTCTTCCCGCTCGGCCTGGTGCTCCTCGGCTGGCTGCCGCTGCGGGTGCGGTGGATGCGCCGCGCCGGTGCCGCCGCGAAGCTGGCCGCCGCGCCCGCCGGCCGGGACCTGCTCGCCCTGCGGGCCCTGGCCACCCAGCCGCTGGGCCAGCTGGCCCGCATCACCCCCGACGTGGCCGAGGCGTGGCGGCGCGGCGACGACGACGCGGTCGAGGCGCTGGCTGCCCTGGAGCTGCGCGCCCTGGGCCTACACGGCCGCTGAGTCCCGCCGCGCCCGGCCCCACGCCGACCGGACGTCGACCTGGCGGGTGCCGGCGGCGGTGTGCTGCCCGAGCATGACTCGTACCGCCCCGGCCCGACCCTGCGGTCCGCCGGCCCGAGCGGCGCGGCTTCGTGCCCGGCGTCCGACACCGGCCGGGGGCCGTTAAGGTCGTCGGGTGTTCTACTTCCTGATTGTCGTCGCCGTGCTGTTGCTCGGCTACGCCGCGTTCCTGGTCCGGTTCGTCCGGCAGGGGCGCCGGATCCCGCCGGCGGCGTACCTCGGGCTGGCCGTGCTGAACGGCCTGATCCTGGCGGCGGTGCTGGCCTGGGCCATCGCCCGCTGACCGCCGGACGCGGCCGGGCGGCCGGGCGGCCGGGCGGCCGGGCGGCCGGGCCATGATCGACACGAGATCCTGCATATCGCGGTGTCCGGGTGACTGGAATACCGCGATACGCAGGATGTCGAGTGGATCAAGCTAGCGAGGGCGGTTCAGCAAACCCCCTGCCGCGGCTCGCGTCACTCCGGGCGGGGGATGCGCCGGCGGGCGTCGGTGGCGGTCGACGGGCCGGGCGACCAGCGGGCGACCCACGGCAGGTCGGCCGACGGCGTGAGCACGCCGTCCTCCAGACCGGCGTAGCGACCGGCGAGGATCCGTTTGGCGGCCGCCGTGTCGACCGAGTCCGTGTTGTCCCAGAGGGCCGTGAAGAGCGCGTCCACCCGGACCCGGGCCTGACGGCAGAAGAGGTCGGCCAGCTCGACGTTCTCCGGCCGGGTGTCCCGCTCGGCCGCCGCGCGGACGCAGACCGCCGACATCGCGAACAGCTCCGCCCCGATGTCCACCACCCGGCCGAGGAACGCCTGCTTGCGCTCCATCTTTCCCTGCCACCGGGACATCGCGTAGAACGTCGACCGGGCCAGCTTGCGGGAGAACCGCTCCACCTGGCGCAGGTGGCCGGCGAGCGGGCCGAACTCGCCGTACGCCCCGGGAGCCTGCCCGCGACCGACCGCGAGGGTCGGCAGCCACTTCGCGTAGAAGACACCGGCCCGCGCGCCGGCGCGCGCCTTGCGGCCGAGACCGGCGTCCGGGTCGATGATGTCGCCGGCCACGGACAGGTGCGCGTCGACCGCCTCGCGGGCGATCAGCAGGTGCATGATCTCGGTGGAGCCCTCGAAGATGCGGTTGATCCGCAGGTCACGCAGGATCTGCTCGACCGCGGCCGGGCGTTCGCCCCGGGCGGCGAGGGACTCGGCCGTCTCGTACCCGCGCCCACCCCGGATCTGGATCAGCTCGTCGGCGATCCGCCAGGCCATCTCGCTCGCGTAGAGCTTGACCAGCGCCGCCTCGATCCGGATGTCGTTGCGGTCGTCGTCGGCGAGCAGGCAGCACAGGTCCAGCATGGTCTCCATGCCGTACGTGGTCGCCGCAATGAAGGAGAGCTTCTGCGCGACGGCCTCGTGCTCGCCGACCGGCCGGCCCCACTGGACCCGGTCGGCCGCCCACTCCCGGGCCACGTTGAGCGCCCACTTCCCGGCGCCGACGCACATCGCGGGCAGCGAGAGCCGCCCGGTGTTGAGCGTGGTCAGGGCGATCTTCAGGCCCTTGCCCTCGCCGCCGATCACGTTCTCCTTCGGCACGAACACGTCGTGGAAGCGGGTGAGGCTGTTCTCCAGGCCGCGCAGCCCGAGGAACGCGTTGCGCCGCTCGACGGTGATGCCCTCGGAGTCGCCCTCGACGACGAACGCGGTGATCCCGCCCCGCCGCCCCTCGCCGGCCGGCACGCGGGCCATCACCACGAGCAGGGTGGCCACGGTGCCGTTGGTGGCCCAGAGCTTGACGCCGTTGAGCTTGTACCCGCTGCCGTCCGGCGTCGGCTCGGCCGTGGTCGCCAGGCGGGCCGGGTCGCTCCCGACGTCCGGCTCGGTGAGCAGGAACGCGGAGACCTCCCCCGCGGCGAGCCGGGGCAGGAAGCGCTGCTTCTGCTCGGCGGTGCCGAACATCTTGAGCGGCTGCGGCACACCGATGGACTGGTGCGCGGAGAGCAGCGCGCCGATCGCCGGGCTGACCGAGCCGGCGAGCATCAGGGCCCGGCAGTAGTGCAGGTTGCTCAGCCCGAGCCCGCCGTACGACCGGTCGATCTTCATGCCGAACGCGCCGAGCCGGGCCAGCCCCTGGAACACCTCGTCGGGGATGACCGCGTCCCGCTCGATGGCGGCGCCGTCCACGTCGGAGGCGAGGTACTTCCGGAGCCGGCCGAGGAACTCGTCGGCCCGCGCCACGTCGTCGGGAGCCGACTGCGGCCAGGGGTTGATGAGGTCGAGCCGGAGCCGGCCCAGGAAGAGTTCCTTGCCGAAGCTCGGGCGGTCCCAGGAGGATTCCCGGGCGGCCTCGGCGACCTGGCGGGCCTCCTTCTCGGAGACCTGACCGGCCTCGGTGGGCAGCGGACCGGCCGCGCCGGCGGTGGCGGGCTGCTCGGGGCCCGTGCCGTCGGGTGCGGACCGGTTGTTCTGCGTCGTGGTCACGGCTGCCTCCTCGAACCTCGGTCCGGATGCGTCGACGTGCTCGACATCTGCCACGCTACCCCCGGGTGTTACCCAGGGGTAGCGTTCAATGAAGATCGATTTATCGGCGTCGTCGCCGGTCAGTACGACGTGGGGCTGTCCTCGTCGTCGTCCAGGTCGTCCTCGCCCCAGTTGCGGCGGGCGAACGGAAGGATCATCCAGTAGGTGAGGAACCAGACCGCGGTGAGCGCGCTGAGCACGAAGGCGACCGTCCGGTCGAGCACGAAGTCGGTGATCAGCAGGACGGCAGTGACCATCGAGACCAGCATGAGCGCGAGACCGCCGCTCGCCATCCGGTGGGCGAAGCGGACCAGCTCCGGCTTGCGCCCCTGCCGGAACAGCGCCCGGTGAAAGGCCACCGGGGAGATGATCAGGGCGGTGGCGCCGGCCGCGGCCAGCAGCGCGACGATGTAGACGTCCTTCTGGAAAGCGGTCGTCCGCTCGAACCCGGCGCTGAACGGCAGGGTGAGCAGGAAGGCGAAGAGGATCTGCACACCCGTCTGCGCGACCCGCAGTTCCTGCAGCAGGTCGGCGAAGTTGCGCTGCCAGCGCTGCTTCTCGGTCTCCTTGGTCACGCGCTACCTCCGATGCGGACGTACTGCCGGCGGCGGCCCGTCCGACGGCAGGAACGCTTGTGCCCCACCGCGCGTTGCGCGAAACCGGTTCACGACACCGCCCGGCGTTGTTAACAGGGGTCCCTTTCCCTACCGGAGGCGTTAACAGGGGGCCCTTCCTTACCGCTCAGGCGCCGCGGCGGATGCGGCCGGTGTAGCGGGCCTCCAGGGCGTCGTTGTGCGCGTCACCGCCGGCGATGTTCGCCGACAGGTAGACCGGGGGCCGTTCCCCCGCGGCGAGCAGCCGGGCCACCACCTCGACCGTGACCTGCTGGGCCAGCAGCGCCGCCGTGATCGACGAGACCGCGCCGATCGCGCCGCCCCCGGGCAGCGGCAGGGTGGCGTCGCCGTACGGGGCGCCGTTGTCCAGCACCACGTCGGCGAAGTCGGCGAGTTTGCGCCCCGAGGGGTGCCGCGACTCCATCCGGCCGGAGTGCTCGGCCGAGGTGATGGCGATCAGCCCGTGCCCCTTGTCGCGGACCAGCGCGGCGAACTCGACCATCGCCCCGTTCACGCCCGAGTTGGACGCGAGCACGAAGACGTCCGGCGGCCGGATCGGCGCGAGGTCGTACAGGCGGTGCGCCACCGACGGGTCCCGCTCGAGGCGTGGCCCGAGCACGTCCGGCGACGCGCCGCCGACCAGGACGAGGTCGCGCAGGGCGATCCGGTTGGTGGGCACCAGCCCGCCGGCCCGCCCGGCGATCTCCATGGCGAGGGCCTCCGAGTGGCCGGTGCCGAACGCGTGCACCACGCCGTCCGCCCGCAGGGCCTCGGCGATCAAATCGGCGGCCCTTGCCACCGCCTCCCGCTGGCTCGCCGCCACCCGGCGCATCGTCTCGGTGACCACCGCCAGGTACTCCTCGGCGGTCGGCGCCACGTCCGCTCCGTGCAATTCGGTCCCCCTCACTCAGGCGGTCGGTGACCCCGCAGCCGCCGCGAGGCTCGCCGACAGTCTGTCAGCCCCGGATCCGGGCCAGGATCGCCTCGGCGAGCGGCGCGGGCGCCTCGTCGGGGATCCAGTGGCTCACCCCGGCCAGCTCCGCGAACCGGTAGTCGCCGGTCACGTGCGCCGCACAGGCCTCGGCCGCCGTCCGGCCGATCGCGGCGTCGCGGTCGCTCCAGACGTACGTGGTCGGCACCCGCACCGGGCCGACGGCCGCCAGGTCGTCCCGGGACATGGCCCGGTACCAGTTCAGCGCGCCGGTGAGCGCGCCGGGGGCGAGCATCGGCTCGGCGTACGCGGCCACCCGGTCGGCGGCGCCGACGCCGGACAGCATCCGGCGCAGCCCGGTCGCGTTCAACGCCAGCAGCGCCTTCTCCGCCGCGCCGGGCTGCCGGAACAGCAGCATGTACGCCGAGCGGGCCTTCTGCTGCGGGTCGGCGGTGAGCGCGTGCGCCATCGCGGCGGGGTGCGGCACGGAGACGGCGGTCAGCGTGCGTACCCGGTCGGGGTGGCCGGCGGCCAGGCCCCAGCCGACGACGGCTCCCCAGTCGTGGCCGACGACGTGCGCCGCGTCGACGCCCAGCGCGTCGAGCACGGCGGCGGCGTCGGCGACCAGCTCCGCCAGCCGGTACGCCCCGACGGCCTCCGGCCGCGCACCGGGCGAGTATCCCCGCTGGTCGAGCGCGTAGGTGCGCAGCCCGGCGGCGTGCAGGGCCGGCACCACGCCGTCCCACTCACCGCCGTGCTGCGGGAAGCCGTGCAGCAGGAGAACGGGGGGACCGTCCTGCGGGCCGCCGGCGCGTACGTCGAAGGTGAATCCCCGGGCGTCGATGCGCATGATCGGCAGCGTACCCGGACCGGCGGGTCACTCGTACGGCTGCTTGGGGGCGGGCACCTGCCGCCACGACTCCACGTCGACGTAGGGGATCTCGGCGTCGTTCACCGGGTCCCGCCCGATCCGGTCGCTGTAGCGGCCGGTCACCTCCACCCAGGTGTCGTCGGCGAGGCCGGTGGGCGCGTTGCCGGTCATGCCCAGCTTGATCGGGCGGCCGTCGGCGGCGCAGCAGGAGAGGACCATCCGCGCGAGGATCGGCTGCCCGTCCGGGCCGGCGGCGATGAAGCCGGTGACCTGGACCCGCCGGTCCCCGATGGAGGCGCCCTTGTCGAACAGCGCCCGGGAGGCGTAGTCGAGCACGCTCACCGGCACCGGGTCGCCGGCCGGCAGCGGTGGGTAGTCGGACGGCTGCTGCTGGCTGGACAGGGCGGTGCCGGCCTGGCCGGCCGCGTACGAGCCGAGGGCCGGCGGGGCGACGAGCAGCAGGCCGAGCACCGGCAGGATGAGCAGCCAGCCGACCCGCGGCTCGTGGTGGCCGTGGCCGTGGCCGTCGTGGCCGTCGTGGTCGTCGTCGTGCCGGCGGGCGTCCGGCTGAGCCGGTCCGTCCCCGGTGGTCGCGGCGCGGGGGGCGGGGCGCAGCTCGTACCAGAGGGTCATGACGGCGGCGGCGACCAGCAGCACCCCGGCGGCGATCAGGAAGGGACGCAGCCCTTCCTTGACGTAGTTCAGGTAGAGGTCGGTGAAGCAGGCGCGGATCACCGCGCCGCCGAGCAGCAGCAGGACCACCGCCTGCGCCTGGCGGTTCACAGCAGCACCGCCCCGGCGCCCACGGCGACCGCCACTGCCACCGCGAAGGTGGCCGGCGCGAACCGCAGCGCGAACCGGCGGCCGAACACCCCGGCCTGCATCGAGATGAGCTTGAGATCCACCATCGGACCCACCACCAGGAACACCAGCCGGGACGTGAGCGAGAACTGCGAGAGTGAGGCCGCGACGAAGGCGTCCGCCTCCGAACAGATGGAGAGCAGCACGGCGAGCACCGCCAGCGCCAGCACCGACAGCACCGCGTTGTCGGCGAGGGTCTGCAGCCACCGCTCGGGCACCAGCACGTTGATGCTGGCCGCGGCCATGGCGCCGAGGACGAGGAAGCCGCCGGCGTGCGTCACGTCGTGCCGTACCGCCGCCCAGAACGCCCGGCCCCGGGAGGCGTCGTCCAGGTCGGGCCGGCGCGGCAGCCGGATCCAGTCGGCCCGGCCGAGGCGCAGCCACAGCCAACCCATCACCATCGCCACGACCAGGCTGGCCAGCCCACGGGCGAGAACCATCTCCGGGTTGTTCGGGAAGGCGACCGCGGTGGCGGTGAGCACGATCGGGTTGATGGCCGGCGCGGCGAGCAGGAACGCCAGCGCGGCGGCCGGGGTGACGCCCCGCCGGATCAGCGACCCGGCGATCGGCACCGAGCCGCATTCGCAGCCCGGCAGCACCACACCGGCCGCGCTGGCCACCGGCACCGCGGCGGCGGGGTGCTTCGGCAGCGCCCGGGCCCAGAACGACCGGGGTACGAACACCGCGATCACCGCGGAAAGCAGCACCCCGAACACCAGGAACGGCACCGCCTGCACCATCACCGAGACGAACACCGTCGTCCAGGTCTGGATCCGGGGCGCGGCCAGGGCGCCGGCGAGCTGCTCCCGGAAGATGATCAGCAGCACCAGCAGGGCGGCGAGGACCTCGACCGACCCGATCCGGTCCCCCAGCCACCGTCGGGGCCGGTCGCCGCCGGCCGGCGTCGGCTCCTTCGGTGGTACGTCCGGCGCGGCCGGGCCGACCGTGGCGGTCGCGGTGGCGCCGTCGGGCGCGGCGGGCGTCTCCGGTGTCACGTGCTCTTCCCTCTGCCGGGTGGCGGACCGGCGGGCCTGAGACTACCGGCCGGAGCGGGCCCGGTCGATGGACTCCGCGAGAAGAGCTGGCATTCCCGCGCTGACCTGCACGGAGATCACTTTGCCGGATGATCTTCAGGGGTGTTAGCGTCGGTGGGACAACTTCACATCCGACAGGGGAGCGCACAGCGCTGAGAGTGCGGGCAGGGCCCGCAGACCCTCGAACCTGATCTGGGTAATGCCAGCGCAGGGAGTTCGGTCGACCTCCAGCCGCGCCGCCGTCCGGGCACACCGGGCGCGGCGTGCGTCTTCTCCTGGTTCGCATCGAGAACTGGGAGCACTCATGACCCACCCCACCACCACCCGGTGGCGCACCGTCGACATCGTGGTCGCCTCGGTGATCGCCGTCGCCTTCGGCGTCATCTTCTGGGCCTGGAACTTCGTCTGGGCCGCCACCGAGGGCGCCTTCGCCTTCTTCCCGCCGGCGCAGTCGGTCATCTACGGCATCTGGCTGCTCCCCGGTGTGCTGGGGGGCCTCGTGATCCGCCGGCCGGGGGCGGCCTTCTACTGCGAGTTCCTGGCGGCGTTCATCTCGGTGCTGCTCGGCAGCCAGTGGGGCACCGTGGCGATCCTGCAGGGAGCGTTCCAGGGGGTCGGCGCCGAACTGGGCTTCGCCGCGTTCCGGTACCGCTCGTTCCGGCTGCCCGCCGCTCTGCTCTCCGGCACCCTCGCCGGCCTGGCGGCGGCGATCTTCGATCAGATCCGGTACTACGCCGCGCTCGACCTGTGGAGCGCCCGGGTGCCGATCTTCGTGGTCACCGTCCTCAGCGCCACCGTCGTCGCGGGTGCCGGCGCCTGGGCGCTCACCCGCGCTCTGGCGGGCACGGGTGCCCTGGACCGCTTCCCCGCCGGCCGCGAACGCGCCACCATCTGACCCCTCCGCCACGTTGATCAAGAGGTTTGCGTCAACAAACGGCGGCATTCCTGACGCAAACCTCCTGATCAACAAGACGTGGCCGCTGGGTGCGGGAGGGGGTGAGTTGGTGGGCACCGTGATGCTGCGGGGGTTCGGGTGGCGGCACGCCGGGCGGAGACGGTGGGCGCTGCGCGGGGTCGACCTGCGGGTGGAGCACGGGGAACGGGTCCTTCTGCTCGGGCCTTCCGGCGCCGGGAAGAGCACCCTGCTCGCGGCGCTGGCCGGGCTGCTGCCCGACGACTCCGGGGAGCAGGAGGGCACCGTCGAGATCGACGGGCTCGACCCGCGCAAGGCACGGGAGCGGGTCGGCATCGTCTTCCAGGACCCGGAATCCCAACTCGTGATGTCCCGCTCCGGCGACGACGTCGCGTTCGGGCTGGAGAACCGCGGCGTGCCCGCCGACGAGATCTGGCACCGCGTCGACGAGGCGCTGCGCCGGGTCGGCTTCCCGTACGACCGGAACCGACCCACCGCCGCGCTGTCCGGCGGCGAGCAGCAGCGCCTCGCCCTGGCCGGGGTGCTCGCCCTGCGGCCGGGCCTGCTGCTGCTCGACGAGCCCACCGCAAACCTGGACCCGGCCGGGGCGACCCTGGTCCGCGACGCGGTCACCCGGGCGCTGGACGCCGACACCACCCTGCTCCTCGTCGAGCACCGGGTCGCCGAGTCGCTGCCGCTGGTCGACCGCGTGGTCGTGCTCGAAGCGGGCGGCGGCGTCCGGGCCGACGGCACCCCGGAGGCGGTCTTCGCCGCGCACGGCGACGCGCTCGCCGCCGAGGGAGTGTGGGTGCCCGGCCGCCCGGTGCCGCCCCGCCGCGCCACCGGGCCCGCCGGCGACGTGCTGCTCGCCGCCGAACGGCTCGGCCTGCCGCCCCGGCTGGGCGCCGTCGACCTGGCCGTACGCGCCGGCGAGGCGCTCGCCGTGCTCGGTCCCAACGGTGCCGGGAAGTCCACCCTGGCACTGGTGCTCGGCGGCCTGCTCAAGCCCGGCACCGGTCGGCTCGCCGCCACCGCGGCGCTGGCCGGCGACGACACCCGTACTGCCCCGCACCGCTGGCGCGCGCCGGCGCTGGCCCGCCGGATCGGCTCGGTGTTCCAGGACCCGGAGCACCAGTTCGTCACCAGTACCGTCTTCGACGAGTTGGCGCTGGGCCCGCGCCGCACCGGCCGGCCCGAGCCGGAGGTGCGTTCCACGGTGGACGCTCTGCTCGACCGGTTGCGGCTGACCACGCTGGCCCGCGCCAACCCGTACACGCTCTCCGGTGGCGAGGCGCGGCGGCTGAGCGTGGCGACGGCCCTGGCCACGGCACCCCGCCTGGTGATCTGCGACGAACCCACCTTCGGCCAGGACCGGCGGACCTGGTCGGAGCTGGTGGACCTCTTCGCCGAGCTACGGGACGCGGGGCACGGCCTGGTCACGGTCACCCACGACGCGGAGTTCGTCGCGGCGCTGGCCGACCGCCACGTACTGCTGGAGCGCCGAGCCGGGGAGGCGCCGTGATCGGCCTCGATCCGGTCGCCCGGCCGGGCGCGCCCCTGGCCCGGCGCAACCCGGTGGCGAAGCTCGCGGCGGCGCTGGTCTTCTCGCTCGTGCTGATCGCCACCCTGGACCCGGTGGCCCCGGCCATCGCCATCGCCGTCGAACTGGCCGCGCTGCCGCTGTTCGGTGTCCGCCTGCGCGTGCTCGCCCGGCGGACGTGGCCACTGCTGCTCGCCGCGGGCGGCATCCTGGTCACCCTGGTCCTCTTCGCCGCCGACCGCTCCGGACGGGTACTGCTCGACGCCGGACCGGTAATGGTGACCTCGGGCGTGCTGATCACCGCCCTCGGTCTGGTGCTGCGCATGTTCGCCGTGGCGCTGCCCGGGGTGATCGTCGTCGCCACGACCGACCCGACGGACCTCGCCGACGCGCTGGTGCAGAACGCGAAAGCGCCCGCCCGGTTCGCCTACGGCGCGCTGGCCGCGTTCCGGCTGGTGCCGCTGCTCGGTCAGGAGTGGCAGATGATCAGCATGGCCCGGCGGGCCCGGGGCGTGGACGCCGGTCGCAACCCGCTCGCCCGGCTGCGTCTCTTCACCTCGACCGCGTTCACGCTGCTGGTCGGGGCGATCCGCCGGGGCACCCGACTGGCGGTGGCGATGGACGCCCGAGGGTTCGACGCCACGACCCCACGCACCGTGGCGCGGCGGCAGCACTTCGGCCCCGCCGACGCCGTGCTGATCGCCGGCGCGGCGGCGCTCGCGGGCGCCGCGCTGAGCGCCAGCATCCTCCTCGGCACGTTCCGTCCGCTGATCAGCTGACCGGGGTGGTCCGGCGGCCCTGACGATCGTGGACGGTCACCCGACGAGGTGACCGTCCACGATCAGCGGATCAGCTGCGCCGGAAGGCGTACCGGCGGACCTGGCCGGTCCGCTGGCCGCGCCCGACGCCGCCCACGCCGGTGACCGGCGGACCGGCCTTCGGCGCCGCCGGGCGGGCCGCCGGCAGGGCCGGGACCGGCGCCACCGCGACCTGGTCGAGGTTCGCCGGCGTGACGTCCGCGACCTCGGGCGCGGGACGGGTGGTGCGGGACTTCCGGGTGCTGCGCTTGGCGGGCATCCGTGCCTCCTCACTCTGCGGGCTCCCCGGCCCGTGGCCGGTGGCCCCGCTGCGTCTCGTGGCCGCCGACGGCGACCGAGCGGGTGGGGACTGCTGCCCCGGGAACGACCACGGAGGACACCACCGGCCCGACGGCGGGTGGGGAGACGCGGACGCCCGGAAGCACGCGGGTCAGGCCGCGACGGCGGCGGACCCGGCTCGGGAAAGGGGCGTCAGTTGCGCATGCGGGCAGCCTAACCCGGCCCCCCGGCCGGGCGCAGCCGAATTGTCGACGTCGGCGGGACCGCGACGGCCCCGGTCCACGCGCAGGACGACGGCCGGAGCCGCGCCGGCGACCGGACGCGCCCGACCGGTGACACACTGTCGACGACGCAGCCCACTCCCCTGGACGCCGCGATACGGTCGCAACGGCAGGTTGACGACGGCGGAAGGCGGCGGACGGATGACCGAACAGGCGACGGCGCAGATCGGCGTGACGGGGCTGGCGGTGATGGGCCGCAACCTGGCCCGGAACCTGGCCCGCAACGGTTTCGCCGTGGCGGTGCACAACCGCTCGCCGGAGCGCACGCGCAGCCTGGTCGCCGAGCACGGGGACGAGGGGCGGTTCCTGCCCGCCGAGTCGCTGCCCGACTTCGTCGCCGCGCTGGAACGCCCCCGGGCGGTCATCGTGATGGTCAAGGCGGGCGGGCCGACCGACGCGGTCATCGACGAACTGGTCCCGCTGCTCGACGCCGGCGACATCATCGTGGACTGCGGCAACGCGCACTTCGCCGACACCCGGCGCCGCGAGGAGGCGCTGCGCAAGCAGGGGCTGCACTTCGTGGGCACCGGCGTCTCCGGCGGCGAGGAGGGCGCGCTGCGCGGCCCGAGCATCATGCCGGGCGGCTCGGCCGAGTCGTACCGCAAGCTCGGGCCGATCTTCGAGAAGATCGCCGCGCAGGTGGACGGCGTACCGTGCTGCCGGCACATCGGGGCGGACGGCGCCGGGCACTTCGTGAAGATGGTCCACAACGGCATCGAGTACGCCGACATGCAGCTCATCGCCGAGGCGTACGACCTGCTGCGGGCGGGTCTGGACGCGGAACCGGCGGAGATCGCCGACATCTTCCGGGAGTGGAACTCCGGCGAGTTGGAGTCGTTCCTCATCGAGATCACCGCCGACGTGCTCGGGCACGACGACGCGGCCACCGGGCGTGCGTTCGTCGACGTCGTGCTGGACCAGGCCGAGCAGAAGGGCACCGGCCGGTGGACCGTGCAGAGTGCCCTCGACCTGGGCATCCCGATCACCGGCATCGCCGAGGCGACGTTCGCGCGGTCGCTGTCCGGTCACGCCGGTCAGCGGGAGGCCGCGCGGCGGGCGTTCCCGGCGGCGGGCGCGACGTGGCGGGTCGGCGACCGGGAGACCTTCGTCGAAGACGTGCGGCGCGCGCTGCTCGCCAGCAAGATCGTCGCGTACGCACAGGGCTTCGACCAGATCCGCGCCGGCAGCCGGGAGTACGACTGGGACATCGACCTGGGCGGCACGGCGACGATCTGGCGGGGCGGCTGCATCATCCGGGCGCGTTTCCTCGACCGGATCCGGCAGGCGTACGACGACCAGTCCGACCTGCCCAGCCTGCTGGTGGCGCCGTGGTTCGCCGACACCGTGCGGGACGGGGTGCCGAGCTGGCGGCGGGTGGTCGCCGAGGCGGCCCGGGCCGGCGTGCCGGCACCGGCGTTCGCCTCGTCGCTGGCCTACTTCGACGCCCTGCGCGCCGACCGCCTGCCGGCGGCGCTGATCCAGGGCCTGCGGGACAACTTCGGCGCCCACACCTACCGCCGGGTGGACCGCGACGGCTCGTACCACACCCTCTGGGCCGGCGACCGCCGCGAGATCGAGGCCTGACCCCTTCCCTCGACCCGCACATCCGGTTGGCGGCGCGGCGCCGGAACGGTGCAGGCCCGCCGGCGCCAGCCAGGCCGCCCGGCAACCCTTGCCGAGCCCTTTGCTCTGCTTCAACCGACGCAGCACAATCCGTCGGAAACCGTTGCGTGGGTTGAAGCAGAGCAAAGGGGCCGCTCCGGGGTGGCGGAGCAGGACGGGTCGGACGGGGGCGGTGCGGTCACGCGAGCGTGGCGTGCATCTCCCAGACCAGGATCTCCGCTGGTTCCGTTGCCGTCACCCGCTGGCCTCCCGGCCCGGTCAGGCGGGCGGCGTCGCCGGTCCCCAGGAGTCCGCTGCCCTCCAGCGTCACCGCGCCGTCCGGCACGTAGAGGTGGACGAAGGGGGCGTCGGGGAGGGTCACCTCGTCGCCGGGCCGCAGGCGGGCGGCGTGCAGCGTGGCGTACCGGTTGCGGATGCGGATCGCCGAGTCGCCCGCGTACCGGTCCATGCCGGAGGCCACCGGCACCAGGCCGCCGCGCAGCAACTGGTCGTCGATCTCGAGCTGCTCGTACCCCGGGTCGACGCCCGCCTCGTCCGGCACGACCCACATCTGCACGAAGTGGACCGGGTCGGTGTGCGGATCGCGGCCGTCGAGACGCCAGGCGTCGTTCTTCTCCGAGTGCAGGATGCCCGTGCCCGCGCTCATCCGCTGCGCCAGGCCGGGGTAGATCACGCCGGAGTGGCCGGTGGAGTCCTGGTGGACCAGTGAGCCGCGCAGCACCCAGGTGACGATCTCCATGTCCTCGTGCGGATGGGTCTCGAACCCGGCGCCGGGGCGGACCACGTCGTCGTTGTTGACCAGGAGCAGCCCGTGGTGGGTGTTCGCGGGGTCGTAGTGCCGCGAGAACGAGAAGGAGTGCCGGGAATCGAGCCAGGAGATCCGGGTGTGGAACCGGTCGCCGGCGCGCCGGATGTCGACCGCGGACGCGGGCGCGGTCACCAGGCGCGCTGCCCGGTCTCGGTCGGCGCCCAGGTCAGCGCCGGCTCCCCGGTGGCCAGCTCGCCGATCTCGCCCGCGCGGACCTGCGGGACGTGACCCACCTCCTGGCAGTGCTGCTCGGCGATCTCGGCGCAGATCTCCGCCAGCTGCCCGCAGAGGGGCTCGCCGATGTCCGCCGCGTTCAGCGCCATGAGCATCTTGTACCGCAGCTCCCGCATCTCCCACCCCCTGTCCCGATCGTAGGCCGCCGGGAGTCCAGGCCGCCCCGGAACGCGCGACGCCGCCACCCGGCGTACGCGGGAGGCGGCGTCGTGTCGGGGCCGGCCGGGTCAGAACCAGCGGCGGCGCTTGGCCTTCGCCGGGCGGAGCATGTCGGCACCCTTGTTGAGCAGGCGGGAGATGCCGGACGGGCCCCGCCGCGCCTCGATCGTGTGGCTGAGCTTGCGCGCGCCCGCGGCCGCCACCGGCACGGCGAGGGCCATGAACGCCCACTGGGCGATCCGCTTCTGGATCATCGTGGTTCACCTCCGTCAGTAACTGCTGACCAGAGAGATACCCGGCGCGACCGCGCGGTAAGCGTCAGGTGGTGGGTGCCACCGGATTGGGCAGCGCCCCGCCGAAGCGACGGTCCCGCTGGGCGTACAGCTCGCAGGCGTACCAGAGGTGCCGGCGGTCGAAGTCCGGCCAGAGCGTGTCGAGGAAGACCAGCTCGGCGTAGGCGCTCTGCCAGAGCAGGAAGTTCGAGGTGCGCTGCTCACCGGAGGGACGCAGGAAGAGGTCCACGTCGGGGACCTCGGGGTGGTAGAGGTACTTCGCGATGGTCTTCTCGGTGACCTTCGCCGGGTCCAGCCGGCCGGCCGCGGCGTCCCGCGCGATCGCGGCGGCGGCGTCGGCGATCTCGGCCTGCCCGCCGTAGTTGACGCAGAACTGGAGCGTCAGCGTCGAATTGCCCCGGGACATCTCCTCGGCGGTCTGCAACTCCGAGATGACGCTCTTCCACAGCCGGCCGGCCCGCCCCGACCAGACGACCCGGACACCGAGGTCGACGAGCTGGTCCCGGCGACGGCGGATGACGTCCCGGTTGAAGCCCATCAGGAAGCGCACCTCGTCGGGCGAGCGCCGCCAGTTCTCGGTGGAGAACGCGTAGGCCGACAGGTACGGGACGCCCAGCTCGATCGCACCCTCGATGGTGTCGAAGAGCGAGAACTCACCGGCCTCGTGCCCCTTGGTGCGGGGCAGGCCACGCTCCTTGGCCCACCGGCCGTTGCCGTCCATCACCACCGCGACGTGGCGGGGCAGCGCCTCCCGCGGCAGCGCGGGTGGGCGGGCGCCGGACGGGTGCGGGGTCGGTGGCGCCGGCTCCCGCCGGGTGCCCCTCATCGATCGGATCACTGCACTCTCTTTCTGCTCGCGTCCTACGCCCCCGCCGGTCCCCCGCCCGGCTCGACGACCGGCCCGCCGGCAGGTCGCCCGGCCGGATCCGCGGCCGCCCGGGCGGCGGGCGTCGGGACCGCACCGGCCGCCGGAGCGCCCCGGTCGACCAGCGGCAGCGAGCGTAACGCGCGTTCCAGATGCCACTGCAGGTGCGCCGCGACGAGGCCGCTGCACTCCCGGCGTACGCCGGTCTCGGTGGCGTCGGCGACCCGCCAGTCGCCGCTGGTCAGCGCGGACATCAGGTCGATCGTGGCCGGCGCGGGGTGTGCGGCGCCGGGCGGCCGGCAGTCCGGGCAGACCGCGCCCCCGGCCGGCACGGAGAAGGCCCGGTGCCGCCCGGGGGTGCCGCAGACCGCACACGCGCCCAGCGCCGGCGCCCAGCCGGCCAGGGCCATGCCGCGCAGCAGGTACGCGTCCAGCACCAGGGTGGTGGCGTGCTCCCCGTCGGCGAGCGCCCGCAGCGCACCGAGGGTGAGCTGGAACAGCCGCAGTGACGGCTCCCGCTCCACCGGGGTGAGCCGCTCGGCCGTCTCGCAGATCGCGCTGGCCGCGGTGTAGCGGGGGTAGTCACCGAGGAAACGCTTGCCGTACAGGTCGATGCCCTCGACCTGGCTCACCGTGTGCAGCGAGCTGCCGTGGTTGCCCTTCGGGTCGCCGGCGAGCTGGAGGTCGACGTGGCCGAACGGCTCCAGCCGCGCCCCGAACTTGCTCGTGGTGCGCCGCACCCCGCGAGCCACCGCCCGTAGCCGCCCGTGCCGGCGCGTGAGCAGGGTGATGATGCGGTCGGACTCGCCGAGCTTCTGCACACGCAGCACCACCGCGTCGTCGCGGTAGAGCTGTCGGCGGTACCCGGCCATCGGGCCATTCTCCCTCGGGGTGGGAAATCAGGGTCGGTTCGGGGTGGACGCCCGGACGGCCCCCGATGCGGCGGACCGGCCCGCGGCCGTAGCGTCCTCGGCATGGCACTGCACCGGAGCACCGTCCGCACCCGGGGCACGGCGTCCGCCGTGTCCGCGTTCGCGGCCGCCACGCTCATCGTCGTCGCCGGGTGTGACAGCCTGTCCTTCCGCCGGCTCGACTTCGACAACACCGAGGCGGTGAAGATCACCACCGTACGGGTGCTGCCCGGTGCCGGTGACGTGGTCGTACGGGCCACCGGCGCTCCCGGGTCGGTGCGGATCAAGCGGGTGGTGCGCTACCAGAGCGACCAGCCGGAGACGACGTACCGCGTCGACGGCACGGAACTGGTGCTGGACACCGACTGCGGTCCCCGGTGCAGCATCTCCTACGAGGTGACCGCCCCGCCCGGCGTCGCAGTGCGGGGCGAGACCGGCTCCGGGGACGTCGACGTGAGCCGGACCGGCGCCGTCGACGTGACGGTGGGCTCCGGCGACGTCCGGGTGGCCAACGCCGGCGGCCCGGTACGCGTCGAGACCGGCTCCGGCGACATCGAGGTGGTCGACGTGACCGCGCCGGTGCGGCTGCGGGCGTCGTCCGGCGACATCACGGCCCGCCGGCTGGGCGGCGGCGTCGACGTCGAGGCGAACTCGGGCCGGGTGACGGTCGAGCTGGCCACTCCCGCCTCGGTCCGGGCGCACGCCTCCAGCGGGGACGTCGAGCTGACCGTCCCGGCCGGCAGTTACCGGGTGGTCTCCGAGGTGGGTTCGGGCCGCGCGGAGGTGGGCGTGCCGAACGTACCGTCGGCGACGCTGGTGCTCGACGTCGCCACGGGCAGCGGGGACCTCACCGTCTCCCAGCGGTGATCTCCACCGTCTCCGGCTCCCGGATGTGCTGCCCCGGCACGACGGCGCGTCCGGCCGGCACGGCCGCACTCCCGCCGGCCGGCTTGCCGGGGTGGCTCGCCGGCCGCCGCACCGGGCCGGCCGGGGCCGACCGCCGCCCGCCCGGGATCAGCTCCGGCCGGCGCCGGGCGGCCACGTCCTCCACCCACCCGACGAGCAGCGTGACGACGCCGACGAGCGCGAAGACCAGCGCGATCCGGATCGCGAGGCCGACCGGATCCTGGTGCGACCAGCCGACCACGTCCACCAGCGGGGTGAGCGCGACGACGAACGGCATGTGCCAGAGGTAGACGGTCAACGCCCGGCGGTTGAGGATGGTGACCAGCCTCCCGATCAGCGCGTTCCAGTCCACCCACGCCGCGCTCGCCGGCGCCCGGCCGAGCAGGACCAGGATGAAGCCGGCCGACCAGAGGGCGTTGCCGAGCGGGATGTCGTTGAGGTCGTAGCCGCGCGGGCCCGGATGGGTGAGGATCCAGGCCCCGCCGGCGATCACGAGGACCGCGGCGGCCGGCCAGAGCACCCGGTTGGCGAGCCGGCGGAGCGCCCCGTCCTGGTGGGCGAACCCGAGCAGCCAGGCCCCGAAGTACAGCCCGAACTGCTGGACCGCCGCCGGCGCGTTCGGGTACACGCCCGACTCGATGGCCGCGAGCACGGCGTACGGGGCGAGGAGGGTGGGCAGCGGCGCGCGCCGGAACAGCCACAGCGCCACCGGTGAGGCGAGCACGAACCACAGGTAGTTGCGCAGGTACCAGATCGGGCTGAGCGCCACGGCGCCCCAGTCGTTGGCCGGTGGGTCGGCCACCGGGACCAGCCAGAGCAGGACCTTCGGCGTCAACGGCAGCCCGGTGAGCAGCATCGCCGGTACGAAGACCGCGGCGAGCACCCACAGCGACGGCAGCAGACGGCGCAGCCGGCGGCCGACCGCCGGCGGCCCGGATCGCCGCAGCGACGCCGCCATCAGCGAACCGGCGAGGGCGAACATCACCGACATCGCCGGGAAGACGAGCGTGAGCGTCGCCCAACCGGTGACGTGGTAGACGACGACTCGAACGATGGCCAGGAAGCGCAGGAGGTCCAGATATCTGTTTCGCATCAGCCTGCATCTGTGTCCGGGGCGGAGGGGGCGTACGCTCACCTACCCTCTGCCCGGCGAACGCGAAACGGCGAGAGAGTCGGGCGGATAGTGACAATCCCCATCGACCTGGCCGATAACGATCAGCGGATCGGTCACAGCGGACGTCCGGGCGGGTGTCCCGAGCCGCGCGACCGGCGCGGGCCGGCCGACGCGCCGGTGCCGGCGCGGACCGGCCGACGCGGGCCGGTGCCGGTCCAGATCGACGCGGCCGGCGCCCGGGTCAGAAGCCGAGCTTGCGCAGCTGCTTCGGGTCCCGCTGCCAGTCCTTCGCGACCCGGACGTGGAGGTCGAGGTACACCCGGGTGCCGAGCAGCTCCTCGATCTGCCGCCGGGCACGGGTGCCGACGTCCTTGAGCCGGCTCGCCCGGTGGCCGATCACGATCGCCTTCTGGCTCGGCCGCTCGACGTACACGTCGGCGTAGATCTTCGTGACCTGCCCCTCGGGGACCATCTCCTCCACCACCACGGCGATGGAGTGCGGCAACTCGTCGCGCACGCCCTCCAGCGCCGCCTCCCGGATCAGCTCGGCGACCAGCACCTGCTCCGGGTCGTCGGTGAGCATGTCGTCCGGATAGAGCTGCGGCGACTCCGGCAGGTAGCGGGTCATCACGTCGACCAGCGTGTCGACCTGGTGCCCGGAGACCGCGCTCACCGGCACCACCTCGGCGAACTCGCCGAGCTCGCTGACCGCGAGCAGTTGCTCGGCCAGCCGCTTGCGGTCCACCAGGTCGGTCTTGGTGACCACGGCGAGGACGGTGGCCTTCAGCTCGGCCAGCTCGCCGGAGATGAACCGGTCACCCCGGCCGATCGGCTCGTCCGCCGGGATGCAGAGGCCGATCACGTCGACCTCGCTCCACGTCTGCCGCACCAGGTCGTTGAGGCGTTCGCCGAGCAGCGTACGGGGACGGTGCAGGCCCGGCGTGTCGACGAGGACGAGCTGCGAGTCGGGCCGGTGCAGCACCGCCCGGATGACGTGCCGGGTCGTCTGCGGCTTGCTCGACGTGATGGCGATCTTCTGCCCGACGATCGCGTTGGTCAGCGTCGACTTGCCGGCGTTCGGTCGCCCCACGAAGCAGGCGAACCCCGCCCGGTACGGCCGCCGCTCCAACTCCTCCGGCCTCACTCGACCACCGTGCCGAGGACGCTGCCGTCCGGGGCCGCCACGTGGATCGGCGCGTCGGCGGCGAGGTCGCGGACGGCGGCGTGACCGGCGCCGTCGAGCGTCGACGCCTCGGTCACCACGACCGCCGCCTCCAGCCGGGTGGCACCGGCCGCGACCGCCGAGGCGACGGCGAGCTGAAGCGCGGTGAGCGCCAGCGACGGAAGGGAGACGCTGGCCGCGGCGTACGTGCGGCCGTCCTGGTCCCGGACGGCGGCGCCCTCGACGGCACCGACCCGGCCACGCGCGCCCCGCGCCAGGACGACCAGCTTGGCGTCCTCGGCGCTCAGCTCCACCGGGACGGACGACGCGGTCGGTGCGGCGGGTGACTCAGGCATCGGCGGGCAGCCTCTCCTCGGCTCGGTCGGTACGGGTCTCGGCCGGCTCGCCCCGGCCCCGGTCGTCCTGCTGGTCGGTCGGCTCCGCACGGCGCACCAGCACGGTGTCGATCCGGTTGCGCCGGCCGGTGGTGCCCTCGGCGAGCAGCCGCAGGCCGGCCACCTCGACCTGGGCGCCCGGGATGGGCACCCGACCCAGGGACTGGGCGAGCAGGCCGCCGACGGTCTCCACCTCGTCGGTGGGCAGGTCGGTGTCGAACAGCTCGCCGAGATCCTCGACGGGGAGCCGAGCGGTGACCCGCACCGCGCCGTCGTCGAGGTGCTCGACCGGCGGGCGTTCGACATCGTACTCGTCGGTGATCTCGCCGACGATCTCCTCCAGGATGTCCTCGATGGTGACCAGGCCGCCGGTGCCGCCGTACTCGTCGACGACGATGACGAGGTGGTTGCGGGCGGCCTGCATCTCGGAGAGCAGGTCGTCGACGGGCTTGGACTCCGGCACGAAGGTCGCCGGGCGCATCAACTCGGCGACCGGAAGCTGCCGGTCCTCCGGGACGCCGCCCTGCGTACGCCGGATCAGGTCCTTGAGGTAGAGCACACCGAGCACGTCGTCGACGCTCTCGCCGATCACGGGGATGCGGGAGAAGCCGGAGCGCAGGAAGAGCACCAGGGCCTGGGCGAGGGTCTTGTGCTTCTCGATCCACACCATTTCGGTGCGCGGCACCATCACCTCGCGGGCGATCGTGTCGCCGAGCGCGAAGACCGAGTGGATCATCTGCCGCTCGCCGTGCTCCACCACGCCCCGCTGCTCGGCCAGGTCGACCAGTTCGCGCAGCTCCACCTGGGTGGCGAACGGCCCCTCCCGGAAGCCGCGCCCCGGCGTGACCGCGTTGCCGATGAGGATGAGCAGCGAGGCGAGCGGGTTGAGCGCCCGGCCCAGCCAGCGCACCAGCGGCGCGACCCCACGAGCCACCGCGTACGCGTGCTGGCGGCCGATGGTGCGCGGCCCGACGCCGACCACCACGAAGCTGACCACGGTCATCGCCCCGGCGGTGATCAGTGCGGCCCGCCAGCCGGCGCCGAACGTGTCCACCGCGACGAGCGCGACCAGGGTGGTCGCGCCCAGCTCGGCGAGCAGCCGCAGCAGCAGGAGCAGGTTGAGGTGGCGGACCACGTCACCGGCGACGGCCTGGAGGGCGCGGGCCCCCCGCGCGCCGTCCCGGGCCAGCTCGGCGGCGCGCGCCGGGGAGACGGCGGCGAGCGCCGCCTCGGTCATCGCGATCAGACCGGCGAGCACGACCAGCCCGGCCGCGAAGAAGATCAGTTGCAGGTCGGGAAGGCCGCTCGCGCCGGCCGTCGCTGCCGCAAGGGGGGACATCACTGGGCCCGGGTCGCCCGCCAACTGGCCAGCAGTCGGGCTTGGAGCGCGAACATCTCCCGCTCCTCCTCCGGCTCGGCGTGGTCGTAACCGAGCAGGTGCAGCACGCCGTGCACGGTGAGCAGGTGCAGCTCGTCGGCGGCGGAGTGCCCGGCGGCGGCCGCCTGCTTGGCCGCCACCTCGGGGCAGAGCACGATGTCGCCGAGCAACGCGGGCTCGGCGCCGGCGGCGGCGTTCTCCCCCGGCCCGTGGTCGACGCTGCCCTCGTCCATGGGGAAGGCGAGCACGTCCGTGGGGCCGTCGCCGCCCATCCACCGGTGGTTCAGCTCGGACATGTAGTCGATGTCGACGAGCAGCACGGACAACTCGGCGAGCGGGTTGACCCCCATCTCGTCGAGGGCGTGCCGGGCGACGGCGAGCACGGCGTCGGTGTCGACGTCGACACCGGACTCGTTGGCGATCTCGATGGACAACTGTCTTCCTTCAGGTCGTTAGCGGCGGCGACCGGCCCGGCCACCGCCCTGGGCGGTCCGCCCGGGCACGGCGTGCACGCTCTGCGCCTGCTGGTTCTCCCGCTCGGCGTCCCAGCGCGCGTACGCGTCGACGATCTCCCCGACGAGCCGGTGCCGGACCACGTCGGAGCTGGAGAGCTGGGCGAAGTGCACGTCCTCCACGTTGCTGAGGATCTCCCGGACGACCCGCAGGCCGCTGGTCGTCCCGCCGGGAAGGTCCACCTGGGTGACGTCGCCCGTCACGACGATCTTGGAGCTGAAGCCGAGCCGGGTGAGGAACATCTTCATCTGCTCGGGCGTGGTGTTCTGCGCCTCGTCCAGGATGATGAACGCGTCATTCAGCGTACGACCGCGCATGTAGGCCAGCGGCGCCACCTCGATCGTGCCCGCCGCCATCAGCTTGGGGATGGAGTCCGGGTCGAGCATGTCGTGCAGCGCGTCGTACAGCGGCCGCAGGTAGGGGTCGATCTTCTCGTTGAGCGTGCCGGGCAGGAAGCCCAGCCGCTCACCCGCCTCGACCGCCGGCCGGGTGAGGATGATGCGGTTGACCTGCTTGGCCTGGAGCGCCTGGACCGCCTTCGCCATGGCGAGGTAGGTCTTGCCGGTGCCGGCCGGGCCGATGCCGAAGACGATGGTGTGCGCGTCGATCGCGTCGACGTAACGCTTCTGCCCGAGGGTCTTGGGGCGGATGGTGCGACCACGCCGGGAGAGGATGTTGAGCGTCAGGACCTCGGCGGGCCGCTCGGCGCTGCCCTGCTCGAGCATGCCGACGGTACGCCGGACGGCGTCAGTGGTCAGGGTTTCGCCTTTCTCGATGAGTTCGAGCAGTTCGCCGAAGAGCCGCTCGGCGAGGGCGTTGTCCGCGGGAGCACCGGTGATCGTGATCTCGTTGCCCCGGACGTGCACGTCGCTGTTGACCGAACGCTCGACCAGTCGCAGGATCTCGTCACCCGCGCCGAGGAGATTGACCATGATCTTCGAATCCGGAACGGTGATCCTGGTCTGCGCCCGGGGCGGGCCGGGAGGTGGGGTGCTGGTCATAGGTCGGGCCGAGGGGCCCTGAGCCACCTGCTCTCGATCTCGGCGCCGGGCCGGTGCCACGGCGTGCTGGCGTTGCTCTCATCGTATCCGTTCAACACCGCCACCACCTCGCCCATTTCCCCGCCACGCAACCCGAGCCCACCCCCCACGGTCGTGCACATTCCGACCCTGATTCGCACCTTTTCACGACATTTGTCGAGGCGACCACTACAAGATCGCGAAGCCGGCCGGGGGTCAGCCGGTGCGGAAGTCGTACCGGTCGAACGTCTCCTGGGTACGGGTGAAGCGGTACGTCGCCCAGTGCATCCGGATCACCGTTCCGTCCCCGTTCCGGGTGAGCCGGAGCAGCTCACCCACCTCCCGACCGGAGACCGTCCGGTAGACGTCCGGCCGGTCCGGCAGCGGGGCGAAGACCGCCGGCGGCTTCCCGGCCGGGTCGTCGGCGCCCCGGGCGCGCAACGCGCCGTCGTGCCAGCTGAACACGTACTCGAAACCCTCGCCCCACCAGCGACCCAGCAGGCCGCGGATCTCCGGTGGGGCCGGCGGCCCGGGCCGCCAGGGCGTCACCTCAGCCGGGTCGTGCTCCGCCGCGGCGGCGAGCAGCCGGTGCGGCAGGTCGAACAGCTCACCGGCGGTGCCGGAGGACCCGAGCACCGCGGCGCCCATCGCGCCGGCGGTCCCGTCGCCGCCCCGGCGGCCGTAGACCGCGGCGAGGAACCCGGGCATCGCGCCGTCGTGGCCGACGTGCATGACCCGCTTGCCCTGCGGCACCAGGATCAGCCCCAGGCCGAACCCGCCGCCCCAGAGCGTCTCGTCGGTGACCGTGACCGGCCAGCGCATCTCCTCGAGCGTGGCGGGCGCGAGCACCCGGCCGGCCGCGTCGAGCGCCGCCGGGTCGGCGAGGAAGGCCGCCCAGCGGGCCATGTCACCGGCCGTGCTCCACAGCTGCGCGGCCGGGCCGACCGCGCCGAAGTCGGTGGGTGGCTCCGGATGCGCCTCGTCGGAGTACGCGTCGACGAGGAAGCCGATGGCGGCCCGCCGGCCGGGCTCCACCGTGGTGGCGGTCAGCCCCAGCGGAGTCAGCACCCGCTCGGCGAGCACCTCCGCCCAGGTGCCGCCACGCAGCCTGCCGACCAGGTGGCCGAGCAGTGCCATGCCCAGGTTGGAGTAGTGGTAGCGACGCCCCGGAGGCAGCACCCGTTCCGCCCTCGCCAGGTCCGCCAGGAGCTGGTCGGTGTCCGGCGCGCGCAGCGTGTCCCAGACGTCGCCGTACGGCTCGCGCTGCAGGCCCGCCGTGTGCGACAGCAGCCGCCGGACGGTCAGCTCGCCGTGCGCCGGCAGGTCCAGGTGCCGGCTCAGCGGGTCGTCCAGGTCGAGCAGGCCGTCGTCGCGGCACTGCATCGTCAGGACGGCGGTGAAGGTCTTGGTCACCGAGCCGATCCGGAAGCGGGTCTCCGGGTCCAGCGCGGTGTCGTTCCCGGTCCCCCCGACCGCGCACGTCCACAGCGGACGGTCGGCGCGGTGCAGGGCCGCCGAGACCGCCGGTATCCGGGCCCGCGCCTGGATCTGCCGCACCATGCGGTCCAGGCGGTCCGTCGGCGTCACGCGAGGTTCCGCGCCAGCATCGGCCCGAGCGGGGCGCCGCCGAGCAGGTGCGCGTGCACGTGGAAGACCTCCTGGCCGCCGTACGCCCCGGTGTTGAACATCAGCCGGAAGCCGTCACCGAGCAGCCCCTCGTCCTCGGCGACGGCGGTGGCCGTGGCGAGCACCTCGCCGGCGAGCCCCGGGTCGCCCTGGGCGAGGGTGGCCACGTCCGCGTAGTGCTCCTTGGGGACCACCAGCACGTGCACCGGCGCCTTCGGGCCGATGTCGCGGAAGGCGAGCGTGGTGGGCGTCTCCCGGACGACGGTGGCCGGGATCTCGCCGGCGACGATGCGGCAGAACAGGCAGTCAGGTGTGCTCACCGGGGCAGTCTAAGGAAGGGCACGGGTGGAACGCCGCCCGTAGCGGGCGAACAACCCCGGGCGCACCAGGCCGCACCGCCGGTCACCGGGGGCCGGCCGCGCCGGGGCTGGTGGCGGCGGGCCGGGTCCGGCGTCAACAGCGCCGCGGCGCTACGGCAGGATGGCCGCCGTGACATCACGGGCGGTGCTGGTGACGGGAGCCTCGCGGGGCATCGGGCGGGCGGTGGCGCGGGCGTTCGCGGCCGGCGGGGACCGGGTGGCGATCCACCACCGGGACTCGGCGGACCTGGCGGAGGCGCTCCGCGTCGACCTGCCCGGCGCGGGCCACGTGGTGGTCCGCGCCGACCTGGCCGACCCGGACGCCGTCCGGGTGATGGTGGACGAGGCCGCGGAACGCCTCGGCGGACTCGACGTACTGGTCAACAACGCCGGTGTGTTCGGGCCGGCGGACCCGCCCCACCCGGTGTTCGAGACCACCTACGAGCAGTGGCGGCAGCGCTGGCGGGCGGTGGTCGAGACCAACCTGTTCGGCGCGGCCAACGCGTGCTGGTGCGCCGCCCAGCACATGCGGGAGCGGGGCGGTCGGATCGTCAACGTCTCCTCCCGGGGCGCCTTCCGCGGCGAGCCGGGCAATCCCGCGTACGGGGCGAGCAAGGCGGGCCTGAACGCGCTCGGTCAGTCCCTCGCGGTGGCTCTCGCCCCGTACGGCATCGGGGTGGCGACCGTCGCGCCCGGCTTCGTCGAGACCGACATGACCAACGAACACCTCAAGTCGCCGCGCGGCGACGCGGTCCGGGCGCAGTCCCCGTTCAACCGGGTGGCCCGGCCGGAGGAGATCGCCGCCGCGGTCCACTGGCTGGCGTCCCCGGAGGCGGAGTGGGCCTCCGGCACCATCGTCGACCTCAACGGCGCCTCCTACCTGCGCAGCTGAGCCCGGTGACGTCGGCGTCGACGTTCTTCGCCTGGGGACTCGGCCCGGGCGCGCCTACGGCCGGCCACCACAGGTCGCTGTGGCCCCTTTGCTCTGCTTCAACGGACGCAGCGGAATCGCCGCGAAACCTGTGCGCCGGTTGAAGCAGAGCAAAGGGAACGCGGCGGAGGGTGGGGCCGGGCCGTCCGGCCCGGTGGCGGGCGGGGATCCGGTCGCCGGTGGCCTACCAGCGGTCGAGGCGGGCGGACAGCACCGCCAGGGCCGCCACCCCGGCCGTCGAGGTGCGCAGCACCGACGGGCCCAGCCGCACCGGCCGGGCACCGGCCTCCGCGAAGGCGTCCAGCTCGCGGTCGGCGATGCCCCCCTCCGGCCCGACCACCAGCACGATCTCACCGGTCGCCGGCAACGCGACCGTCGTCAGCCGCTCCTCGGCTCCCTCATGGAGGACGAACGCGGCGGCGGCACCGCCGAGCCGGCGGCCCACCTGCGTCGTCGACTCGTCCGGCGATCCGGCCACCACCGGCAGCCAGGGCCGGCGGGCCTGCTTGGCCGCCTCCCGGGCGGTCGTCACCCACTTCTCCCGGGCCCGTACGCCCCGGTCACCGCGCCAGAGGACGATCGAGCGTTCGGCCGCCCAGGGCACGATCTCGTCCACGCCGACCTCGGTCATCGCCTGCACGGCCAGCTCGCCCCGGTCCCCCTTGGCGATGCCCTGCACCACGACCAGGCGGGGGACCGGCGCGTCCGCGTACCCCCGGGAGGTGATCTCGAGGTCGAGCGTGTCCTTGCCGACGGCGCCGACCACCGCGGCGGCCGTGCTGCCCCGCCCGTCGGCGAGCAGCAGTCGCTCGCCGGGCCGGAGCCGCTGCACGGTGGCGGCGTGGCGCCCCTCGGGGCCGTCCAGGGTCATCCGGTCGGCGGTGGGCAGCGAGTCGACCAGGAACAGCGGCGCGGACACGATCACCAGGCTAGCGGCCCGGCCGGTCGCCGGGCCGCGGACGGTCAGGCGTGGCCGTTGAAGGCGTCCCGCATCCGGGAGAAGAAGCCACCCTGCTTGGTCAGCTCGGCGACCTCCTCGCCCCGGGTGCGGGCGAACTCGCGCAGCATCTTCTCCTGCTCGGCGTCGAGCTTGGTCGGGGTCCGCACGTCGAGGTGGACGTAGAGGTCACCGCGACCGGTGCCGCGCAGGTGCGGTACGCCGCGGGCGCGTAGCCGCAGCGTGCTGCCCGGCTGGGTGCCGGGCTTGACGTCCACCGGCTCCTCGCTGTCGAGTGTCTTGATGGTCAGCCGGGTGCCCAGGGCGGCCGCCGTCATCGGGACGGTGACCCGGCAGTGCAGGTCGTCGCCCTTGCGGGAGAAGACGTCGTGGGGACGCTCGTGGATCTCCACGTAGAGGTCGCCGGCCGTGCCGCCGCCCGGGCCGACCTCGCCCTGCTGCGCCAGCCGGATCCGCATGCCGTCCTCGACGCCCGCCGGGATCTTGACGGTGAGCGAGCGGCGGGTGCGCACCCGGCCGTCACCGGCGCAGGTCGGGCAGGGGTGCGGGATCGTGGTGCCGTAGCCCTGGCAGACGGTGCAGGGCCGGGCGGAGACCACCTGGCCGAGGAAGGTGCGCTGCACCGACTGCACCTCGCCGCGGCCGCCGCACGCCTCGCAGGTGGCCAGGTGGGTGCCGGCGGCGGTGCCGGCGCCGGCGCAGGTGGTGCACAGCACGGCGGTGTCGACCGTGATCGGGGCCTCGACGCCGAACGCCGTCTCGTGCAGGTCCAGCTCGAGGCGCAGGATCGCGTCAGCCCCGGGCCGGGTACGCGGGCGCGGGCCGCGGGCACCACCGGCGGCGCCCCCGAAGAACGCGTCCATGATGTCCTGGAAGCCGACGAACGGGCCGGTGCCGCCGGGGCCACCCGGACCGCCGGCACCCCCGCCACCGGGTGCGAGCGGGTCACCGCCGAGGTCGACGATCTGCCGCTTCCGGTCGTCGGAGAGGACCTCGTACGCGGCGTTGATGTCCTTGAACTTCTCCTGCGCCTCCGGATCCGGATTGACGTCCGGGTGGTACTGACGCGCCAGCTTGCGGTACGCGCGCTTGATCTCGTCGTCGGAGGCGTCCCGGCTCACACCGAGGATGCCGTAGTAGTCCCTGGCCACTGCGTTCCGTGTCCTCATGTTCGTCTCGCGTTGCGCCGGCCGCCGGCCGGAGCGGCCGGACGGTACTGCCTAGTTCTGGGCCAGCAGGTCGCCCACGTAGCGTGCCACGGCCCGCACCGTGGCGATGGTGCCGGGGTAGTCCATCCGGGTCGGCCCCAACACGCCGAGGCCGCCGACGATGGTGGCCCCCGGGCCGTAGCCGGTGCTCACCACCGACGTCGAGCGGAGATTGTCGATCTCGTTCTCGTCGCCGATGCGGACCCGCATCGTGCTCGGCTCGACCTCCCCGATGAGCTTGAGGAGCACGACCTCCTCCTCCAGCGCTTCCAGGATGGGGCGCAGCGACCCCTGGAAGTCGAGCAGGCCGCCCCGGGTGAGGTTGGCGGTGCCGGCCAGCGCGATGCGCTCCTCGTGCCGCTCGACCAGCGTCTCCAGCAGCACGGTGGAGAGCGTGGCCATGGCCGGGCGCAGCTCGGCCGAGGCCTCGTCGACCAGCGCCTGCACCAGCGGCGGCGTCTCGGACAGCCGGGTGCCGACCAGCTTCTCGTTGACCAGCCGGCGCAGGTCGGTGACGTCGTCGGCGGGGATCGGCCCCGGCATCTCGACGAGGCGCTGCTCGACCCGCCCGGTGTCGGCGATCATGACGAGCATCAGCCGGGTGGTGGAGATGGGCACCAGCTCCAGGTGGCGCACGGAGGAGCGGGCCAGGCTCGGGTACTGCACGACGGCGACCTGCCGGGTCAGCTGCGCCAGCAGCCGTACCGTGCGGTGCACCACGTCGTCCAGGTCGACCGCGCCGAGCAGGAAGCGCTCGATGGCCCGGCGCTCGGCGGGGCTGAGCGGCTTGACCCGGGACAGCCGGTCCACGAAGAGCCGGTAGCCGCGGTCGGTGGGCACGCGGCCGGCGCTGGTGTGCGGCTGCCGGATGTAGCCCTCCTCCTCGAGGACGGCCATGTCGTTGCGGACGGTCGCCGGGGAGACCCCGAGCTGGTGACGCTCGACCAGCGCCTTGCTGCCGACCGGCTCCTGCGTGGCGACGTAGTCCTCGACGATCGCGCGCAGTACCGCGAGCTTGCGGTCGTCGAGACCCATGTGCCCACCTCCTGTCGCGCGTCGGCCGCCGGCTGCCCGGCGCCATCCTGGCACTCGACTGTAGCGAGTGCCAGTCTACGTCGGCACCGCCCGCGCCGCGATGATCAACGGCCGGCGGATGACGCGTCCCGGACGGCGGCGGATTCGCCAGGGCCGTTCATCCGGACATCGGGGACGGTTCTGCTCTGGTGCCCCGTTGTGCGCTCCCCCTACCGTGATCCTCATGACTGAACCACCTCGCCCTCCCGGAGCGGGAGAGCCGGACCCGACCGTCCCCGGCTCCGACGAGCCGACCACACCACTGTCCGGGGCACCGGGCCCGGGCGGCTATCCCCCGCCCGGCGGCTATCCGCCGCCCACCGGTGACGTTCCGCCGTCGGGCGGCTACCCTCCGCCCGGCGGTTATCCCCCACCCGGCGGCTACCCACCGCCTGGCCCGGGCTACCCGACCGGCGGCGCCTACGGCGCCCCCGCCGGCTACGCGAACAACGAGGACAAGACCTGGGCGTTGATCGCGCACTTCGGCGGCGCGCTCGGGATGCTCGTCGGTGGCGGTGTCTTCGGCTGGGTGGCCCCGCTGGTCGCCCTGATGGCCCGCGGTAACCAGTCGCCGACCGTACGGGCCCACGCGCTCGCCGCGCTGAACTTCCAGATCATCTGGTCGGTGATCGCGCTGGTGGGCTGGATCTTCACCTGCATCATCGTCGGCTTCTTCGTCGGCGTGGCCGCGACGATCATCGGCATCGTCTTCGGCGCGATCGCCGGGGTCAAGGCCAACGAGGGCACGCTGTACCGCTACCCGATGTCGGCGAGCTTCATCAAGTGAGCACCGACCGGCCGCTCCCCCCGGCCGGTCGGCGCCACCCGGGGCCGACGTGCCCGGCCCCGGCCGGTCGGCGCCACTCGGGGCCGACGTGCCCGGCCCCGAGCCGGTCCGTGCCGGTCAGGGAAGCAGGTCGCGCACGACGGCGTCGGCCAGCAGCCGGCCGCGCAGGGTGAGCACGGCCCGGCCGGCGGCGTGGTCGGCGTCGGCCAGCAGGCCGGCCGCCCGCGCGCGCTCGGCGCCGGCGCGGCCGGCCGGGTCCAGCACGTCCAGCGGCAGGCCGGAGGCGAGCCGCAGGCGCAGCATGACGTCCTCCATGTGCGCCTCGTCGCGGGTCAGCACCTCCCGCGCCAGGCCGGGTGACTCCCCCGCGGCGAGGCGCTTCGCGTACGCCGTGGGGTGCTTGACGTTCCACCAGCGCACGCCGCCGACGTGGCTGTGCGCCCCCGGGCCGAGGCCCCACCAGTCCCCGCCGGTCCAGTACAGCAGGTTGTGCCGGCACCGGGCGGCCGGCGTCCGCGCCCAGTTGGACACCTCGTACCAGGAGAAACCGGCGGCGTCGAGGGCGGCCTCCGCGGCCAGGTAGCGGTCCGCGGCGACGTCGTCGGAGGGGTACGCCAGCTCGCCGCGCCGCATCCGGGCGGCGAGCCGGGTGCCCTCCTCGACGATCAGGGCGTACGCGCTGACGTGGTCCACGCCGGCGGCGACCACCTGGTCGAGCGTGGCGGCGAAGTCCTCCGCGCCCTCCCCCGGCGTGCCGTAGATCAGGTCCAGGTTGACGTGCTCGAACCCGGCGTCGCGGGCCTCCCGCGCGGCGGCTACGGCCCGGCCGGCGCTGTGCCGCCGGTCCAGGATCGCCAGCACCCCGGGCGAGGCGGACTGCATGCCCAGCGAGATGCGGGTGTAGCCGGCCGCCCGCAGGGCCGCCAACGACTCCGGCGTGACCGACTCGGGGTTGGCCTCGGTGGTGACCTCGGCGTCGACGGCCAGCCCGAACGTGCGGTCGACGCCGTCGAGGATCCGGGCCAGGTCGTCGGCGGGGAGCAGGGTCGGCGTACCGCCGCCGACGAAGACCGTGTCGACCCGGGGCGGCGGGTTGTCGCGCAGCACCCGGGCCGCGAGGGCCAGCTCGGCCAGCACGGTGTCCGCGTACTCCTCGCGGCCGGCGCCGCCGCCGAGCTCCGTGGCCGTGTACGTGTTGAAGTCGCAGTAGCCGCAGCGGCTGGCGCAGAAGGGGACGTGCACGTACACGCCGAAACCGCGCGCGCCGACCGAGGTCAGGGCGGTGGTGGGCAGCGAACCGTCGGCGGGGACGGTCTCACCTTCTGGAAGGACGCCGGGCATGGCCACTAGTCTGCCCGGCATGACCTCTCCGGACGCGCTCGTGCGGGTCGCCACGGCCCGCGGGGTGACCACCCTCACCCTGGACAGCCCGCACAACCGCAACGCGCTCTCCACGTCGCTGATGACCCAGCTGCTCGACGGCCTCGCCGCCGCGGTGGCGGACGACGCCGTCCGCGTGGTCGTGCTGGACCACACCGGGCCGGTCTTCTGCGCCGGCGCCGACCTGAAGGAGACCGCCGCCGCGTACGCCAGCGGGACGGTGCCGGCCGGGATGCTGGGTGACGTGCTCGCGGCGGTCTGGGAGTGCCCGAAGCCGGTGGTGGCGCGGGTCGCCGGGCCCGCCCGCGCCGGCGGCCTGGGGTTGATCGCGGCGGCCGACCTGGCGGTGTGCGCGCAGGAGGCGACGTTCGCGTTCACCGAGGTCCGGATCGGGGTGATCCCGGCGGTGATCTCCGCGACCGTGCTGCCCCGGCTGCACCCGCGCGCCGCGGCCGAGCTGTACCTCACCGGGGACACCTTCGACGGGCGGCGGGCCGCCGAGATCGGCCTGGTGACGGCCGCCGTGCCGGCGGCGGAGCTGGACGACGCGGTGGCGGGCTACTGCGACTCGCTGGTCCGGGGCGCGCCGGGCGCCCTGGCCGGGGCCAAGGCGCTGCTGCGCCGCCCGGCCGCCGCGGACCTGCGCGCCGAGATCGCCGACCTGGCCGCGCTGTCGACCGGCTACTTCCTGTCCGACGAGGGGCGGGAGGGTGTGCTGGCGTTCCGGGAGAAGCGGCCGGCGAGCTGGGTACCGGTCGAGTAGCTGGTTTCCGCGCGCGGTGACGCGGGAAGGCCCCGTCCGCCCCTCGCCCGGCTGACCTGCGGTTTCCGCGCCCGCCACGGCGGCACGACCGTCGCGGCCACGCCCGGCGGAGCCGTCCGGAACCGGTCGGACGACCCGAGGGGCGCGACGGGGGACGTACGCTTGTCGAACTGTCAGACTGGGGGTGCAGGTGCGAACTCGGGCAGTCGTCGCGGGTGGTGTGGTCCTCGTTCTCGTCGCCGTGGTCGGGCTGTTCATCGTCCTCCGGCAGTTCGGCGACCGGCTCAGGCTGCCGCTCTCCGCGCGGACGTGCACGGTGCAGGCGGACGGCGAGGTGGCCCTGGACGCCGATCAGATGGCGAACGCGGCGACCATCGCGGCCATCGGCATCCAGCGCGGGATGCCGGACCGGGCCGTCGTGGTGGCGCTCGCCACCGCGTACCAGGAGTCGGGCCTGCGCAACCTGGCCGGCGGCGACCGCGACTCGGTGGGCCTGTTCCAGCAGCGGCCGAGCCAGGGCTGGGGCACGCCGACGCAGATCCGCGACCCGCGGTACGCCGCCAACAAGTTCTACGCGGCCCTGGCCAAGGTGCGCGGCTGGGAGCGGATGCGGGTCACCGACGCCGCGCAGAAGGTGCAACGGTCGGCGTTCCCCGAGGCGTACCAGAAGTGGGCCGACGAGTCGGAGGTGCTGACCCGCGCGCTGCTCGCGCACGCGACCGGCGCGGTCGCCTGCACGGTCGGCGACAATCCGCTGCGCCGGGGCGCGGCGGCGACCGCCGCCCTGACCCAGGGCCTGACGCTCGATTGGGGGCTCGCCACGACGGCCGCCGCGGTCAGCCTGACCGGCCTCACGCTCACGCCCGACGACGAGCGCGGCGGCTGGCGGTACGCGCACTGGCTCGTGTCGCACGCCGAGGACAACGGCGTGCGGCTGGTCCGCTTCGGCGACCGGCAGTGGACCGCCGAGAAGGGCACCTGGGACCGGGTGACGGGCACGGAACCGACCGCCCGCGTGGTGGCGGAGGTCTTCGCCGCGACCTGAGCCGGCGGCGGCGCGGGCGCGGCCTCAGCCGGCGGCGGTGACGCGGCGGCGGACCTTCTCCCGGATCCACGACGGCAGGTCCTCCGCGTCGAGCAGCCGGGGCAGCAGCTCCGGCTGCAGGTTCAACGCCCGGAACACCTCGCCGATCGTCACCCCGTGCGCGGGCCGGTCCACCACCTGGACCGGGTCCCCCGCGCCGATCTCACCCTCGCGGAGCACCCGCAGGTACGCACCCGGGCGGGCGCGCACGGTGAACCGCTTGATCAGATCCGGTACGCCCCAGAACCCGGCGAACGTGGTGCACGGCGTGCGCGGCATCGTCACCTGGAGCACCACCGACCCGATCGACCACTGCTCGCCGATCACCGCGCCGGTCACGTCGACGGCGTGGGTGGTCAGGTTCTCGCCGAAGGCGCCCGGACCGATCCGCCGGTCCAGCTCGGCCGCCCACCAGGCGGCGTCCTCCTCGGCGTACGCGTACACCGCCTTGTCCGGGCCGCCGTGGTGGGCGCGCTCCCCGATGAAGTCACCGGCGAGCCCTTCCGCGCCGACGCGCACCGGGCCGGGTGCCGGGCGCTTGTCGATGCCGCTGCGGCCGCTCGCGTCGCCCGCCCACTGCGCCTCGGTCACGATGCCGAGGTTCACCGCTGCCACCCTGCCCGTCATGGCGCCCAGCCTAATCGTCCGCACCGGCGGGGGCGTCAGCCCTTGACGGCGCCGGCGACCAGGCCGGAGACCATCCGACGCTGCACCAGCAGGAAGAAGACGATCACCGGCAGGGTGAAGATCGTGGAGGCGGCCATCACCGGGCCCCACGCGGTGTCGTCCCGGCCGAAGAAGAACGTCATCGCCACCGGCAGCGTGTAGCGGTCCTGGTCGTTGATGAACGTCAACGCGAAGATCAGCTCGTTCCAGGCGGTGATGAACGAGAAGATGCTGGTGGCCACCAGTCCGGGCGCGACCAACGGAAAGAGGATCCGCCGGAAGGTCTGTGCCCGGCTGGCCCCGTCGATGGCCGCGGCCTCCTCCAGTTCCTTGGGGACCGCGGCGACGAAGCCGCGCAGCATCCACACCGCGAACGGCAGCGAGAAGCCGAGGTACGTGAGGATGAGGCTGGGCAGCGTGTTGTAGAGCCCGAGCCGCTGGACCATCAGGAAGAGCGGGATGACCAGCGCCTCCAGCGGGATCATCTGCACCACGAGCAGCATGATCAGGAAGCTGGTCCGGAGGTTGAACCGGAACCGGGCGACCGCCGTCGCGGCGAGCAGGGCGACCAGGCCGCTGAGCAGCACCGTCGCGCCGGCCACCAGGACGCTGTTGAGGAAGAAGTCGGCGAAGGTCACGCCGGGGATCAGGTTGCCGGTCAGGATCTGCCGGTAGTGCTCCAGCGTGGGCTCGCCGGGGACCGGCCGGGGCGTGCTGGAGAAGATTTCCGAACTCGGCTTCAGGGACGTGACGATCATCCAGTAGACCGGGAACGCCGCGAAGAGCGCCACCAGCAGACCGGCGCCGTTGAGGGCGAGCCGCTTCACGCGTCCTCCTCCTGATTGAGCACCATGCGGACGTACACGCCGGTCACCACCAGCAGGATCACGGTCAGGATCACCGCGACCGCCGCGCCGAGCCCGTACTTGGGCGGCGGCGAGAAGGCCTCGGCGTACGAGTAGACCGAGAGCATGAAGGTGGAGCGGTCCTGGGTGCCCCCGGCGAGGACGAAGTACTGCGTGAAGACCTTGAAGTCCCAGATCGTGGAGAGCACGACCAGGATCCCGAACACCGGCCGCAGCAGCGGGAAGGTGACCTGCCAGAACACCTTCCACGGGCCGGCCCCGTCGACCCGGGCCGCCTCGTGCAGTTCGCCCGGCACGCTCTTCAGCCCGGCGAGCACGCTGACCGCGATGAACGGGAAGGAGTGCCACACCACCACGAGGGTGAGGATGGCGAAGAAGAGCAGGGGCGAGTTGAACCACCCGTAGCCGGTCCAGTCGCTGTGCCCGAACAGTGCCTGCGACAGGCCGTCGGGCAGCGCGTTGAACAGCCAGGTGACGAGCCCGCTGGTGTCGTCGAAGATCCACTTCCAGACGATCGTGCCGGTCAGCGCCGGAGTGGCCCAGGCCAGCATCACGCAGCTCGCCACGAAGGCGACCATCCGCTTGCCGAGCCGGTTGAGCAGCAGCCCGACCAGGGTGCCGAGGACCATCGTCAGGGCCACGTTCGCGGCGGCGAAGAGCACGGTGTTCCGCAGCACCGTCCAGAAGAACGGGTCACCGAGGATGTCGGTGTAGTTCCCCAGGCCGACCCACGGCCACTCGCGGTCACCGCGCAGCTGCCGCACGTTGTTCAGGCGGAAGAAGGACATCGCCACCACCTGGCCGAGCGGCCAGAGCAGCAGCACCGCGATGATCACCAGGCAGGGCAGGAGCAGCAGGTACGGGAGGCGGTCCACCCGGCGACGCCGCCGCGCGGGGGTCTTCCGCGCGGCGGCCGTCTCCGGCGCCTCGGTCAGCGTGGTCACTTGGCGTTGAGGATGCTTTCCATCTCCGCGGCCGCGTCGGCGGTGGCCTTCTCGACCGTCTTCTGACCCTTCATGACCGAGCTGTTCATCGCCTGGGTCACCGTCTTGGTCCGGCTGACCTCGACCCACTTCGGGGTGAGCGGCGTGAGCTTGGTGTTCTTCATGGCGGTGGCGAACGACGCCATGACCTTGTCGTTCGTGTACTTCTCGCCGCCGACCAGGTCCTGGTAGACGGGGAAGAAGCCCAGGCTCTCGGCGAACGCCTGGTCGTTCTTCTTGCTCAGCAGCACCGTCAGGTAGTCCCAGGCGAGGTCCTGGCGCTCGCTGTCCTTCCAGACGGCGACGTCGGAGCCACCGGCGAAGGCGGGGGCGGGCTGGCCGTCGGGGCCGGGGATCGGGAACGTACCCCAGACCTTCTCGATCTCCGGGTTGTCCTTCTTGATGGCGCCCTGCTGCCAGCTACCGGCGAAGGCCATCGCCGCCTTGCCGGTGGCGAACTGGGTCCGGGCGTCGATCTCGTTCCAGCCGGCGGCGGCCGGCGGGGCCACCTTGTGCACGGTCACCAGGTCGGTCCAGAACTTGACGGCCTTCTGCGCCTCGGGGGTGTTCAGGCCGGACTTCCAGCTGTCGCCCTCCTTGGTGGCGATCTCCGCGCCGGCGCCCCAGAGGAACGAGTAGAAGGGCAGCTCGGAGTTGCCGGGCACGGCGATGCCGTAGGTGCCGGGCTTCTTCGCCTGCACGGCCTTGGCCGCGGCGACCAGGTCGTCCCAGGTCTTCGGCGGCTGCACGCCGGCCTCGGCGAACCAGTCGGTGCGGTAGTAGATGCCGCGCACGCCGGCGTACCACGGCACGCCGTACTGCTTGCCGTCCAGCTGCGCGTTCTTCACCAGGTCGGGGAGGATGTCCTTGCCCTCGGCCCAGCCGCCGAACTTGCCGGTCACGTCGGCGAGCGCCTCCTGGGCGGCCCAGCCCTGGGTCTCGGTGTTGCCCAGCTCGGTGACGTCCGGTCCCTCTCCACCGGCGAGGGCGGCCTGGAACTTCTTCGGCGCCTCCAGCCAGGGAACGTACTGGACCACCACGTCGGTGTTCGGGTGCTTCTGCCGGAACTCGGCCTCGACGCCGTCCAGGAACGTCGTCTGCGCCTCGCTGCCCTCGCCCATCATCCAGACGGTCAGCTTGCTGTTGTCAGCCGCGTTGTCGTCGTCGGAGCCACCGCAACCGGTCAGCACCATCGCGGCCGAGGCCACGACGGCGGTGACCGGGGCCAGCCGCTTCCACCTGTTCACGCCACTATCTCCCTCGCGCCGCTTGGCACTAACCTTCTCCGCCGCACCTTAGTACGTAAAAATCCTTTACGACAGTGGGCGGCCGGGGCGAAGCGTGGCGACCGTACCGCAGGTGGCCCGCCGGTGGGCGGGACGGGACCGGGGCGAAAGCGGCCGTACCAGGATGAACGGGCGCCCGGCCAGGAGGCCGGGCGCCCGTTGTTCAGGCTGTGCGAGTTTTACCGGTGGGTGATGCCGCGGCGCCGGCCGGCGCCCGCGACCAGGGCCACCGCGACGGCGGCCAGCAGGACCTGCAGCAGCAGCTCACGCCAGTCGATGCCGGCGGTGTCGGCGAAGCCGGAGGCCCGGGCGATGATCGTGCCGAGCAGCGCGGCGCCGACACCGATGAGCATGTGCAGCCAGATGGGCATGTTCTGCCGGCCCGGCACGACCAGGCGGCCCAGCGCGCCGACGATCAGACCGACGATCAGCGCGGTGATGATGCCCCAGACGGTCAGCTCCACGGTCGTTCTCCTAACGGGAAGTGTGAGTCCGTGTCGGGTGGTGCTTCTGTGGTGACCCCACAGTTCCCGACCCGCCGGAAACCCAAACCGGCCTTGCGGGACAGCCTGGGCCGGGAAGTACCAGACCGGGCACCCCGTCGGCCCCGCACCCCGGTCGGCCCCGCACACACGACGGGCGCCCGACCTGCCGGTCGGGCGCCCGAGGCGAGATTCAGTTGTCAGTAGCGGCCGACGCTGCGTCGTCGCCCCACCCCGGCCACCAGAGCCACGGCGATGGCGGCCAGCACGACCTGGACCAGCAGCTCGCCCCAGTCGATGCCGGCGGTCTCGGTGGCGATGCCCATGGCCCGCGCCAGCACGGTGCCGAGCAGCGCCGCACCGACACCGATGAGCATGTGCAGCCACATCGGCATGTTCTGCCGGCCCGGCACGACCAGGCGGCCCAGCGCGCCGACGATCAGACCGACGACGAGCGCGGTGATGATGCCCCAAACGGTGAGCTCCACGGTCGCCCTCCTTCACGAATTGTGTCCACCGTGGTGGTGTTCCTGTCGTGCCCCCTCAATGCCCGACCCGTCGGAAGCCCAAACCGACTCACACCACGGCGATCCCTCGTTCGTCGATGGCCTCCCCTGCGTCGATTCCCGCCTGAACGGCATCGGCGCAGGTGAGGGCGCTGTCGCTCGGGTACGTCGTCGCGCCGGCCGATCGCCGGCGGCGGTCACTTCTTGCCGGGTGCCTTGCCGTCGCCGGAGTCGGAGGAGAGCGCGGCGATGAAGGCCTCCTGGGGGACCTCCACGCGGCCCACCATCTTCATCCGCTTCTTGCCTTCCTTCTGCTTCTCCAGCAGCTTGCGCTTCCGGCTGATGTCACCGCCGTAGCACTTCGCCAGGACGTCCTTGCGGATCGCGCGGATGGTCTCCCGGGCGATCACCCGGCTGCCGATGGCCGCCTGGATCGGCACCTCGAACTGCTGGCGCGGGATGAGGTTCCGCAGCTTCGCCGCGATGCTGGTGCCGTAGTTGTACGCCTTGTCCTTGTGCACGATCGCGCTGAACGCGTCGACCGGCTCACCGTGCAGGAGGATGTCGACCTTCACCAGGTCCGACGACTGCTCGCCGGAGGGCTCGTAGTCCAGCGACGCGTACCCCTTGGTGCGGCTCTTGAGCTGGTCGAAGAAGTCGAAGATGATCTCCGCGAGGGGCAGCGTGTAGCGCAGCTCCACCCGGTCGGCGGACAGGTAGTCCATGCCGAGCAGGCTGCCCCGGCGGCCCTGGCACAGCTCCATCACCGCGCCGACGTAGTCGTTCGGGGTCAGCACGGTGGCCCGCACGGTCGGCTCGTACACCTCAGCGATCTTGCCGGTGGGGTACTCGCTGGGGTTGGTCACCACGACCTCCTCCCCGTCCTCCTGGAGGGCCCGGTAGACCACGTTCGGCGCCGTGGAGATCAGGTCGAGGTTGAACTCCCGCTCCAGCCGTTCCCGGATGATCTCCAGGTGCAGCAGGCCGAGGAACCCACAGCGGAAGCCGAAGCCGAGCGCCCCGGAGGTCTCCGGCTCGTACGTCAACGCGGCGTCGTTGAGCTTCAGCTTGTCCAGCGCGTCACGCAGGTTCGGGTAGTCGGACCCGTCGATCGGGTAGAGGCCGGAGTAGACCATCGGCTTCGGGTCCTTGTAGCCGCCGAGCGGCTCGCTCGCCGGCCGGGAGTTGATGGTGACCGTGTCACCGACCCGGGACTGCCGGACGTCCTTCACACCGGTGATCAGGTAGCCCACCTCACCGACGCCCAGCGCGTCGGCCTTCACCATCTCCGGGGAGATGACACCGATCTCCAGCAGCTCGTGGGTGGCGCCGGTGGACATCATCTTGATCCGGTCCCGGGCGCTGATCCGCCCGTCGATCACCCGGACGTACGTGACCACGCCCCGATAGACGTCGTACACCGAGTCGAAGATCATCGCCCGCGCGGGCGCCTCGGCGTCCCCGACCGGCGGCTTGAACTGCCGGACGATCTCGTCGAGCAGGTACGGCACGCCCTCGCCGGTCTTGCCGGAGACCTTGATGCAGTCCGCCGGGTCGCCACCGATGAGGTGGGCGAGCTCCTCGGCGTACTTCTCCGGCTGCGCCGCCGGCAGGTCGATCTTGTTGAGGACCGGGATGATGTGCAGGTCGTTCTCGAGCGCCAGGTAGAGGTTCGCGAGGGTCTGCGCCTCGATGCCCTGGGCCGCGTCGACCAGCAGGATCGCGCCCTCACAGGCCGCGAGGGACCGCGACACCTCGTACGTGAAGTCCACGTGCCCCGGCGTGTCGATCATGTTGAGCACGGCGGTCTCGCCGGCCCGGTCGCCCTCGCGGATCGTCCACGGCATCCGGACGGCCTGGCTCTTGATCGTGATGCCGCGCTCGCGCTCGATGTCCATCCGGTCGAGGTACTGCGCACGCATCTGCCGGGGGTCGACCACGCCGGTGAGCTGCAGCATCCGGTCGGCCAGGGTCGACTTCCCGTGGTCGATGTGGGCGATGATGCAGAAGTTCCTGATGCGCCCGGGGTCGGTGGCACCAGGAGCATTCGCGCCGGGATCGAGCGTCGGTGGCACAGCGGTCCGTTCTGGTCGGCTGACGTTGAGCAGGCCGGCGTCGCCGGCCCCCTCTATGCTCCCACGTCGCCCCCGCGTGCCCGCTGCGCGGGCGAACCCCGCTCCGCCAGCGGGGCGCATCGGCCAGCGGCAGCCGGCCGACGGGGTGCGGTGCCGGCGGCCGGCGGGCCGCGGGCGCCGGACGACGGCCGGCCGCCGTCACTCGCCGGGCGGCTCCACGAACAGGGCGGCGAGCTTCGGCAGCCGGCGGCGGGCCTCGTCCTCGTCGTCGAAGTCCCAGAAGTCGTTCAGATCCGGCACCGGGACCGGGTCACGCTCCGCCGGGAGGTCGGCCGCGGTCGCCTTCCGGTACGCCTCCCACGGCACCGTCAGCATCTGCTCGCAGGCGAACTCCTCGCCGGAGAGCGACGCGGCGCGCACCTGGGGCACCTCGGCCAGCGAGTCGGGATCGGCGACCGACCGGGCGAAGACCGCCCGCCCCTGGGTCATCAGCCAGCCCCGGAAGTGGTGGAAGCCGTCGTCGGAGACGCCGCCGTTGATCAGGTACGCCGCACCCCACAGATCCACCCGGTGCGACGCGGCCAGCACGCGGGCCTGGTGGCGCGCGTACCCGACGATCTCCTCCGGCTCCCATTGCGCGAGCAGGGCGACCGCCCGGGCGGCGACCGCGTGCGGCTCTCCCCCACCCCCGGCACGGGCCTGGTCGATCAGCTGCCAGAAGTCGTCGGTCCTCATGGCCTGGCAGTCTCCCAGACGCCGGTGCCGGCCCCCGCCGGCAGCGGGAACGGCACGGCGAGCCGCGGGTAGCGGCGCCGCAGCTCGGCCGGGTCACCGGCGGCGGTCGCCGACACGTCGATCAGCGCCCGGAAGTCATCGGACCCAATCACCCGGGCAGTATCCCCATGGCGTACGACACTGAAGGGATGACCAGCTCACCGCCGTACCCGATCACCACCCGCCGGCCCGGGTGGTCGGAGCTGCCGGTCGGCCTGCGGGCCGCGCTTGCCGACCGCCTCGGCGCCCCGGTGGTCGCGGCCACCGCCGCCGCCGACGGCTTCACCCGCGGGTACGCCGGGGTGCTCACCGCCGCCGACGGCGGGCGGGTCTTCGTCAAGGCCGCACCCGGGAATTCGCACCTGGCCGACTGGTACGCGCGGGAGGCCGCGGTCCTCGACCGGCTCCCGCCGGGGACACCGGCGCCCGGCCCGCGCTGGACGCTGCACGAGGCGGGCTGGTTCGCGCTCGGCCTCGGCGTAATCGACGGGCACCCGCCCCGGCAGCCCTGGGAACCGGCGGAGCTGGCGGCGACGCTGGCCACGTACGCCGATGTCGCCGCCCTGCTGGCGGAGCCGCCCGCCGACCTCACGGCGCTCGACCCGCCCCACCTGGCCGACCTGGCCCGCGACGACATCCTCCGCTGGGCTGACGTGGCGGCGGGTCGGGAGCCGATGCCGGCGCTCCCCGCCCGCCTCCAGCGGCGGCTGCCCGAGCTGGTCGCGCTGGAGTCCCGCCTGCCGGTGTACGCCGCCGAGGCGACCGGGCTGATCCACGGCGACCTGCGCCCCGACAACATCCTGCTCGACGCGGACGGGCGGGCGTGGTTGTGCGACTGGACGTGGCTCTGCCACGGTCCCGCCTGGTTCGACCTGGTGACCCTGCTCCTCGGCGGGTACGCCCCCGGGCCGGACCCCGAGCCGGCGACGCTCGCTCCCGCCGGTGCGGCTCCGGTACCCGACGCCGAGGGGCTGGACGCCGCCTTCGCCGAAGGGCTGGACGCCGCCTTCGCCGCGCACCCGGCCGCCGCCGGCGCGCCGCTGGACGCGCTGGACGTCACGTTGGCCGCCCTGGCCGGCTACTTCCTCACCACCGCGTCGACGACGCCGCCGACCGCCACCGAGCGGCTGCCGCTCCACCAACGCCGCAGCGGCGACCGGGCGCTCGCCTGGCTCGCCCACCGCCAGGGCTGGACGTGAGCCACCAGAGCCGGGCACCTCGGCGTGACCAGGCCGCCGACCAGCGTTGTCGTGGCGCCCGGAGTGCCGACCGGCACGAGTGGCCGGGAGGCGTTTTGGTCCGTCCCCGGGCGACCTGGTAACCTGGCTCTTCGCGCAGCGATGACGCATGCTCGCGGCGCGTGGAACCAGACCAACCCGAGCTATCAAGACGAGGCTGTCGCGTGGCGAACATCAAGTCCCAGATCAAGCGCAACCGGCAGAACGAGAAGCGCCGGCTGCGTAACAAGTCGGTCAAGTCGTCGCTGAAGACCGCCATTCGCAAGTTCCACGAGGCCGCCGAGGCCGGCGACGTCGACCAGGCCACCGTGCTCATGCGGGAGGCCACCCGCAAGCTGGACAAGGCCGCCAGCAAGGGCGTGATCCACGCCAACCAGGCCGCGAACCGCAAGTCCGCCATCGCCAAGCGCGTGGCGTCCTTCTCCGCCTGACCCGGCGTCTGAAGACCTGACCGGAAGCCCCGGGCGACCTGCCCGGGGCTTCGGCCTGTCCAAGATCTTCGAAGGTCTGCCTCAGGACGGCGTGGTGCGACTGTGTCACGAAGGCCGCCGGTCGAGCCGGTTCCGCTGGGTCAGGGCGCGGTTGGCGGTGTCGGTTCGCGGAGCGAGGGCGGCAGGGGCTCGCCCGGCGTGGAGGAGACGACGACGCCGGGCACGCTGTGCCGGATCCAGTCGACGCGGGCGGTGCCGACCGCCGGTTCCATCTGCCGCCGGAAGCGGTCCCGCTCCTGCTCGGGCACGAGCGCCGCGGAGCGGACGACCCGGGCGGCCACCAGGTCGTTGAGCTTCACCATCACCGCGACCGTCGCGGGCAGGACCAGTACGGCCCACCAGGTGACCAGTTCGGCGAGGGCGAGCAGGGCGGCGAGGGCGACGGAGCCCTCGAAGAAGATGAAGCAGAGCACGCCGCCCGGGTTGACGAACCGCAACCCGAGGACGCGGGCGTAGAGCGGCCGGTACCGCTCCTCGTCGGCCGCCACGGTGGCCCACGTCCCGCGCATGGCTCCGGTCACCGGGCGCCGCCCTGCCGTGCGGCCGCGACCGAGAAGACCGCCTTCTCGAGGGCGTACGCCCGGTCGTCGGAGCCGCCCTTCACCGCCGCGTTGCACTCGGCGGCGGCCTGCATGGCGTCGACGAGCCCCTCCGGCGTCCAGCCGCGCGCCTGCCGCTGCGCCCGCTCGATCTTCCACGCCGGCATGCCGAGGGTGCTCGCCAACTGGTACGGGCTGCCCCGCCCGGCGGAGGCGACCCGCGCCACGGTGCGCACGCCGTCGGCGAGGGCGTCCGCGATCGGCACCGGGTCCACGCCGACGTGCAGCGCCCAGCGCAGCGCCTCCAGCGCGGCCGGGACGTCCCCGACCATGGTGGCGTCGGCGACCGTGAAGCCGCTCACCTCGACCCGGCCCCGGTAGTAGCGGGCCACCGTGTCGGAGCTGATCTTCCCGTCGGTGTCGGCCATCAGCTGGGAGCAGGCGGCGGCCAGCTCACGCAGGTCGTTGCCGACGGCGGCGATGAGCGCCTCGGCGGCGTCGTCGGTGCACCGGCCGCCGGCCCGGCGGATCTCGTCCCGCACGAAGGCCACCCGCTCGCGGTGGCCCTTCAGCTTGGTCGCCGGGACGACGGTCGCGCCGGCCGCCTTCAGGCCGTCCGCGAAGGCTTTGCCCTTGGCGCCGCCCAGGTGGAGCACGACCAGGTGGACGTCCGGGTCGGGGTTCTTCGCGTACGCGAGCAGCGCGCCCGTCAGGTCCTTGCGCGCGTCCTGGCCGGATCGAAGGACGAGCAGTCGCGGCCCGCCGAAGAGGGACGGGCTGAGCATCTCCGCGATCTCACCGACGGTCAACGTGCCGGCCTGATACTCGCGGACGTCCACGTCGGGATCCACGCTGCGGGCGCGGGCGATCGTCTCGGTGACCGCGCGCGTGGCGAGCAGCTCCTCGTCGCCGAGGACGAGCACAATGGGAGCGAGGCTGGCGGCGGTCACGCCGCCCATATTCGCACGGCCGGCCGCCTGCGCCAGCCTGGTCGTCCGGACTCCGCTCGCGGACCCCGCACTCAGCGCAAATCCAGACATTTATCTCTACTGCCGTCAACTTTGACAATAGGCCTAGGCGGGTCGTTCCTGATCCTGGCCCCGCGTGACCACGGCGAGGCCGGACGGCCGGACCACCACCGCCACGTCACCGTCGACGTCGGTACGCAGCACCCGGGCGCCGGCCCGCGCGAGGCGGCCCAGCACGGCCGGGTTCGGGTGCCCGTACGTGTTGCCCGCCCCCACCGGTACGAGCGCGACCGCCGGACGGACCGCGTCGAGGAAGGCCGGATCCTGGTACGCCGACCCGTGGTGAGCGACCTTCAACACGTGCGTCCGGAGCCCGCCCGGCGGGGGCCGGTCGAGCAGAGCGCGCTGCTCCTCGGTCTCCGCGTCCCCGGCGAGCAGGATCCGCACCCCGCCGACCGTGGCGAGCAGTACCAGGGAGTTGTTGTTCGGGTCCGAGCGGGTGCCCCGCAGCGGATAGGGCGGTCCCACCACGGTCAGCTCGACACCGCCGGCCCGGTAACGCCAACCGGCCGGGACGGTCACCAGGTCCGCGGGCGCAGCCGCCGCCTCGGCCCGTACCAGGTCCCGCCCGGCCGCCGGTTCGGGCCACGACGGAGCCAGGACCGTGGTGACGCGGCGTCCCCGGAACACGCCCGCGAGGCCGCCGGTGTGGTCGACGTGGAAGTGGCTGACCACCAGCAGCGGCACCTCCCGGACGCCGAGCCCGCGCAGGCACCGGTCTGCTGCGGCGGGATCCGGCCCGGCGTCCACCACGACCGCCCGCCCCGGACCGACCGGCAGCACCACGGTGTCGCCCTGCCCCACCGCGCACGCGGCGACCACCCAACCTGCCGGCGGCCACCCGGACGCCACCAGGCGCACCGGCAGGGCGCCGAGCACGGCGGCGACGGCCACCACGGCCACCAGCCGGCGGGCCACCGGACGCCGGGCCGCCACCAGCAGCCCCAGGGTCAGCCCGGACAGCAGCAGGGCCCCGGCCGCACCGTCCGGCCACGGCAGCGTTCCCGCCGGCACGCGGGCCCCGTGGTGCGCGACGGTGACCAGCCACCACGCCGGCCAACTCGCCAGCCACGCGAGAAATCCGGCCCCGGCCGGCCAGAGCGGTGAGAGCGCCGCCGCCACCACGCCGAGCACCGTGGCGGGTGCGATGGCGGGCACCGCGAGCAGGTTCGCCGGGACGGCCACCAGGCTGACCGTGCCGGAGATCCCCGCCACGACCGGCGCGCAGGCGAGCTGCGCGGCGGCGGGTACCGCCACCGCCTCGGCGACGCCGGCCGGCACCCGGCGGCGGCGTAGCGCGTCCCGCCATCGCGGGGCGAGCAGCAGCAGCCCGCCGGTGGCCAGCACGGAGAGGGCGAAGCCGGCGTCACCGGCCAGCTCCGGGTCGACGAGCACCAGTACGGTCACCGCCGCGGCCAGCGCGGGCAGTGCCGCCCGCGGCCGGCCGACCGCCAACGCGGCGAGCCCGATCGCGCCCATCGTGGCCGCCCGCACCACGCTCGGCGACGGGCGGACCAGGATGACGAAACCGACCAGCGCGACCGCGCAGAGACCGGCGGCGAGCCAGGGACCCGCCCGCCCCCAACGGGCGAGCAGCAGCACCGCGCCCACGATGATCGCCACGTTGGACCCCGAGACCGCCGTGAGGTGCGTCATCCCGGTGGCGAGGAAGTCCTCCTCCACCGTGGACGGCAACCGGCTGGTGTCACCCACCACCAGCCCGGGCAGCAGGCCGCCCTGCTCGTCCGGCAGCGGGTCGCAGGCGTCCTGGAGTCCGGCGCGAAGCGCACCGGCGGCCCGCTGGGACGTCGGCGGCGCTCCATGCTCGGCCGGAGGTCGCGTGGAGCGCAGTACAGCGGCGGTCAGGTCGCCGCCGCGCGGAGGAGCCAGTCGGCCCTCGGCGGTCAGCCGCTGCCCGGGCAGCAGTCCCCGCCAGGCCGGATCGGTGGCGAGGACGAGAACCCGCACCCGCGCCTCGACGCTACCGCCGTCCGGCCCGACGAAGCGGGTCGACTCCACCGGGACCAGGAACATGGCGGGTCGTCCGGGGACGCCGCGTACCGCGCGGGGGTCGTCCCGGACGACCAGGTCGGCGGTGACGGTGGCACCGGCCTCCACCAGGGCGCGGACCGGTGCCGCGTCCCGCACGGCGACCCGCGCGGCGGTGGCGCTCGCCCCGCACACCACGCCGAGCAGCACGGCGACGGCGATCCAACCGTGCCGGCGCACGGGCGCGGCCGGCCGGCCAAGGCGGCCGAGCAGGTGCAGCGCGCCGGCACCGGCCGCCACGGCGGCGACCAGCGCGACGAGGACCGCCGTCCGGGCGCCGAGCTGCAACCCGGCCAGCGCCGACAGCCACGCGGCGACCGCCAGACCGGCGAGCCGCAGATCCGGTACGTCCTGGGTAACCGGCGGTTCACGGTGGCCGGTCACACCGTCACCAGGTCCTTGAGCTGCTCGTACCGTGCGTCGCCGATGCCGTCGACCTGGCGCAGGTCGCTGACCGACCGGAAGCCGCCCTGCTGGTCCCGGTGGCTGAGGATGCGCTGCGCGAGCACCGGCCCGACCCCGGGCAGCGCGTCGAGCTGCGCCAGCGTCGCGGTGTTCAGGTTCACCTTGCCGCCCGCTCCCGGCACGGCACCCGCGGCCGGCCCCGCCGGGGCCACACCGGGTGGTGCGGCGACCCCGACGAGGATGAGCTCCCCGTCGGCGACCTTGCGGGCCGGGTTCAGCAGGGCCACGTCCACGCCCGGCAGCGCTCCCCCGGCCGCCTGCACGGCGTCGGCGACCCGGGCACCGGCCGGTACGCGCACCAGCCCCGGCCGGCGGACCTTCCCGGCCACCGCCACGACCAGTTCGTCACCCGGCGTTGCCGACGGCGCGGGCCCTCCGGTCGGGGCGACCGCCGACGCCGCCACCTCCGGCGTGACCGGTTCGATCTGCGGCCGGGACCGCCAGGCCCAGAAGGCGGTAGCGAGCACCACCAGCACGGCGACGACGGCCAGTGCCCGCACGCCGCGCCGCCCCGGGTCGAACGCTCCCGGCCCTGGCAACGCCCGGCCCACGCCGGCCCGGGGACGGCCGCGATCGTCCGCCGGCCAGGCATTGGCCGGAACCGTCGCGGACGGCATGCCGCCCGGGTCGGTGAGCGGCGGCGCGTCGCCCGGATCCGTCGGGACCAGCGGCACCACACCGCCGAGGTGTGGCGCGGGGGCCTCTCCGTCGTCCGTCGTCGGCAGCACGCGGTGCAGCCGCCGGCGTACCGCCGTCTCCTCGTCGTACGACACGGCGTGAGGCTAGGCAGCGACGGGCCGTTAGGGCTGCCCCCGTCCCCCGCATCTGTGGACGACGGCGCCACTGTGGACAACGCCCTGATCATGCCTCTGGCGTGGTATGCGGGTACGCCGTCACCTCGGCGACCGGGGCTTCGACGAGGGCCGGAGCGTCGTCGTCGTCGCCGACCACCGGTCAGCCGGCCTCGGGGTCGAGGCCCAGCACGGAACGGCCACCGTCGACCGGCAGGGTGACGCCGTTGACGAAGCTGGCGGCCGGCGACAGGAGCCACGCGACGGCCTCGGCGACCTCCTCGACCCGGCCGATCCGCCCCACCGGATGCAACCGCCGCAGGTCGGCATCGATCCACTCGGCCTCCGCCTGCTCCCGCCCGGCGAGGAAGGCGGCGTGCCGCTCGGTGGCCACCGAGCCGAGGGCGACGGCGTTGGTGCGGACGCCCTGCGGCCCGTACTCGACGGCCAGCGCCCGGGTCAGCCCCTCCACGGCGGCCTTCGCGGTGGCGTACGGCAGACAGCCCGGCACCGGCCGGCGGGCCTGGTGCGACGAGACGTTCACGACGGCCCCGCCGGTCCCGCCGGCGAGGAAGCGGCGAACCGCGACGGTGGCACCGACCAGAGCCGGGCGGAGATTGCTGCCGATCAGGTCGAACACCTCTCCCGCTGACGTCTCGTGAACCGAGGCGTCCCGGAACGCCGCCGCGTTGTTCACCCAGCCGGTCAGCGGCCCGCTCCGTTCGGCGAGGTCGGCGGCCCGGCCGGCGACCTCCTCGTCGGCGGCGTCACCGACGAGGGCGACCAGCCGGTCGGCGGCCGGGTGCGGGCTCACCCACGCGACCGCGTGCGGGTCCCGTTCGAGGACCACGACGGTCTCCCCGGTCGCGAGGAGCCGTTCCACGAGGGCACGGCCGATCCCACGGCCGCCCCCGGTCACCACACAGGACATCGCGCTCCCTCCACCACAGCCGCGGCAGCCCGGGCGAGGTGGTCTCACCGACGGGGCAGCTCGACAGGATGCGACCCGTTGCCGTCAGCCGACGCTCCTCGGCCCGGCACCTCGGCGCCCGTCGCCCCGACCGCGTCGCACATCGGCAGACCTGCCGGCTCACGCACCCGGCAGCCGGCACCGCGGCACGCGGCACGCGGCACGCGGCACGCGGCACGCGGCACGCGGCACCGACACCGACACCGACACCGACACCGACACCGACACCGACACCGACACCGACACCGACGCTATCCCGCTGGCGGGCGGCGGTGCACGACCACGCAGGCCAGGCCCGGTCCGGCGTGCGCGGCGACCACCGCGCCGGCCTCGGAGACGTACGTGTCGTGCAGGCGGTCGCCCAGCCGGGCGGCCAGCGCCTCCCGGAGCGCCTCGGCGCGCTGCGGGGCGGCCAGGTGGTGCAGGGCGAGGTCCACGTCCGCGTCGCCGGCCGCCTCGACGGCCAGGTCGACCAGGCGCGCGACGCCCCGGCTGGCGGTGCGCACCCTGTCCTTCAGGACGATCGCGCCGTCCGGCATGTGCATGATCGGCTTCACCGAGAGGGCGGTGCCCAGCAGTGCCGAGGCCGCGTTGATCCGGCCGCCCCGGCGCAGGAACTCCAGCGTGTCGACGTAGAAGAAGACCGTGGTCCGGGCGACGGCGTCGTGCGCGGCGTCGCGTACCCCGGGCAGGTCGGCACCGCTCGCGGCGGCCGTTGCGGCGGCGACCGCCGGGAAGCCGGTCCCCATTCCGCAGGAGCGGCTGTCCACCACCGCCACCCGCTCGCCGATGTCGGCGGCGGCCAGCCGGGCGGCTTCGACGGTGCCGGACAGCTCCGCCGACAGGTGGACCGACACGATCCCCTCGGCGCCGTCGTCGAGAAGCCGGCGGTACGTCGCCGCGAACTGCTCCGGAGCCGGCCGGGAGGTGCTGACCGACACCCGCCGGCCGCTGAGCGCGCGGGTGGCGTCGGCCGGGAAGGTCTCGACCCCCTCCAGCCCCTCCACACCGTTCAGCACGACGGTCAGCGGCACCACCGTCGGCCGGTGGGCGGCCAGCAGTTCGGGGGGAAGGTAGGCGGTGGAGTCGGTGACGACCGCGACGGGCATGCCGGAACGCTAGCCGATCTCGGCGGGGATCGCCGAGGCCGTACCATCGCCAGCCCGGACGGCAACGACGACCGCCGGCGCGGCCGGCCGGGGTCAGACCGGGTCGGTGACCGGCGCGGAGATGAACCCGACGTTGTGTGCCCGCAGGTGCCAGCCCCGGGCGCCGTCGTGGCGCAGCTCCGTCCAATGGCAGTTCTGCAGGGAGCCGACCGCTCGCAGGACGCTGTGGTCCCAGCCGAGCAGCTGGCCCACGCCCTGCCGGGCGCCGCCCCCGTGCGTGGTGACCACGACGGTGCCGCCGGGCACCGCGTCGGCGGCGTCCTGGAATGCGGCGCCGAGCCGCTTGCCGAGGTCGTCGAGGGTTTCGATGCCGGCGCCCGGGTCCGGGTCACCGGCCCGCCAGCGGGCGTACTCGTCGGGGTAGCGCTCGGCGGCGTCGGTGAGGGCGAGGCCCTGCCAGAGCCCGAAGTGCCGTTCGCGCAGCCGCGCGTCGGTCCGGACCGGCAGCCCGGTCAGCGCCGCCAGCGCGGCGGCGGTGTCCGCGGCGCGGCTCAGGTCGCTCGCGACGATGGCGTCCGGGCGCAGCGCGGCGAGCAGCGGCGCGGTGCTGCGGGCCTGTTCCCGCCCGACGTCGTTCAGCGGGACGTCGGTCTGCCCTTGCACGCGGCCGGTGGCGTTCCAGTCGGTGTTGCCGTGCCGCCAGACGATCAGCCGGGTCATTCGGCGGCGGCGCCGGACTCGGCGGCGGCGAGGTCCCGGTCCACGAACGGGATCTGCGGGCAGTCCTTCCAGAGCCGATCGAGGGCGTAGAACTCGCGCTCCTCGGTGTGCTGGACGTGCACGACGATGTCGACGTAGTCGAGCAGCACCCAGCGGCCGCCACGCTCCCCCTCGCGCCGGACCGGCTTGGCCTTCTCCGGCAGTTCGAGCAGCCGCTCCTCGATCGCGTCGACGATGGCGAGCACCTGGCGCTCGTTGGGGGCGGCGGCGAGCAGGAACGCGTCGGTGATGGCGAGCTGGTCACCAACATCGATGATGACGATGTCCTGTGCCTTCTTGTCGGCGGCGGCCTGCGCGGCGGCCGTCGCCAGCTCGTGAGCGCGTTCGGAAACTGTCACCGTTCTCCTTCGATCATCCGTGCGACCCCTCCAAGCCTCTCACACACCGGCGCGTTCCGACCGGTCAGTTACCGTGCGTCGAGGGTACGAACAACCGCATAGCGGGACAGATCACGCCCGATAGAGCCGGCGTTTGGCGATGTACTGCACCACACCGTCGGGGACCAGGTACCACACCGGCTCGCCCCGGGCGACGCGCTCGCGGCAGTCGGTCGACGAGATGGCCATCGCCGGCACCTGCACCAGGCTCACCGTGTCGGCGGGCAGGTGGGCGTCGGACAGGACGAAGCCGGGCCGGGTGACACCGACGAAGTGGGCCAGCTCGAAGATCTCGTCCAGGTCCTTCCAGGAGAGGATCTTCGACAGGGCGTCCGCACCAGTGATGAAGAAGAGCTGGGCCTTCGGGCCGTACTCGGCGTGCAGGTCGCGCAACGTGTCGACGGTGTAGGTGGGGCCGCCCCGGTCGATGTCGACCCGGCTGACCTGGAAGCGGGGGTTGGAGGCGGTGGCGATCACCGTCATCAGGTACCGGTCCTCGGCGGGGCTGACCGGCTCGTCGGCCTTCTGCCACGGCTGGCCGGTGGGGACGAAGATGACCTCGTCCAGCCCGAAGCGGTCGGCCACCTCGCTGGCCGCGACCAGGTGCCCGTGGTGGATCGGATCGAAGGTGCCGCCCATGATCCCGATCCGCCGGATGTCTTCCTCCACCCCGCGATCCTAGGCCGGGCCCCCGCCCGGCCGTCCCCGGCCCGTCCGGGGCTTCGGCTCCGGCTTCGCCTCGGCCGGGGCGGCACCGGCCGCGCCGACGATCGCCAGGGTCGCGCCGCCGGCACGGGCGGACCCGCGCCGGCCGGAACCGGTCAGGCCGCGGCGGCGGCGACGGCCGTGCGGGCGACCAGGGCGCGCCGCAGGTCGTCGTCCGCGTCGACGACGCGGCGGCGCAGACCGGGCGTGAGGTCGTCGCGGGCGAGCAGCGCCGCGACCGCCTCCCGGGTGGTCTGCGCGACGGCGTAGCGCGGGAACGCCAGGGCCGCGATCCGGTCGGCCACCCAGGGCGTACGGCGCTGCGCGGCGGCCGGCATGTCGGCGAAGTAGCGCGTCACGTACGGGCTGGTCAGCTCGGCCTGCTCCGGCTGCCAGAAGCCCTCGGCCGTGGCCTCGACCAGCCGGTTGGACAGCTCCGTGCCGGCAACGACGATCTCCCAGGCGGCCTGCTTGGCGGCCGGGTCGGGCAGCGCGGCCCGGCAGCGGGCGGCCCGCTCGGCGCCGGCCGCGCTCCGGTCGGCCGCCGCCTCGGCGGTGATCTCCGCCGGGCCCGCCGCCCCGAGCACCACCAGCCGGCCCAGCACCGCCCAGCGCAGCTCGGCGTCGACGGCGAGCCCCGGCGGCACGTCCCGGCCGGCCAGCCAGCCGGTCAGCAGGTCGGCGTCGGTGGTCGCGGCGATCCAGCCCCGGGCCGCCGCGAGCTGCAACGACCCGCCCACGGGAGCGGTGTCCAACAGGTGGCGGCAGGCCCCGGAGACGCGGACCAGGGCGGCCTCCCGGGCGAGCGGATCGAGATAGCGGTCGACCAGCGAACGGCTCAGCGTGAGCACGTCCTCGGCGATCACCACCTCGGTCTCCGCCGGCAGCGCGGCGGTGATCAGCCCCACCAGGGCGGCGACGGGTCGCTCCCCGTCGGCCGCGGCGTCCAGCGCCTCGCCCCAGAGCAGCGCCCGCGCGAGCGGGTCCGGCAGGCCGGGCAGCACCAGGGGCACGGCGTCCGCCGAGGCCGGGTCGAGGCGGATCTTGGCGAACGTCAGGTCACCGGCGTTGGGCAGCAGCAGCCGGGCGGCCGGGGTTCCGGCCAGGTCGGCGAGCACCGTACGGCCGCCGTCGGCGGCTGGATCCAGGTCGACCTCGGTGTGCGCGACGGAGCCGTCGGCCGCGTACCGGGCGACGCCGATCCGGTGCGGGCGCAGCACGGGGTGGGACTCGGGGGCGGTCTGCACCACCGCCACCTCGGCGTAGCGACCGTCGGCGTCGACGGCGACATCGGCGCGCAGCGTGTTGACCTGCGCCGTGCGCAGCCACCGGTCGGCCCAGCCGGTCAGGTCGCGCCCGCTCGCCGTGGACAGGCTGCCCAGCAGGTCGGCGAGGGTGGCGTTGCCGAACCGGTGCTTCGCGAAGTGGGCGTTGAGGCCGGCCAGGAAGGCGTCGTCGCCGAGCCACGCCACGAGCTGCCGCAGGACGCTGGCGCCCTTCGCGTACGAGATGCCGTCGAAGTTGAGCAGGCCCTCGGCGGCGTCGCGCACCTCCTGCGGCGCGACCGGGTGGGTGGACGGGCGCTGGTCGGCCGCGTACCCCCAGGCCTTGCGCTTCATGGCGAACGTCGTCCACGCGTTGTCGAAGCGGGTCGCCTCGGCGGTCACCCGGGTGCCCAGGTACTCGGCGAACGACTCGTTCAGCCACAGGTCGTCCCACCAGCGCATGGTCACCAGGTCGCCGAACCACATGTGCGCCATCTCGTGCGCGATGGTGGTGGCCCGCAGCTCGCGCTGCCTGTCGGTGACGGCCGACCGGAAGACGTAGTCGTCGCGGATGGTCACCAGGCCCGGGTTCTCCATGGCGCCGGCGTTGAACTCCGGCACGAACGCCTGGTCGTACTTGCCGAACGGGTACCGTTCGGCGAAGAGCTGGTGGAACCGGTCCAGGCACTGCTTGGTGACGGTGAAGATCTCGTCGATGTCGGCGTCCAGGTGGGCGGCGAGCGAGCGACGGCAGAAGACACCGAGCGGGACGCCGTCGTGCTCGTCCCGCCGGACGTGCCAGGGCCCGGCGATCAGCGAGACGAAGTACGTGGCCAGTGGCGCGGTCCGGGCGAACTCCCACCGGCCGGGGCGCGGGGTGGCGGCCGGCTCGCCGTTGGCGGCGACCGTCCAGTGCTCCGGGGCGGTGACCGTGAGGGTGACCGGGGCCTTCAGGTCGGGCTGGTCGAACGCGGCGAAGATGCGCTGCACGTCGTCGAGGAAGGACATCGCGTACAGGTACGTCTCGCCGTCGGCCGGGTCGACGAACCGGTGCATGCCCTCACCGGTGTTCGAGTACGCCATGTCGGCCTCGACCGTGAGCGTGTTGTGCGCGGCGAGACCGGACAGCGGCAGCCGGTTGTCGTCCAGTGCGGCCGGATCGAGGTCGGTGCCGTTGAGGCGGGCCGACCGCAGGGCCGCGGGCTTGCACTCGACGAACGTGCCGGCGCCGGGGGTCGCCCGGAACCGGATGGTGACGTGCGAGCGGAACAGCTCGCCGCCGCCGGTCAGGTCGAGGTCCACCTGGTAGGACTCGACGGTAATCACCGCGGCGCGCGCGGTCGCCTCTACACGGGTCAGGCTCGGCATCCGCTTATCCTGCCCGATGGGGATTCCGACCCGCGCCCCCCGACCTGCGGTACTGGAGGACTGGATCATGACGACGCACCCCAAGGGCGACTTCGACCTCTCCCGGGCGGTCTGGCAGCGGGCCGAGGGTGACACCTCCGACGCCGCCGTCGAGGTCGCGTTCGTCGACGACCTGATCGGCATGCGCAACTCGGCCGACCCGGACGGTCCGGTGCTGGTGTTCACCCAGGCCGAGTGGGACGCCTTCGTCGCCGGCGCCCAGGACGGCGAGTTCGACCTCGACTAGCGCCTGCGTCGGAGCCCTCGGTCGACGGTGTGGGGGTGGATTCAGCGGCGTTGGCCCGGGTAGAAGCGGTCGGCGGACGAGCTGCGTCAGGAGGAGCGATGGCGACGATGCCGGTGGACCGCAGCCCGGACAGCACGTTGTCGTTCCTGCGCTCCGGCTACCGGTTCATCAGCGACCGGTGCGACCGCTACGGCACGGACATCTTCACCACTCGGCTCCTGCTGGTGACCACCACCTGCCTGCGTGGCCGGCCGGCCGCCGAGCTGTTCTACGACACCGAGCGCTTCGTCCGGGCGAAGGCCATGCCGCTGCGGGCCCAGCGCACGCTCACCGGCGTCGGCGGGGTGCAGGGCCTCGACGGCGCGCCGCACGCCGACCGCAAGGCGATGTTCATGTCGATCATGACCCCGAGCGGGATCAGCCGGCTCGGCCAGCTCTTCGACGACGAGTGGCGGGCCCGGATCCCGGTCTGGGAGCGCTCCGGGCCGGTGGTGCTCTACCAGGAGGTGGCCCGGATCCTCACCCGGGCGGTCTGCGCCTGGGCGGGCGTGCCGCTGGCGGAGTCGCAGGTGAACCGGCGTACCGCCGAGCTGCACGCGATGATCGAGAGCGCGGCGGCGATCGGCCCGAACCACTGGCGGGGCCGGCTCGCCCGGGGCCGCGGCGAACGCTGGGCCGGCGACCTGGTCGAGCGGGTACGCGCCGGCACGCTGCCCGCGCCGGAGGGCAGCGCGCTGCGGGCCGTCGCCGAGCACCGCGATGTGGAGGGCCGTCTCCTTCCCCGCCGGATCGCCGCGGTGGAGCTGCTGAACGTGCTGCGCCCCACCGTCGCGGTGGACCGCTTCGTCGTCTTCGCGGCCCTGGCACTGCACGACCACCCGGCCTGGCGGGAGCGGGTCGGCGAGAGCGACGAGACCACCGAGAGCTTCGTGCAGGAGGTACGGCGGTACTACCCGTTCTTCCCGGTCACCGCCGCCCGGGTACGGCGCTCCTTCGACTGGCAGGGCTACCACTTCCCCGAGGGCCGCCGGGTGCTGCTCGACCTGTACGGCACCAACCACGACCCGGCGCTCTGGCCCTCCCCGGAGGAGTTCCGCGCGGATCGGTTCATCGGTTGGCGCGGCGACCCGTTCAGCTTCATTCCGCAGGGCGGCGGTGAGCACCGCACCGGGCACCGGTGCCCGGGCGAGTGGATCACCATCGAGCTGATGAAGCGCGCGGTGACCAACCTGACCAGCGCCATGGCGTACGACGTACCGCCGCAGGACCTGGCCCTGGACCTCGGCCGGATGCCGACGCTGCCGGCGAGCGGCTTCGTCGTCACCGGCGTCCGCCGCACCGCCTGACCCGCCCCGCGCCCCGGTCGGGGCGCGGGGCGCGGGCCGTCAGGGATGCAGGACGGTACGGAGGCAGCCCTCCTCCTTCTTCTCGAAGATCTCGTAGCCGCGCGCGCCCTCGGTCAGCGGCATCGGGTGGGTGGCCAGGTAACCGGGGTCGATCTCGCCGGCCGCGACCCGGTCCAGCAGCATGGGGATGTAACGCTGGGCGTGCATCTGGCCCATCCGCAGCACGAGGGCCTTGTTCATGGCCGCGCCCAGCGGGAACTTGTCGATGAACCCGGTGTAGACGCCGACGATGCTGACCGTGCCGCCCTTACGGCACGCCATGATCGCCTGCCGCACGGAGGTGGGCCGGTCGGACTGCATCCGGGCGGTCTGCTTCGCCTTGTCGTACGCGTACGCCGGACCGACGTCGTGCGACTCCATGCCGACGGCCTCGACGCACGCGTCCGGGCCCCGGCCCGCCGTCATCTCCCGGAGCGCCTCCAGGACGTCGGTCTCCGCGTAGTTGACCGTCTCCACTCCGAGCCGGTCGGCGGCGGTGGCCAGCCGTTCCGGCAGCCGGTCGACCATGATCACCCGTTCGGCGCCGAGCAGCTGCGCGGCGCGGGCCGCCATCTGGCCGACCCCGCCGGCACCCCAGACCGCGACCACCTCGCCGCCGGTCAGGCCGCAGAAGTCGGCGGCCATCCAGCCGGTCGGCATCGCGTCGGAGGCGAACACCACCGAGTCGTCGGGCACCCCGTCGGGCACCTTGAACGCCCCGACGTCGCCGAACGGCACCCGCACGTACTCGGCGTGGCTGCCGGAGTAGCCGCCGGCGGCGTGCGAGTAGCCGAGGATGCCGGCGGGCGAGTGCCCCCACATCTTCTCGGCGAAGACCGGCTGCGGGTTGGAGTTGTCGCAGAGCGAGTACTGCTCGGTGCGGCAGTACCAGCAGCCGCCGCACGCCACCACCGAGCCGACGACGACCCGGTCGCCGACGGTCAGCCGGCGTACGCCCGGCCCGGTCTCCACGACCTCGCCCATGAACTCGTGGCCGAGGATGTCGCCCTCCCGCATCGCCGGCACGAACCCGTTGATGAGGTGCAGGTCGGAGCCGCAGACGCTGCTCGCCCGGACCCGCACGATGACGTCGCCCTCCGCGCGGATGTGCGGTTCCGGTACGTCGCGTACGGCGAGCTTGCCGACGCCCTCCCAGCACAGCGCCTTCACGCCCGTCCTCCCGCTGTGAGCTTCTCCCGGACCTTGTCGGTGGCCTTCTCCTGTTCCGGGCTGCGCCCGGACGGGTCGCGCCGGGTGTCGATCACCTGGCCGCACTCGACGAGCGACTTGACCCGGCGCAGGGTGTCGCGCAGCGCCAGGTCCGGCTCGTGGCTGGTGGCCAGGCCGATCGCCCGGCGCAGCGGACCGGACCGGTACCGCAGCTCAGCCCGGATCTCGGTGCCCCGCCCCTGCGGTGCGGGCACCAGCTCGACCGTGCCCTCCTGTTCCGGCCCGTCGGTCACCCGCCAGCGCAGCCGGCCCCGCCCCTCGACCGTGATCTCGGCCTGCCACTGCGTGCCCACCCCGCCGGGTTCGGTCGCCACCGCGCGCCACCGGTTGTCGTCGAACTGCTCCAGGGTCGCCCACTCGGCCAGCGCGCGGTCCATCCGCCCCCGGTCGGTCCAGAATCCGATCACCGCCTCCACCGGCCGGTCGACGGTCACCCCGCGCCGCACCACGTACCAGCCGTTCCGCCGCTCGGGCTGGTGCCGGTGCCGCCGCCGGGCGACCGCGCGACCGACGCCGACCGCCGTCACCGTGGTGGCGCCGAGCAGCGCCCACCTCGTTCCGTTGCTGGTCATCACGTCTCCTCCACCCGGGCGGCCCGGGACTGGGCCGCCCGCCTCACGCCAGCGCTACCCGGGAGAAGGCCCCCGAAACGAAGCCGGCCGCCCCCGCTCCACCCCCACGATCGTGCCCTTCCTGCCCGCTCAGGTCGGGGTGATCCGGGCATTCGACGGCCAGAAGTGCACGATCGCGGAGCGGCGCGACGTACGCGACAGCTCGCGGCCACCTCTTCCAGAGACGTGGCCGCGAGCTGCGGCGTACGGCGACACCAGGGTCAGGGGCGCACCTGTTCGCGGGACTGCTGGGCCTGGCCCTGGACGTCCTGGGCCGCGGACCTGCTGTCGTCCCTGACAGTCTGCACGGCGTCCTGGGCGGTGGACTTCACCGACTCGGCGGCCTGCTGCGCCGGCTCGCGCAGTTCCTCCTTGACCTCCTGGGCGACCTCGGTCAGCTTCTCCTTGACCACCCCGGCGTGCTCACCGGCACGCTCCTTGACCTGCGTGGCCACCCGCTGCTCGCGCTGCGTGGCCGGGATCAGCGAGGAGGCGAGCCAACCGACGCCGAACGCGATCAGGCCGGCGGCGAGCGGGTTGCCCTCCGACTTCTGCCGGATCACCTGCGGCGCCCGGTGCGCGGCGTCGCTCACCGTCGAGGCGGCCGAGTGCGCCTTGTCGCCGACGGTGGAGGCCGCCGAGGATGCGTGGTCGCCGACGGCGTGGGCGCCGTGCTTCGTGTTGTGGCCGAGGTCCGACGCGGTTCCCATCACCTTGTCCCTCACATTCTGCAGCGCGCCGCGGACCCGCTGCTTACGGTCGTCGACGATGCGCGACGGGCTGACCTTGTACGCCAGCGCGTCCACATCGGAGCTCAGGTTGCTGCGGGTGGCTTCGATCTCCCGGCGGATCTGCTCCGGGTCCGTGCTCATCGGGTGACCTCCTGCGGGTGGGGCTTGAGCGCGTCGGGGATCCGCTGCACGCTCTCGTTGGTCTGCTTGAGGCCGCGGATACGCTCCGCGTTCTTCTTCGCCATGGAGTAGAGGACGGCGGCGATCGCGCCCCAGAGGACGGCGACGATCAGGGCCGCCCAGCCGGCGTCCATCACGTTGGACAGCCCGGCCCAGAGGGCGATCGACAGGAACAGGGCCACCATGTAGCCACCGAAGCCGGCGCCGCCGAAGAACCCGGCCGCCTTGCCCGCCTTCTTCCCCTCCTCGCGGATCTCGGCCTTGGCCAGTTCCACCTCCTGCCGCATCAGCGTCGACAGGTCGCTGGTGACCTGGCGCATCAGCTCACCGATGGAGCTGTTGCGGACCTCGTCCGCGTCGTGCGGGTGATATCCGGGCGTGGTCATGCCGCCGCCTCCCTTCGGATGACTCGGCCGGTCACGGACGGGTGGTCCCGCTCGTCGGCACACCGGGCAGCGGGTCGGTCGCGGCCGGCGGGGGCAGCGGCTGCCCGGTGCCACCGGCGGGGTCGGCGTAGCTGGTCGTGGTCTGCGGGTCCACGTACGCGCCCGGGGTGGGGTCCAGGTAGCCGCCGGGCGGGATCTGGTCCGGGACCGCCCGCGCGGTCGGGATGACGGCGGTGCGCTCCGGGTCGTAGTCGGGGCCGTGGGCGCCCTGACCGTCGGAGTCGCTCGCGGCCGAGATGTTGCGGGTCAGCCGGCCGGCGAGCACGCCGAGCACGGCGGCGCCGACCAGGAAGGTGCCCGGGTTGCGGCGGGCGTAGTCGCGCACCTCGGCGATGATGTCGCCGGGCTCGCGCTGCTCCAGCCAGCCGGCCACGCCGTGCACGCGGTCGGCGGCCTGGCGGGCGAGTTCGCTCACCGGGCCGGCCTGGCCGCCCTGCTCGGCCATCGTTCGCATCTCGTCGGCCAGCGAGCGGAGCCCGCCTGCGGCGCGGCGCTGCTGCTCACCGGTCTGGCTGGCGAGTTGGCTGCGCGCCTCGCCGTACAGGTTCCGGGCCTGCCGCCGGGCCTCGCCGGCGACCTCCCGGCCCTGCTCCCTGGCGGTCTCGGCGACCGCCCCACCGGCCTGCTTGGCCTCCGAGCCCACCTGGCGGGCCTGCTCGCGCACCCCGCCCCCGTTCGTGGACTCCGACCCGTACGTGGACGACGTAGGTGACAGATCGTAGGTCATGATGTCCCTTCCGCTCGGATGACCGGCGCGGTCGATTCTGGGGGGTACGGCGACGGTCGTACCGCCGCCGACGAATCCCTACCCTGCGTTTCCGCTTCCATGCCTGATCGGCGATTTCTCTGCGGAGCGACCCGGACGGACTTCAAAATGGAGGATCGTCGGGTCCGGACGCCGCCGTCACGGAGAGTGCGGGCGATCCGCGCCCCCGGCGCCACGGACAGCGGTCCGTGGATCCACGAAAGGTGCAGCGATGGCGCGGAACGCACGCGGCGGGTCGAGGACCCGGGTCCAGCTCGCGGCCCTCGCTGTGGCCGGGCTCTTCGTCCTGCTCGGGGTGCTCGGGTTCGTTCCCGGGGTCACCACCGACTACGACGGCATGCGGTTCGCCGGGCACCACTCGGAGGCGAAGTTGCTCGGTCTCTTCCAGGTGTCGGTCCTGCACAACATCCTGCACCTGGGGTTCGGCCTGGTCGGTCTGGTCCTGGCCCGGCGGATCGCCGGGGCGCGGCTCTTCCTGGCCGGCGGCGGCGCCCTCTACCTCGGCCTCTGGCTCTACGGCCTCGCTGTCAACCAGGAGAGCGCGGCGAACCTCATCCCGGTCAACGACGCCGCCAACTGGCTGCACCTCTTCCTCGGCTTCGGCATGCTCGCCCTCGGCCTCCTGCTCTCCAACCGGGTGGGCACCGGCGGCCGGCTCGACACGCCGTTCGACCGGCCCTGACGTCCCACGTCGGCCGGACCGGCGGCGGGCGTCCGGCACCGCCGGCATGACGGCCGCCGGTGGCCACGCCCCGGTCCCGGCCCGCCCGCCGGTGTCAGGCCGCGACCGGCAGCCGCTTCGCGAAGCAGACGGTGTACGGGTCCGGCTCGCCGTACCCGGGGATGCGCCGGTAGCCGCACGTCGCGTAGAAGCCGGCCAGGTGCCCGGCGGTCCGCAGCCGGACCAGCGCGCGACCGGACCGGAAGGCCATCTCCTCCAGCGCCGCCAGCAGTTGCCGGGCGATGCCCCTTCCCCGGTACGCCGGCCGGACGTACAGCCGGTGCAGCTCGCCGCTCCCGTCGTCGAGGGCCCGCAGCCCGCCGCACGCGACCGCCCGGCCACCGAGGACCGCCACCAGGAAACGGAGTTCCTCCGGCGGAGCGCCGGGCGGGCCGGCGAAGCCGCTGTCGCACAGTTCGCGGTGCTGGGCCGCCACCAGGGCGGCGAGTTCCGGATCGCTGGCGGTACGTGCCGTGATCAGCATCACCCGACGTTAAGCCGGGCGTCTGTCGCGCAGGTTGCGGGCAGTCGACCCGACCACGGAGCGCACCGAGCTATTCGGCGTCCTGCTCCGGTTCGCCCGCCTCCTATTCGGCGTCCTGCTCCGGTTCGCCCGCCTCGACCTCGTCGGCCGGCCGCTGCCGCCGGGCCTTGCGGGCGGCCAGCCGCTCGGCGGCGCTGGGCCGGTGCGCCTTGTCCTCCAGCCGGATGTCGGCACCGCGGACGCCGGGGACGAAGTCGGCGCCGGCGTACAGGGTGGGCTGCCAGTCGAACTCGCGCTCCCCGATGCGCACCAGGTCGCCGGCCTGCGCCCCGGCCTTGCCGAGCTTCTCCTCGACGCCCAGGCGGGCCAGCCGGTCGGCCAGGTAGCCGATCGCCTCGTCGTTGTCGAAGTTCGTCTGCCGGACCCAACGCTCGGGTCGGACGCCCCGCACGACCCAGGCGCCGTCCGGGGCGGCCTCGATCGTGAAGCCCGCGTCGTCGACCGCCGTCGGCCGGATGACGATCCGGGTGGGCTCGGCCGGCGGCGCGGCGGCCCGCGCGACCTCGACCAGCTCCGCCATCGCGTACATGAGCTCCTTGAGCCCCTCGCGGGTCGCGGCGGAGACCTCGAACACCCGGAAGCCGCGTGCCTCCAGGTCGGGCCGGACGATCTCGGCCAGGTCCCGCCCGTCCGGCACGTCGACCTTGTTGAGCGCGACCAGGCGGGGCCGGTCGGCGAGTCCTCCGTACGCGGTCAGCTCCGCCTCGATCGTCTCGATGTCGGCGACCGGGTCGCGGTCCGTCTCCAGCGTCGCGGTGTCGACCACGTGAACCAGCACCGAGCAGCGCTCGATGTGCCGGAGGAACTCCAGGCCGAGCCCCTTGCCGGTGGCCGCGCCGGGGATCAGGCCGGGCACGTCCGCGACGGTGAAGGTGTGGTTGTCCACCCGGACCACGCCGAGGTTCGGCACGAGGGTGGTGAACGGGTAGTCGGCGATCTTCGGCTTGGCGGCCGAGATCACCGAGATCAGCGACGACTTGCCGGCGGACGGGTAGCCGACCAGGCCGACGTCGGCGACGCTCTTCAGCTCCAGCACCACGTCGATCACGTCGCCGGGCTCGCCCAGTTCGGCGAAGCCGGGCGCCTTGCGGCGGGCGTTGGCCAGCGCCGCGTTGCCCCGGCCGCCACGGCCGCCCCGGGCGACCTCGAAGGTGGTGCCGGCGCCGACCATGTCGGCCAGCACCGTGCCGTCGAGGGCCTGCACGACCGTGCCGTTCGGCACCTTCAGCACCAGGTCGGCGCCGTTCGCGCCGTCCCGGTTCGAGCCGGCGCCGCCCTTGCCGTTGGCTGCCTTGACGTGCGGGCGGAAATGGAAGTCGAGCAGCGTGTGGACCTGCGGGTCGACCACCAGGGAGACGCTGCCGCCGTGCCCGCCGTTGCCGCCGTCGGGCCCGCCGAAGGGCTTGAACTTCTCCCGGTGGATCGAGGTGCAGCCGTGCCCGCCGTCGCCGGCCTGCAAATGCAGGACGACCCGGTCAACGAACGTCGTCACGCCACCAATCCTTCCAGCGAGGTACGCCCCCGCACGAGAAAAAGCGAAGCGGGCCGGGACCCGAGGTCCGCGGCCCGCAACGCCTTCGAACTACTGCTGCGGCACGATGCTGACGGTCTTGCGGCCGCGCTTGGTGCCGAACTGGACCGCGCCGGCGGCCAGCGCGAAGAGCGTGTCGTCTCCGCCGCGGCCGACCAGGTCACCCGGGTGGAACTTGGTGCCGCGCTGGCGGATGAGGATCTCACCCGCGCTCACGACCTGACCACCGAAGCGCTTCACGCCGAGCCGCTGGGCCGCGGAGTCACGGCCGTTACGCGAGCTGGACGCACCCTTTTTGTGAGCCATTGGAGGACGACCTACTTCCCGCTGGAGATGCCGGTCACCTTGACCTGGGTCAGCGGCTGGCGGTGACCCTGGCGCTTGTGGTAGCCGGTCTTGTTCTTGAACTTGTGGATCCGGATCTTCGGGCCCTTGGTGTGCGCGGCGATCTCGCCGGACACCTCGACCTTGGCAAGCTTCGCCGCGTCGGTCACCAGGTCGTCACCGTCGACGAGGAGCACCGCGGCGAGCTTCACCGCGTCGCCGGGGGCACCGACGAGCTTCTCGACCTCGATCACGTCGCCTTCGGCGACCTTGTACTGCTTGCCGCCGGTCTTGACGATCGCGTACATCGGAGGCGGACTCCCTGTCGTTGAGGCTGCTGGCGGTCGTTCCCACGGCGGCTCGCCGGGCAGCAGAGGCACGGCGGCGTGGGCACGCGGGAACTCGGCACACCAAAGTGCGCCGCAGGCAAGCGTACGCCATGGTCGGGCCGACTCCCAAACCGGGCCCGCCCGAAGAGCCCACCCTACCCGGCCGCACACGACGACAGGGCCCCCGCCGGAGCGGGAGCCCTGTCGTGAGCCGATCGGTCAGGGGCGGGTACGCCGGCGGGCGCCACCCCTCCGGGACCGTCGCCGGCCGGAGCCGCCCTCGGACTCCTCGCCGTCGCCCAGCGCGTCCGGGTCGTCGGGCGCCGCCAGCCGGGCCGAGTCGCCGGTCTGGCTGTCGGCGATGTCCGGCGCGGCCGGCGTCTCGGTCTCGTACCGGGACAGGTCGTAGCCCATCGTGTCGTAGTAGTCGGCGTCCGACCCGGTCGTCGTGGCGCCGGTGGCGTCGGTGGTGCCGATGATGTCGGCCGGGCTCTCGTCCTCGGTGACCTCGACCACCGTCCGCTCCGCCGGGACGCTCTTGCGGCCGCGGCGGCGGGACGAGGTGCCCGCCTCGGCGACGGGCGCGGCCGAGGCGACGGCCTTGACCTTCTCCCCCGCGCCGCCCGGGCGGGCCTTCTCCGGCACCGGCTCGGTGTGGATGATCAGGCCCCGGCCCTTGCAGCACTCGCAGGTCTCGCTGAACGCCTCCAGCAGGCCCGCGCCGATCCGCTTGCGGGTCATCTGCACCAGGCCGAGCGAGGTGATCTCGGTGACCTGGTGCTTGGTGCGGTCCCGCCCGAGGCACTCGGTCAGCCGGCGCAGCACCAGCTCCCGGTTCGACTCCAGCACCATGTCGATGAAGTCGATCACCACGATGCCGCCGATGTCGCGCAGCCGCAGCTGGCGGACGATCTCCTCGGCGGCCTCCAGGTTGTTCCGGGTGACCGTCTCCTCCAGGTTGCCGCCGGCACCGGTGTACTTGCCGGTGTTGACGTCCACCACGGTCATCGCCTCGGTCCGGTCGATGACCAGGTGGCCGCCGGAGGGGAGGAAGACCTTCCGGTCCAGGCCCTTGAGGATCTGCTCGTCGATCCGGTACTCGGCGAACACGTCGCTCGCGCCCAGGTGGCGGCGCAGGCGGGCGACCAGGTCCGGCGAGACGTGCGACAGGTACGACTCGACCATGCCGTACGCGCCTTCGCCCTCGATCACCAGCTCCCGGAAGTCCTCGTTGAAGAGGTCCCGGACGACGCGGATGACCAGGTCGGGCTCCTCGTAGAGCAGCACCGGGGCGCCGCCCTCGGCGGCCTTGGCCTGGATGTCCTCCCACTGCGCCTGGAGCCGCTTGACGTCGCGGGCCAGCTCGTCCTCGCTGGCGCCCTCGGCCGCGGTGCGGACGATCACGCCGGCACCGTCCGGGACCAGCTTCTTCAGCACGTCCCGCAGGCGCTTGCGCTCGTTGTCCGGCAGCTTGCGGCTGATCCCGGACGCGTTGCCGCCCGGGACGTAGACGAGGTGCCGGCCGGAGAGCGCCACGTGGCTGGTCAACCGGGCGCCCTTGTGCCCGATCGGGTCCTTGGTGACCTGCACCAGCACCGAGTCACCGGACCTGAGGGCCTGCTCGATCGACCGGGCCCGGCCCTCCAGGCCGGTGGTGTCCCAGTTGACCTCGCCCGCGTACAGCACGGCGTTGCGGCCCCGGCCGATGTCGACGAACGCCGCCTCCATGCTGGGCAGCACGTTCTGCACCTTGCCCAGGTACACGTTGCCGGCCATCGTGGCGGCCGAGTTGCGGGTCACGTAGTGCTCGACCAGCACGCCGTCCTCCAGGACGGCGATCTGCGTACGGTCGCCGCGCTGGCGGACGGCCATCACCCGGTCGACCGCCTCCCGCCGGGCCAGGAACTCGGCCTCGCTGAGGATCGGCGGGCGGGTACGCCGCTGCTCACGGCCGTCCCGGCGCCGCTGGCGCTTGGCCTCCAGGCGGGTGGAGCCGGAGACGCCCTGCACCTCGTCGACCGTACGGCGCGGCTCCCGGATCTTCACGACCGTCGGCACGCCGTCGTCCGTGGCCGCCTCGACGTCGCCCGCTCCCCGCCGCCGCCGGCGCCGGCGGCGGCGGGTCAGCCCGTCGCCGTCCTCGGCCTCGGGCTCCTCGTCCTCCTCGGCCTCGGGCTCCTCCGCCTCGGCCTGAGCGGCCTCCTCGGCCTCCTCGTCCTCGTCGGCACCGCCCTTGCCCCGGCCGCGGCCACGCCGGCCACGCCGGCGCCGCCGACGGCCGGCGGCCGTCTCGTCCTCGTCCTCGTCCTCGGCGACCTCGACGGCCTCCTCGGTCGGCTCCTCCTCGACCTCGACGGCCTCGACCGGCTCGACCGGCTCGACCGGCTCGACGTCGCGGCGACCGCGCCGGCGGCGGCGCGGCGGCTCGGCCGCCTCCTCGGCGGCGGGCTCCTCGACGGTCCGCGCGGCGGGGATCTCCTCCGGCTGCGGGGCCATGAACAGCACCGTCGGCGCGGAGAGGGCCGCCCGCCGGCGCCGCGTCGGGCGCTCCGGCTCGGCCTCCTCGGCGGGAGCGGACACCCCGGAGGGCACCTCTGCGGCGCCGCCGGCAGCGGTCTGCGCCGCGCCGAACTCGGTGCCGGCCTCCGGCTCGACCTCGGTCCCGGTCGCGCCGGCCTCGGCCGCCACCGGCTCCGCCGGCGCGGCCTCGGTGCCGATCCCGGCGGCGTCGGCCGGGGTCTCCGCGGCCGGCTCGGCGGCCGCGGGGGCCGCCTTCTTGCGTCGGGTACGGGTCACCTTCACCGGCGGTACGACGTCCGCCCCGGCCTCCTCCGCCGCGGCCGCGGTGAGGGGCTCCTCGGCGGCCCTGGTCGTGGTGGCCTTGCGGCGGCGGCGCGTCGCCTTCGCGGGCGGCTCCCCGTCCCCGGACACGGGGGCGAGCACCTCCGCCTGGGGGGCCTCGCCGCTGCCCGGCACGGCGTCGCTGCTGGCCTCGACCGGGGCCTCGGTCTGCTCGGGCTGGGTCACCGGGGCGACCCGCCGCCGGCTGGCGCGCTTGCGGGGGGTCGACGGCGGGCCCAGTTCGGCGACGCCGCTGTCGGCGAGCTCGCCCGGGGCGGGGCCGGTCGACGCACCGGGGGCGTCGCCCGCCGGCTCGTCCGGGCTGGCCGCGGCGGGCTCGCCGGCGGTCGGGTTCCCGCTCTCCGCCGACGGGTCGGCGGGGTTCGTGGGGGCACCGCCCTGGGCGGTGTGGTGTGCGGCGGTCTCGCCAACCGGCTGGGAGCCGGTGCGTTCGCCGCCCTCGGGCTCGTTCTCGAGCATGGGCGTTCTCCAGTTCTGGCTGCCCCGGGCGCGGGTGAGCGCTGCCACGCAGGGTCGCCGCAAAAGGTGTTTCCGCCGTTCGCGCGAGCCGCGCGACCGCCGAAGTCTGCCTAGCCGGGCACCGACCGTCGGTCAGTGCCCGTCGATGGTTGCCCCGTCGCGGTCCGCTTCCAACGGATCCGCTATCGCACCCTGCGCGGTCAGCATGCCCTGTGCCAGCCGGGTCACCCTCGGTGAGACCGGCGGCTCCAGGTCGGCCACCACGCGGAGGCCGGAAAGGACGTCATCGGGCCGTACGGAGGGGGTGACCTGCCGCACGACCAGTTCGAGTATCGCACACGGTACCGCCGGGACCCCGGAAGGCGTCTCGGCCGGTGTGATCACATCGATGGAGTTGACCGCCGCCCGGGCGTCGAAGGTGCGCCGGCCCTGCTTGGTCATCCGCTCGACCAGCACCTCGTCGGCGGCGCTGAAGGCGGCCACCGCCTTCTGCAGCACGGCGGCGTCGACCTCGGGCAGCTCGATCCGCCAGTGCGACGCCTGGATCCGGTCGGCGAGGCTCCCGCCCGTCGCGACCACGGCGTCGAGCACGTCCAGCCCGGGCGAGAGAGCGGCGTCGAGCGCGCCGCGCAGCGCGGCCGGGTCGACCGCGTCGCGCAGCCCGATCTCCAGGTACTCCGCCTCGCTCGCCACGCCGGTGGGCGCCGCGCTGGCGTACGAGATCTTGGGGTGGGGTGTGAAGCCCTGGGAGTACGCCATCGGCACACCCGCCCGGCGCAGCGCCCGCTCGAACGCGCGCGCGAAGTCCCGGTGCGAGGTGAACCGCAGCGGCCCCCGCTTGGCGTACCGGATGCGGATGCGCTGGACGACCGGCGCCTGCCCGCCCTCCGGCTGTGGTTTCCTACTGATCGTCGTGCTCCTCGGATGTCCGGGCCGGCGGCGGTCGCCGGCCCCGGGGGCTACTGCGGGGTGCCGCTGGGGACCCGCAGGCCGTTGATCGGGGTCAGCGGGAGCAACTTCTTCCCGGTGGGACCGATCTGGATCTCCGTGTCCATCGACGGGCAGACGCCGCAGTCGAAGCACGGGGTCCACCGGCAGTCGTCCTGCTCGTACTCGCTGAGCGAGTCCTGCCAGTCCTGCCAGAGCCAGTCCTTGTCGAGGCCGGAGTCCAGGTGGTCCCAGGGCAGGACCTCCAGCTCCTCGCGCTCCCGGGTGGTGTACCAGTCGAGGTCGACGCCGAAGGCCGGCAGGGCCTCGGCGGCGGCGTCCACCCACCGCTGGTACGAGAAGTGCTCGCTCCAGCCGTCGAAGCGGCCGCCGTTCTCCCAGACCTTCCGGATCACCGCGCCGACCCGGCGGTCACCGCGGGACAGCAGGCCCTCGATCAGCGACGGCTCACCGTCGTGGTAGCGGAAGCCGATCGCCCGGCCCAGCGACCGGTCGGCGTTGATGGCCTGCTTGAGCAGCTTGAGCCGGCCGTCGATGACCTCCGGCCGCTCCATCGCCGCCCACTGGAACGGGGTGTGCGGCTTCGGCACGAACCCGCCGATCGACACCGTGCAGCGGATGTCCTTCGAGCCGGTCGCCGCCCGGCCGGCCCGGATGACCTCGTGCGCCATGTCGGCGATCTCGAGGACGTCCTCGTCGGTCTCGGTGGGCAGGCCGCACATGAAGTAGAGCTTCACCTGCCGCCAGCCGTTGGTGTAGGCGGTGACCACGGTGCGGATGAGGTCTTCCTTCGACACCATCTTGTTGATCACCTTGCGGATCCGCTCCGACCCGCCCTCGGGGGCGAAGGTCAGACCGGTCCGCCGGCCGTTGCGGGACAGTTCCTGCGCCAGCTCGATGTTGAACGCGTCCACCCGGGTCGACGGCAGGGAGAGGGACACGTTGGTGCCCTCGTACTGCTGGGCGAGGCCGGAGCACATGTCGCCGATCTCCGAGTGGTCGGCCGACGACAGTGACAGCAGGCCCACCTCGTGGAAGCCGGAGAACTCCAGCCCCTGCTGCACCATCTGCCCCACCGTGGTGATCGACCGCTCGCGCACCGGGCGGGTGATCATGCCCGCCTGGCAGAACCGGCACCCGCGGGTGCAGCCCCGGAAGATCTCCACCGCGTACCGCTCGTGGACCGTCTCGGCCAGCGGGACGAGGGGCTTCTTCGGGTACGGCCAGGCGTCCAGGTCCATCGTCGTGCGCTTGTGCACCCGGAACGGCACGTCCGGGCGGTTCGGCACGACCCGCTGGATCCGGCCGTCGGGCAGGTAATCCACGTCGTAGAAGCGCGGGACGTAGACGCTCTCGGTGCGGGCCAGCCGCAGCAGCAGCTCGTCGCGTCCGCCCGGGGAACCCTCGGCCTTCCACTCCCGGACGATCGTGGTGATCTCCAGGACCGCCTCCTCGCCGTCGCCGAGCACGGCGGCGTCGACGAAGTCGGCGATCGGCTCCGGGTTGAACGCGGCGTGCCCGCCGGCCACGATCACCGGGTCGGCGTCGGTGCGGTCGGCGGCGAGCAGCGGGATGCCGGCGAGGTCGATCGCGGTGAGCAGGTTGGTGTAGCCCAGCTCGGTGGAGAAGGAGACGCCGAACACGTCGAAGTCGCGGACCGGGCGGTGCGCGTCGACCGTGAACTGCGGCACGCCGTGGGCGCGCATCAGCTTCTCCAGGTCCGGCCAGACCGCGTACGTCCGCTCGGCCAGCACGTCGGGCAGCTCGTTGAGCACCTCGTAGAGGATCTGCACACCCTGGTTGGGCAGGCCGACCTCGTACGCGTCCGGGTACATCAACGCCCAGCGCACCGCCGCCGCGTCCCAGTCCTTGACCACCGCCCCCAGCTCGCCACCGACGTACTGGATGGGCTTGGTCACCTGGGGCAGCAGCGGCTCCAGGCGGGACCAGACCGACGGGTTGGCCGCGGCGGGGCGCGGCGTGGTGGACGGAACGCTCATGATGCCCAAGGGTAGCCGCCCACCGGCCGGCCGACCGCGCCGCGGGCGAGCATCCACCTGCCGCTGGCGAATGGAGCCACCGCTGCCAGACGGCCGGCCAGGACCGACGCCCTGCTCAGAGCGGTTCAGACGGACGGCCGGCCGGTCACGCCGTACCGGCGGCCGGCGGCCGGCTCCCGGTGATGGCACACCGGTACTAACCTCAATTCGGCAAGAGGAGGAATGACTAGAAGTGACGTCCCTCGACCGTCTGGCGCACACGGCTGCCTGCCGTGGCTGCCAGATTGTCGTGGGCAACTTCAAGTCACTGTCACCGCAGCAGGGGTTGGTGGAGGCTCTGCTGGCGATCGTTGCAGCCTTCTTGTGCCGATCGGACGGGCTGCGATGCTACGAGAGGGAACTCAAGGGTGCGGATCTGATCACGGGAGGCAACGGGTGAAGGTCACCCGCATCGCCTACTCGATTGGCCTGAATCCGGGCAAGTACATGGCGCTGGTGGAGCAGGCCCGCCGGCTGGGTCGGGTGCGCAGCGAGGTGTGGCAGCGTTACGGCTCGATCAGCGGGGTGGGGTCCGGGCTGAAGGACCGACAGGTTCGAGACCGGTGGCTGGCCGATGGCACGCACCAGCGGTTCGGTGTGCTGGCAAACGCCTGGAAGGAGACCGCCCGCGACGCGATGGCCGACATCGCGGCGCACCTGGCTTCGGCCAAGGTCGAGGTGCGGCGGGCGATCCTGCGGCGCACCGGCGCTCCGGCCGAGCGCAAGCGCATGCTCACCGCGCTTAAGACCCACCGGTGGGCGGACGATCCGTTCCTGGCCCGGCAGATGCGCAAGCACTGGCGGCGAGGCAAGAACCGCACCCACGATCAGATCGTCGTGCGCGCCGACCAGCACCACACCCTTACTGACGGGCACGGCCGGCTGTGGCTGGCGGTACCCGGTCTCGAACGCCGCAAGATGGTCAGGATCCCGCTGTCCACGACGGTCGCTCCAACCGGCACGCTGCGGCTGATCCTGCGCGGCGGCCGGGTCGAGGTGCACTACCAGATCGACGTATCTCAGATGCGATCGTCGCAGCGACCGCGCGGCAGCCGGACCATCGGCGTCGACAAGGGCTACACCGAAGTCCTGACCGACTCCGACGGCGAGCACCACGGCACCCGCCTAGGCGAGCTGCTGGCTACGGAGTCGGACCGGTTGAAGCAGCGCAACCGGCGCCGGGCGAAGCTGCGCTCGATCGCCAACACCGCCGCCCGCCGCGGCGACCACCGCAAAGCGAACCGGATCAAGGTCAACAATCTGGGGTACGTGAAGCGGGACCGGCAGGCCGCCCGTCATCGGGCGCAGGTCCGCACGGAGATCTTTATCGCCGTGCACCGGGTCGTTGACAAGGCCGCCACGGTGGTCGCCGAAGACCTCACCAAAAGCTTCGCCGGACGCACAAAGCTCGATAGGAACGTCAACCGTCGCCTCGCCGCGTGGACCAAAGGGGTCACCGCTGAGGCGCTAACCAACGTGTCGGAACGCAGAGGTTCTGCGCTCGTCCACGTCAACGCCGCCTACACCTCACAAGCCTGTCACCGCTGCGGCAGCCTCGGCCGACGTAGCGGTGACCGGCTTCACTGCACCTCCTGCAGGGTGGTGTGGCAGGCCGACGTGAACGCCGCGATCAACATCCTGCAGCGAGCAGGCGACCCCGACATCGCCCTGCACACTTCGCATCACGCCGTGAAGCAGATCTTGCAGGACAGGGCCGATCGCCACCGGACCAGACTGCCGGTCCAGGACTCCAGCCCGGCCACCGCCGAGCGGAGCGCGAATCATCCGAACCGCTCACCAATGAGCAACTAGTAGGAAGCAGATTGCCGCGATGCCGCAGCCGGAGCCGCAGCCGGGAACAGACCGGCCGGTCGACGGGACGACCCCGCACCGGGACCGGGAACCGGCGGTCACCGACGAGCCGACCCCCGTCACGCCGTCCGCGCCGCCCGAGGCGACCGGATCCCGGGCGGAGCCGTCCGGCCCGGCCAGCCCGCCCGCGCCGGCCCAGGGCACGCCCCCGACGGCCGACGCACCGGCCGCGGACGACCAGCCCACCACGCCCGCGCCGGCCTCCGTCGGGGGCGTCCCGCCCGCCACCGCTGCGGCGGGCGGCGGTCAGCCCTCCGGGCCGCGGGGCACCCGCCAGTTCCCGGCCGGTGAGCCGCCGCCCGATGCCGCGTCCGCCGGCCCGGCCGGCACCCGCAAGCTGCCGGCCGAGGAGGCCCACGGCCCGTCGGGCACCCGCAAGCTGCCGGCCGAGGAGGCTCCCGAGCCGCCCGCGCCCCGGTGGAGCGGGTCGGCGGCGGTGCCACCCCCGTCGCCGCGCAAGCGTGCCTGGGGCGAGTCGGCCGAGCCGACCCCGGTGCCGCCGCGCCCGGTCGAGGCCCCCGAGGACCGGGCCCCGGTCGACCCCTGGGCGGGCGCGGACACCGGCGGCTGGGACCTGCCGTCGGGCGAGATGCCGGAGCTTCCGCCGCTGCCGCCCACAACCCCCTACCCCTCCCCGGCGCCGACGCGCCCGTACTCCGGGCCACCGGCCCCCGCGTCACCGGCGCCCGGGCACCCCCTGTCGCCGCCGGCCGCCTACCCGGCGTCGCCGGCCCCGGCCGCGTACCCCGCGTCGCCGGCCCCGGTCCCCTACCCCGCGTCGCCGGCCCCGGCCGCGTACCCGCCGGCCGCGTACCCGGTCCCGGTCCCGCCGCCGCCCGCACCGCCGCTGCCGGCGCGGTCGAAGCGCCGGCGGCGGAACGCTCCCCCGCCGGTCCCGCCGCCGCCCGGCTGGCAGGCCCCCAGGGGGTACGTCCCGGTGCCGGTCCGCAAGCGCCGGAAGTGGCCCTGGGTGCTGCTGTTCACCCTCGCCTGCTGCTGCGGCTGCCCGGCCTACTGGGCGATGCCGATGATGAACCAGGTCCCGGCCAGCGCCGCGTTGCCGGCCGAGGTCGCGGACCTGCGGCTGCGGCAGGACGACCGCAGCACGGCGGCCGCGACGAAACTGGAGGCGGAGGTCCGCAGCGCGCACTGGCTGGCCAGCGACACGTTCGCCGGCGTCTACGCCACCGGGAGCGGCAAACGGGTGACCGTCTTCGGCGGCACCGGCTTCTGGTTCAGCCCGGAGTCGGAGGCGGACGCCGAGATCGCCCGCCTCACCGAGCAGTACTCGCTCGGCGAGCCGCGGATCATCGACACCGGCATCCGGGGTCGGCACGAACGCTGCGCGGTCGGCCGCGCCGACGGCACGGACGTGGTGGTGTGCACCTCGGTCGACCACGGCAGCATCGCGACCGCCGTGTTCACCCGCCTCTCGGTCGACGACAGCGCCGCTCTCCTCGCCACCCTGCGGGAGCAGATCGTCACCCAGCAACAGAGCTGAGCGCTTCTTCGGTACGCGTTGTCGCCGGGGTGACCGGGCACGTGACGGGGGCGGCCCCGGTCAGACCGCGCCGGGCTCGCCGGCGATGGGCGGGTGCGCGCGCGGCGGGGCGTAGCGGGGGACGTACTCCTGGCCGGTCAGCTTCTGGATCTCGCTCATCACCTCGTCGGTCATCGCCCGCAGCGAGGTCCGGTCGTCCGAGCGACCGGTGAAGTCCAGCGGCTTGCCGAACTTGACGGTGATCTTGCCGGTGAACGGCCGCGGCACCCGGGCGCCGATCGGCTGGACCTTCTCGGTGCCGATCATGCCGACCGGGATGATCGGCACCCCGGCGGACACCGCCAGCCGGACCGCGCCGGTGCGCCCCCGGTAGAGCCGCCCGTCCGGGGACCGGGTGCCCTCCGGGTAGACGACGACCAGCTCACCGGCTCTGAGCGCGGGGATGGCCGCGTCGAACGCGGACAGGGCCGCCCGCCCGCCGGCCCGCTCGACCGGGATCGCGCCCAGGCCGGTGAGCACGAACTTCGAGAACCGGCCCTTCACACCCGTGCCCTTGAAGTACTCCGACTTCGCCCAGAACGCGAGGTGCCGGGGGACGACGGCGCCGAGGAACAGCTCGTCGGCGACCGAGAGATGGTTGCCGGCGAAGATCGCGCCACCGGTCTCCGGCACGTGCTCCAACCCCTCCACGGTCGGCCGGAAGGCCAGCCGCAGCGCGGGCGCCACGGTGAGCTTGCCGATGGTGTAGAGCAGCGGCACTGGTCCTCCGGCAGGTCGGGGGGTGCGGTAGGGGCGCTGTCACGGTAGCGGACGCGCCCCCACCGCGACGACACAGGTGGCGGGGCCTCTCATACCCGGCGGACGGTCACCGTCACCTGCTCGCCGTCGCCGACCTCGCCGGTGAAGCCGTCGATGCCCTCGGCGAAGTCGACCGACTCGGCCAGCACCTCCCGCCGCACGAAGTCGAGGTACGCGGACACCGCCGCCCGCACCTCCTCGGAGGCGGCGAGCGCGACCACGATGCGGTCCGACACGTCGAGGTCGGCGTCGCGGCGGGCCTGCTGCACCACCCGGACCACGTCCCGGGCCAGGCCCTCGGCGGCGAGCTCGGGCGTGACCTCCGTGTCCAGCACGACCACCCCCTCGCCGCCGGGCAGCGGGGCGGAGTGCTCGGCGTCGGCGGCGACGAGGCGCAGCTCGTACTCGCCCTCGGCGAGGGTCACCCCGGCGGCGACCGGAGCACCGTCGACCAGGTCCCACTCCCCGGCCTTGACCGCCTTGATCACCTGCTGGACCGCCTTGCCGACCCGCGGGCCCAGCGCCCGGGGCACCACGGTCAGCACCTGCTGGCAGTAGGCCTGCACCTCGCCGGTGAACACGACCTCCTTGACGTTGACCTCGTCGGCCACCAGATCCGCGAAGGGGCGCAGCTGGTCGGCGGCCGGCGAGGCCACGGTCAGCGTCGACAGCGGCAGCCGCACCCGCAGGCCCTTGGCCTTGCGCAGCGACAGCGCCGCCGAGGCGACCGCCCGCACGTTGTCCATCGCGGACACCAGCTCGTGGTCGGCGGGGAACCCGTCCGCCGACGGCCAGTCGGTCAGGTGCACCGAGCGCTCGCCGGTCAGGCCACGCCAGATCTCCTCGGCGGTCAGCGGTGCCAGCGGAGCGACCACCCGGCAGAGCGTCTCCAGGACCGTCCACAGGGTGTCGAACGCGTCGGCGTCGCCGGACCAGAACCGGTCCCGGGAGCGGCGCACGTACCAGTTGGTCAGCGCGTCCAGGTAGGACCGGACGGTGGCGCAGGCGCCGGAGATGTCGTACGCCTCCATCTGCGCCTGCACCGTCGACACCAGCTCGTTGGTCTTCGCCAGCACGTACCGGTCGAGCACATGCGTCGAGTCCGTCCGGCGGCGAGCGGTGTGGCCGTCCGCGTTGGCGTAGAGCGAGAAGAAGTACCAGACGTTCCAGAGCGGCAGCAGCACCTGCCGCACGGCGTCCCGGATGAGCGTCTCGGTCACCGCCATGTCGCCGCCGCGCAGCACCGGCGAGGACATCAGCATCCAGCGCATCGCGTCCGACCCGTACGAGTCGAACACGTGGTAGACGTCCGGGTAGTTGCGCAGGCTCTTGGACATCTTGCGCCCGTCCGAGCCGAGCAGGATGCCGTGGCTCAGGCAGTTGCGGAACGCCGGCCGGTCGAACAGGGCGGTGGCCAGCACGTGCATGGTGTAGAACCAGCCCCGGGTCTGCCCGATGTACTCGACGATGAAGTCGCCCGGGTAGTGATGCTCGAACCACTCGGCGTTCTCGAACGGGTAGTGCACCTGGGCGAACGGCATCGAGCCGGACTCGAACCAGCAGTCCAGCACCTCCGGCACCCGGCGCATCGTCGACTTTCCCGTCGGGTCGTCCGGGTTGGGGCGGACCAGCTCGTCCACCGCCGGCCGGTGCAGGTCGGTCAGGCGTACGCCGAAGTCCCGCTCGATCTCGGCGAGCGAGCCGTACACGTCGACGCGGGGGTAGGTGGGGTCGTCGGACTTCCACACCGGGATCGGCGAACCCCAGAACCGGTTCCGGCTGATCGACCAGTCGCGGGCGTTGGCCAGCCACTTGCCGAACGAGCCGTCCTTGATGTGGCCGGGCGTCCAGTTGATCTGCTGGTTCAGCTCGACCATCCGGTCCTTGAACGTGGTCACCGCCACGAACCAGGACGACACCGCCTTGTAGACCAGCGGGGTGTCGCAGCGCCAGCAGTGCGGGTACGCGTGGGTGTAGGTGTCCTGCTTGAGCACCACCCCCCGCTCCTTCAGCTCCCGGATCACCGGCTTGTTGACGTCGAAGACCTGCTCGCCCTGGTACGGCGGGACCAGCGCGGTGAACCGGGTGTGGTCGTCCACGGTGACGATCGTGGGGATGCCGGCGGCGTTGCAGACGTTCTGGTCGTCCTCGCCGAACGCCGGGGCCAGGTGCACGATCCCGGTGCCGTCCTCGGTGGTGACGAACTCCGCGCCGAGCACCTGGTAGGCGTTCTCCCCCGCCTGCTCGACGAGGAAGTCGAACAGCGGCGTGTACCGGCGGCCGACCAGGTCCCGGCCGTACACCGTACCGACCTGCTCGTACCCCTCCAGCTCCTTCGCGTACGCGCCGAGCCGGGCCGCGCCGACGACGTACCGCTCGCCGTCCCGCTGCAGCACCGCGTACTCGATGTCCGGGCCGACGGCGAGCGCCAGGTTGGACGGCAGGGTCCACGGCGTGGTGGTCCAGACGCCGAGCTTCACCGGCCCGCGCACCGGCTCCGGCGCGCTCTCGTCCGGGGTCAGCGCGAACCACACCGACAGCGTCGGGTCGTGCCGGTCCCGGTAGACGTCGTCCATCCGGGTCTCGGTGTTCGACAGCGGCGTCTCGCAGCGCCAGCAGTACGCGAGCACCCGGAAGCCCTCGTACACCAGACCCTTGTCGTGCAGGGTCTTGAAGGCCCACATGACGCTCTCCATGTAGTCCAGGTCGAGCGTCTTGTAGTCGTTGGCGAAGTCGACCCAGCGGGCCTGGCGCGTGACGTACCGCTCCCAGTCCTGGGTGAACTCGAGCACCGACGTGCGGCAGGCCTCGTTGAACCGGGCCACGCCCAGGTCGAGGATCTCCGCCTTGGAGGTGATGCCGAGCTGCTTCTCGGCGACCACCTCGGCCGGCAGGCCGTGGCAGTCCCAGCCGAAGCGCCGCTCCACCCGCCGGCCGCGCATCGTCTGGTAGCGCGGGACCACGTCCTTGACGTAGCCGGTGAAGAGGTGGCCGTAGTGCGGCAGGCCGTTCGCGAACGGCGGGCCGTCGTAGAAGACGTACTCGTTCTCGCCGTTCCGGCCGGCCTCGCGCGCCTCGACGGAGGCCTCGAAGGTCTTGTCGGCCGTCCAGTGCTCCAGGACCCGGCGCTCGACGGCGGGCAGGTCCGGGCTCGCGGGGACGCCGGCCGCGGTCGGGTCGTGCAACGGATAGGCCATCGGGGGTCGCTCTCCTCAGCAGCTCACTCGACGTGTGGTCTGCGAGGACGAGCCTGTTTCCGGTACGCCGTCCGGCGTGTCCGGGCATGACCCGCGGTACCACCCCGCTTGGCGGCCAGGATCGACCGCCCGCTCGTTGGCCGGCTGTGACGGGCCGGACCCGTCCGGTTCTACTCGGGCGCGGACGCCCTTTCTTCCGGAGGCTCACCGGTGATGGCCGGGTCATCGCCTTTCGGCCGTCAAGCCTACCCGACCGTCGACGGAGATCTCCTCCGAGTAACGGCCCGCTAGGCTCGGCCAGTGATCCGGATCGAGCTCGACGAGCCCACCCTCGCCCGCACCCGGATCGCCACCAGTCCGCTCTGGGAGGTGCTGACGAGCCTCTACCTGCTGCACCGGAATCCGGGCGAACCGCCGTGGCCGTACACCGGTTGGGCCCGGCACGCCCGGCGGGTGCTCGCCGAGGTCCCGGCCGCCGCGCCGGCCCGGCTGCTGGTCACCCCGGGCGGCATGGCACCGGACTTTCTGACCCCGATCCCGCCGTCGCCGGCGCCGACCCTGGCCGAGGAACTGGCCGTCCTCCGCGCCACGCCGCGCGAGCTGATCGCCGAGCAGATTCGCCTGCACCACGGCGACGACGAGACGCCGGGTTGGCTCCGCCCGTTCGTGACCGACCGGCAGGCCGCCCTGGACCGGCTGGCCGACGGTATCCAGGCGTACTGGGACGCGGCGATCGCGCCGTGGTGGCCGGCGATGCGGGCGGCCCTGGACGAGGAGGTGCTGAACCGGGCGCGGGCCCTCGCCGCGGACGGCCCGGACGCGCTCCTGGCCGACCTGCACGAGCGGGTGCGCTGGGAACGGCCGGTGCTCACCCTGGTCAAGCCCCTCGAGCACAGCTTCCGGGCGACGAACCAGCGGCTGCTGCTGATCCCGCTCGTCTTCTCCCGGGGCGCGCTATCCTGCTCCACCGACCACCCGGAGATCGTCGCCGTCTCCTACCAGGCGCGCGGGGCGGCCCTGCTCGCCGAGGGCGGTCCCGCCCCGGCGGTGGCCGGCGTCGCCGACACCGACCGGCTGGCCGTGCTGGTCGGCCGGGGCCGGGCCGCCGTGCTGCGGGCGCTGACCCGGCCGGCCACCACCGCCGGGCTCGCCGCCACCCTCGGGCTCGCCCCGAGCACCGTCTCCGAGCACCTCGCCGCGCTGCTCGCCGCCGGCGTGGTGCACCGCCGCCGGGTGGGCCGGCGCGTCCTGTACGGCCTGGAACCGGCCGGGCGGGCGCTCGTCACGCTGATCGGCGCCGACCCGGCGACCGCCTCCGCGTGACGATTCGGCGAACGCCGAATTCGTTTCCCCGCCACGCCCGCCGTCCCTAGATTCACCGCCATGAGCGAGCGGAGCGAGGTGCCGGCGTGAGCGGGCGGAACGGGGGGCCGGGGTGAGCGGGTACGCGATCGAGGCGGCCGGGCTGCGGCGCACCTACCGCAGCCGTACCGGATGGCTACGACCCCAGCGCCGGGAGGTGGAGGCGGTCCGCGGCGTCGACCTGACGGTCGGCAACGGGGAGCTGTTCGGCCTGCTCGGCCCGAACGGCGCCGGGAAGACGACGACCATCAAGCTGCTGAACACGCTGCTCATCCCGACCGCCGGCACCGCCCGGATCTGCGGCTACGACGTGGTCCGGCAGACCCGGGAGGTACGCCGGCGGATCGGGTACGTCTTCGGTGGCGACCGCGGCCTGTACGACCGGCTCTCCGCGCGGGACAACCTGCGCTACTTCGCGGAGCTGTACGGCGTGCCGGGCCGGGAGCAGAAGCGGCGCATCGCCGAACTGCTGGACCTGGTCCGGCTGACCGGCCGGGAGAACGAGCGGGTCGAGGGCTACTCCCGGGGCATGCGGCAGCGGCTGCACATCGCCCGGGGGTTGCTGCACCGCCCGCGGGTGCTCTTCCTCGACGAGCCCTCGATCGGCGTGGACCCGGTGGCCGCCCGGGAGCTGCGGCAGACCGTCGCCGACCTGGCCGCCACCGGCACCACGGTCCTGCTGACCACGCACTACATGGCCGAGGCGGACGAGCTGTGCGGCCGGATCGCGGTGATCGCCGGCGGCCGTATCCAGGCGCTCGGCACCCCGGCGGAGCTGCGGCACCACGCCGACGGCCGGCAGGTGCTGGAGGTCGAGGCGTACGGGGTGACCGACGACCGGCTGGCCACGATCCACGCCCTGCCCGGGGTACGGGAGGCGAGCCTGGAGGTGGTCGGGGCCGCCCAGGTGCTCGCCGTGCAGTCCGACGCGGGGGTGGACGTGCAGGCCGACGTGCTACGGGCGCTGTCCGGCGTCCGGCTGGGCCGGGTCACCGCGCGGCAGCCGACGCTGGAGGACGCGTACGTCTCGATCGTCAACCGGGCGGACGGGCACCGCGCGGCCGAGGCGGTGCCGGCGTGAGGACCCTGCGGATGATCGCGGTCGGCGCGCTGCTGCACGCCAAGCAGCTCAGCCGGTCGCCGTTCGAGGTCGCCACCGCGCTGATCGTCCCGGTCGTCCAGGCGACCCTGGCGGTCTACCTGTTCCGGGCCGGCGGCGAGCCGGGCCGGCTGCTGGAGGCGGCCGTCGGCGCGGGTCTGATGGGCGTCTGGTCGTCGGTGCTGTTCGGCTCCGGCGGCGCGATCCAGAACCAGCGCTGGCAGGGCACCCTGGAAATGATCATGTTGGCGCCGCGGCCGCCCGCGCTGGTCATCCTGCCGATCACCCTGGCCACGGCGCTCACCGGCACGTACGCGATGGTCGCCACCCTGCTGTGGGGGCGGCTGCTCTACGGCATCCCGTTGGATTTCGCCGACCCGGTCGCGTTCGCCGTCGCGGTGCCCGGCTGCATCGTCGGGCTGGGCATGTTCGGCCTGCTGCTCGCGTCGACGTTCGTGCTGCTGCGCAACGCCAACGCACTGACCAACACGCTGGAGTACCCGATCTGGCTGGTCTCCGGGATGCTCGTGCCGATCACGGTGCTGCCCGGGTGGACCGGCCCGGTCGCCGCGGTGCTGCCCACCACGTGGGGCGCCCGGGCGGTCCGCGAGGCCGCCACCGGCAGCGGTCCGGTCTGGCCGTCGCTCGGCGTCTGCCTGGCGATCAGCCTCGGTTGCCTGGCGGTCGGCGCGCTGATGATGACGTACGTCGAGCGGCGGGCACGGGCCGCCGCCACGCTGGCGCTCGCCTGAGGAGGGGACGATGACCGACCTGTTCCGCCTGGTGGGCACCGGTGGCGTGATCGCCTACCGGGCGCTGTTCAACTGGACCACCCCGCCGATGTTCGTCGGCACCCTGCTCGTCGGGCCGCTGTTCCAGCTGCTCTTCTTCGCGTACCTGGGCCGGCAGCTCGGGGTCGCCGACGACCGCTTCTACATCGTCGGGAACGCGGTGCTCGCCGCCTCGCTGGCGGGTGTGTTCGGCGGCACGATGGCGGTGTCGAACGAGCGGCGCTTCGGCACCCTGGGGCACGTGCTGCTGTCGCCGCGCAGCCGCACCGCCGTCTTCCTCGGCCGGGTCCTGCCGTACGCCGGAAACGGCCTGCTCATCGCGGTGACCACGCTGACCGCGGCGGCGCTCCTGCTCGGCCTTCGGATACCCGCGTCGGCGCTGCCGGCCCTGCTGCTCACCCTCGCCGTGGCGGCCCTGTCCTGCGGCTTCTTCGGGCTGACCCTGGGCGCGGTGGGCCTGCGGTTCCGTGACGTGTGGCTGGTCTCCAACGTGTCGGTGGCCCTGCTGCTCCTGCTCACCGGCGTGAACGTGCCGGCCGCCGACCTGCCGGTCGGCATGCGGGTGGCCGGCCAGCTCCTCCCGATCACCCACGCGGCCGAGGCGGCCCGCCGCCTGTCCGCCGGCGACGGCCTGTCCGCCGCGGCGGGCCCGCTCGCGGCCGAGGCAGCGGTGGGCCTCGGGTACGCGCTCCTGGCCGCCGCCCTCCTCAAACTCTTCGAAGCCGAATCCCGCCGCCACGCCTCCCTGGACACCCTGTAACCCCCACCCGCGGTGGGCGGTGGGCGGGGTCACAGCGCCGAGCCGTCACGCCGGCGACCGCCGTCCCGTCGAGCGGGTGAAACGCACCGAGCAGGGAGGTTGTCATGCAGCGGATGAACACGGCCGAGGTGGCGCCGGAGGCGTACCAGGCGGTGCTGGGGCTGGAGAAGTACGTCCGGGCGAACGTCGAGCACACCGTGCTGGAGCTGGTGAAGCTGCGGGCGTCGATGCTGAACGGCTGCGCGTTCTGCGTCGACATGCACAGCCGGGACGCCCTCTCGTCGGGCGAGTCGAGCCGGCGGCTGTTCGCCGTCGCCACCTGGCGCGAGGCGCCGTTCTTCGACGAGCGGGAGCGCACCGCGCTGGCGCTCACCGACGCCGTCACGAAGCTCGGCGAGCACGGGGTCCCCGACGACGTGTGGGACGCGGCGGCCAAGGTGTGGTCCGAGAAGGAGCTCGCGGACCTGGTGATGGCGATCGCGACGATCAACGTGTGGAACCGGATCGCGGTCACCACCCGGGCGCAGCCGCCCGCGGAGGTCTGAGCGGCGGACCCGACGGCGGCCGGTGCGGGGTGCGCACCGGCCGCCGTCGTCCGTGCGGTCAGGGAGTGGGCGGGTACCCCGTCCGCCAGCTCGGGACGGAGCGATCAGGCCGGCTCGGAAAAGCCGACCAGGCCGGCCCGGGACGGGCGATCAGCCCAGCTCGGGGAACCAGAGCGCGATCTCGCGCTTCGCGCTGTCCACGGAGTCGGACGCGTGCACCAGGTTCTCCCGGTTGGACAGCGACAGGTCACCCCGGATGGTGCCGGCGGCGGCCTTGCGGCCGTCGGTGCTGCCGAGCATCCCGCGGACGACCTCGATGACCTGGTCGCCGGAGAGCACCAGCGCGACCAGCGGACCGCCGGTCATGAACGCCTTCAGCGGCGGGTAGAACGGCTTGTCGACGTGCTCGGCGTAGTGCTGGTCGGCGAAGTCGCCGTCCATCGTCCGGGTCTCCATCGCGTCGATCCGCAGCCCCTTGCGCTCGAACCGGGAGATGATCTCACCGACCAGCCCGCGGCGGACCGCGTCGGGCTTGATCAGTACGAGCGTGCGTTCGTCCGGGCTGCTGCTGGACACGCTGGGTTCCTCCTGTGCGCGGAAGACGGTCGGGCTGGGTACGGTCAGCGTAGCGACCCGGTCCCGGCGCCGGGACGGCGGCCGGTCTTTCCCCCGGTGGCCGGTCCGGCCTAGCCTGGCCCTGACCCCGGGAGGTCCACAGTGGCGAATGGCGGGAACCGGCCCATCGCGCCGGTCCGCAAGCTGGTCGGCGCGGTGCTGGGCACGGTGGCCACCTTCGTGGTCCTGTTCGGCCTGGGCATGACCAGTTGGGCGATCGTGGCGCTCGGTGTCGCGCTGCTGGTGCTGGCGATCGCGCTGGCCACGGTCCGTGCCGGGGGGCGCACCTGGGTCATCGGCGAGGGGCATGTGCACAGCGTCTCCGAGCCGCCCACCCAGTACGCCTTCGGCCGGTGCGAGCTGCAACTCGTCATCGACGCGCCGGGCCTGCCGCCGAGATCCAAGAAGATCATCGACCCGCGGGTGCCGGTCGCGAAGTGGCCCGCGCCGGGCCAGACCCTCCCGATCCGCGTCGCCCTCGACGACCAGCGGCACGTCCGGGTCCTCTGGGACGAGGTGCCGACGCACGCCGAGACGGCCGCCGTCATCGCCGACCTGCCCCCCGAGTACGCGGACACCGAGCCGGTGGAGGAGGTGCTGATCCGTCAGGAGGCGCCGCCGTGGGCCGACCGGACGCCGGAGGACGACTTCCGCGACCCGTACGGCGACCCGTACGCGAGCCCCCCGGTTGACCCCGTCGCGCCACCCGCCGAGCGGGAGACCGTGGTCGTGCACCAGGTCCCGGGCGGACCGAAGGTGGTGGAGGGGACGCTCGTCGAGCCGCCCTCCAGCGACCTGCCCCGGCGGGCGGCCACCCCGACCCCCCGTCCCCCCGCCGACGAGGCGTTCGACCCGCCCGGCGGGACGCGGTTCGACCCGCCGGCCGACCGGTACGAACCGGTGGGCGACGCGCCCCGCACCGGCGAGCCGTACTCGCCGCCGGCCGACGCGCCGGAGCCACCTCCCGCCCGCGGTTTCCGGGTGCCCTCCCCGGCGGACCCGCTGGACCCGCTGGACCTGCCGCTGGACGACCCGCCCGCACCGCGCGCCGACGAGGCGGTGCCGCCAAACGGCCTCGACGAGGCGATCTTCGGCGAGGCGGCCGGCGACCCGCCGATCGCCGGGGTGGGGCTCACGCTGCTGGTCACCGACCTGTCGCGGTCCCTCGCCTTCTACCGGGACCTCGGCTTCACCGAGGTCGACCGGGGTTCGGGCAACGCGGTGCTCGCCTCCGGGTCGACCCGGCTGGTGCTGCGTGAGGTCACCGAGGCCGCTCCGGTCAGCCGCCGGCTGGTGCACGTCAACCTCGAGGTGGACGACATCGAGGCGGCGTACGCGCGGCTGCGCGAGTCGGGGGTCCGCTTCACGTACGCGCCCCGGGTGGTCAACCGGGGCACGAAGCTGGAGGTCTGGGCGGCCGCCTTCCGCGACCCGGACGGCCACGGCATCGCCCTGACCCAGTGGCGGGAACGCGCCGACGCCTGACCGCCGGACGGGCTGCGCCGAACGCCCCACCGGGCCGGGGTGCCGACCCGACGCCGGGCCGCCCACCCGCAGCCGCCGCACGGCCGCGCTCATCCGCCGCCCGGCCGCCGTCGCCAGGGACGGGGCCGGCCGCGCCCGTCAGCTCAGGATCACCCGCCGCACGTGCAGGGCGTACGCCCAGACCAACGCGAAGATGATCCCCAGGACCAGCAGCGACCAGTGCAGCAGCCCGGCGAGCAGGAGCAGCCCCTGCAGCACGGTGCCCGCGTGCCACGCCCACGGGCGGCGCATCAGGCCGGCCAGCAGCAGCGCCGCCACCGCCAGGGCCAGCACGGCGGCGACCGCGGCACCGCTCAGCCCGCCGCCGACCACCCGGATCGGCTGGATGGCGAGCACCAGCACCAGGGCCTCCAGGATCAACGTCCCGGCGCCCAGCCCACGGACCGCCCGCTCCGGGTTGCGCAGACCGGACCGCCGCGGCACCCGACCCGACTGCTCGGCGGACCCACGTGCCGGCGGCCCACCCGACTGCTCGGCGGACCCATCGGACTGTGCCGGCGGCCCGCCCGGCTGCTCGGCGGGCCCGCCCGGCTGCTGCGGCGCGGTCATCGCTTCAGCAGCCGGCGGGCGTCGGCCACGGTCACCACCGACCCGGTGATCAGCACACCGACGCCGGCCAGCTCGCCCGGCACGTCCTCCTCGGCCAGCGCCACCGCCGCCTCGATCGCGTCCGGCATCTCCTCGGCCACCTCGACCCGGTCCGGGCCGAACACCTCGGCGGCCAGCGCCGCCAACTCCCCCGCCGGCATCGCGCGGGGCGAGCTGTTGCGCGTCACCACCACCTGGTCGACGACCGGTTCCAGCAGCTCCAGCAGGCTGGCCGCGTCCTTGTCGCCGAGGACGCCGAGCACCGCCACCAGCTTGCTGAACGCGAACTCCTCCTGGAGGGCCGTGACCGTGGCGGCCATGCCCTGCGGGTTGTGCGCGCCGTCGAGCAGGACGGTCGGCGCGGTGCGGACCCGCTCCAGCCGACCCGGCGAGCTGGCCGTGGCGAAGCCCTCCCGTACCGTCTCGACGTCGAGCTGGCGGCGGGCCCCGGCGCCGAGGAACGCCTCGACCGCCGCGAGCGCCACCGCCGCGTTCTGTGCCTGGTGGGCACCGTGCAGGGGGACGAACACCTCCTCGTACACGCCGCCCAGCCCCTGCAGGGTGAGTACCTGCCCGCCGACGGCGACCGCCCGGCGCAGCACCCCGAACTCCGAGCCCTCCCGCGCGATGGTCGCGCCGACCTCGGCGCAGCGTTCGAGGATCGGCCGGGCCGCCGCCTCCTCCTGCGCGGCGGAGATGACCGTCGCGCCCTTGTGGATGATGCCGGCCTTGTGCAGCGCGATGTCCTCGACCGTGTCGCCGAGCCACTCGGTGTGGTCCAACCCGATCGGCGTCAGCACCGCCACACCGGCGTGGATCACGTTCGTCGAGTCCTCGGCGCCGCCGAGCCCCACCTCGACCACCGCGACGTCGACCGGGGCGTCGGCGAAGGTGGCGAACGCCAGCGCCGTGGTCATGTCGAAGTAGGTCAGGGGCTCCGTCGACCGCTCGTCCACGAGCTGCGCCAGCGGCGCCACCTCCCGGTACGTGGCGGTGAACCGCTCCTCGCTGACGGGCTCGCCGTCCAGGCTGATCCGCTCCCGGACGGTCTCCAGGTGCGGGCTGGTGTAGCGGCCGGTGTGCAGCCCGAAGGCCCGCAGCAGAGAGTCGATCATGCGGGCCGTGGACGTCTTGCCGTTGGTGCCCGTCAGGTGGATCGACGGGTACGCGCGCTGCGGGCTGCCGAGCAGGTCCAGCAGGGACCCGATCCGGTCCAGCTCGAACACCATGCGGGTGAACCCGCGGCCGGCGAGTTCGGCCTCGACGGCGGCGAAGTCGTTGCGGTCGGTCACGAGGGCAGCGCCTCCAGAGCGGCGTCGATGCGGGCCAGGTCGGCCTCGGCGGTCGCCAGCCGGTCCCGGATCTTCTGGACCACCGGCTCCGGGGCCTTACCCACGAACGCCGGGTTGCCCAGCTTCGCCCGGGCCTGCGCGGCCTCCTTCTCGGCCGCGGTGCGGTCCTTGGTGAGCCGGGCCCGTTCGGCGGCCACGTCGATCGAGCCGCGCGTGTCCAGCGCGACGCTCACCTCACCGGGCATGGTGAGGGTGGCGCTCGCCTGGAAGCCGTCGCCGGCGTCGTCGAGGCGGACCAGCGACCGGATCAGCGGCTCGTGCCCGGCGATGCCGGCGTCGGCCAGCCCGTCGAGCCGGGCGACGACCCGCTGCGTCGGCCGCAGCCCCTGGTCGGAGCGGAACCGGCGGATCTCGGTGACCACCCGCTGGAGGGTGGCGATCTCCGCCTCGGCGGCGTCGTCGACCAGCGCCCGGTCGGCCACCGGCCAGGACGCGGTCATCACCGTCTCGCCGCCGGTCAGCGCCGTCCACAGCTCCTCGGTGACGAACGGGATCACCGGGTGCAGCAGCCGCAGCAGCTCGTCGAGCACGTGCCCGAGGACGCGCCGGGTGGCGTCGGCGGCGGGACCGCCGGCGGCCAGCACCGGCTTGCTCAGCTCGACGTACCAGTCGCAGACGTCGTCCCAGGCGAAGTGGTAGAGCAGGTCGCAGACCTTCGCGAACTCGTACGCCTCGAACTGCCCGTCCACCTCGGCGGTGACGTGCGCGAGGCGGGACAGGACCCACCGGTCGACGGTCGACAGCTCGGTCGCGGCCGGCAGCGGGCCCTCGGTGTGCGCGCCGTTCAGCAGCGCGAACCGGGTCGCGTTCCACAGCTTGTTGCAGAAGTTCCGGGAGCCCTGGCACCACTCCTCGCTGACCGGCACGTCACCACCGGGGTTCGCGCCCCGGGCGAGGGTGAAGCGGGTGGCGTCGGCGCCGAAGCGGTCGATCCAGTCCAGCGGGTCCACGACGTTGCCGAACGACTTCGACATCTTCTTGCCGTGCTCGTCGCGGACCATGCCGTGCAGCGCGACGACGTCGAAGGGCTGCCGGCCGTCCATCGCGTACAGGCCGAACATCATCATCCGGGCGACCCAGAAGAAGAGGATGTCGTACCCGGTGACGAGGACGCTGGTCGGGTAGAACTTCGCCAGCTCAGGGGTCTGCTCCGGCCAGCCGAGGGTGGAGAACGGCCACAGGCCGCTGGAGAACCAGGTGTCCAGGACGTCCTCGTCCTGGCGCCAGCCCTCGCCGGTCGGCGGCGCCTCGTCCGGCCCGACGCACACGATCTCGCCGTCCGGCCCGTACCAGACCGGGATGCGGTGACCCCACCAGAGTTGGCGGGAGATGCACCAGTCGTGCATGTTGTCGACCCAGGCGAAGTACCGCTTGGCCAGCTCGGCCGGCTCGATCTTCACCCGGCCGTCGCGGACCGCGTCGCCGGCCGCCTTCGCCAGCGGTGAGGTGTTGACGAACCACTGCAACGACAGCCGGGGCTCCACCGTGGTACGGCAGCGCGAGCAGTGACCGACCGCGTGCACGTACGGCCGCTTCTCCGCCACGATCCGGCTCTGCTCGCGCAGCGCGGCCACGATCGCCGGCCGGGCCTCGAACCGGTCCAGGCCCTGGAACGGGCCGTGGGCGGTGATGACTCCCCGCTCGTCCATGACCGTGAGCGAGGGCAGGTTGTGCCGCTGGCCGATCTCGAAGTCGTTGGGGTCGTGCGCCGGCGTCACCTTGACCATGCCGGTGCCGAACGACGGGTCGACGTGCTCGTCGCCGACGATCGGGATCCGGCGCCCGGTCAGCGGCAGCTCGACCTCGGTGCCGATGAGGTGCTTGTACCGGTCGTCGTCCGGGTGCACCGCCACCGCGGTGTCGCCGAGCATCGTCTCCGCCCGGGTGGTCGCCACCACGACCTCGTCGCTGTACCGGATCGAGACCAGCTCACCATCGTCGTCGGTGTGCTCCACCTCGATGTCCGACAGGGCGGTCAGGCAGCGCGGGCACCAGTTGATGATCCGCTCGGCGCGGTAGATCAGGCCGTCGTCGTACAGCTTCTTGAACATGGTCTGGACGGCGCGCGACAGGCCCTCGTCCATGGTGAAGCGCTCGCGGTCCCAGTCGACGGAGTCGCCCAGCCGGCGCATCTGGCCGAGGATCGCGCCGCCGGACTCGGCCTTCCACTGCCACACCCGCTCGACGAACGCCTCCCGGCCCAGGTCGTGCCGGGACAGTCCCTGCGCGGCGAGCTGCCGCTCCACCACGTTCTGGGTGGCGATGCCGGCGTGGTCCATGCCGGGCAGCCACAGCGCCTCGTAGCCCTGCATGCGCTTCCGCCGGACCAGCGCGTCCTGCACGGTGTGGTCCAGGGCGTGCCCCATGTGCAGGGAGCCGGTGACGTTCGGCGGCGGGATGACGATCGTGAACGGCGGCCTGTCGCTGTCCGCCGACGCGCGGAAGTGGCCGGCGGCTACCCAGTGCTCGTACCGTCGCTGCTCTACCTCGCCGGGCTGGTACTGGCCGGCAAGGGTGGGGGCGTCGGGGCGTCGGGCATCCAGTCTCTCGGTCACCCTGAAAGTCTACGGAGAGCTTCGACGGACCCGACGTGCGCCACCGGTGCTTCGCGTACGGTGTCGGCTATGTCCGACGCACATCTCACCGAGCGGCCGGTCGACGACGCGCCCGAGCCTGTCGAACTGACCGACGAGCCGATCCGCCTCGGCGCCGGGGCCCCGGAGGGGACCTCCGAGCGGCGGCCGGGCCGGTCGCGGCGGCGACGGGTGGCGTGGGTCCTCGCGGCGGCCGTCGGGCTCGCCGGCGTCGGAGCCTTCGGCACCGCCGGCTGGCGGATCGCCCAGCAGAAGGACGCCGACATCGCCAGCCCCGACCGGGTGGCCGGGCTGACCCGCGACGACAGTGAGCGGGCCCGCAGCACCGCGGACTACCTGCGCAGCGGTTTCGCCGCCGACGTCGAGCTGGACCGCAGCTTCGGCACCGTCTACCGGGACCCGGCGAACGAGCGCCGCTCGGTCCTCATCTTCGGCGGGACCACCCTGCTGTGGCAGCCCGAGCGCGACCTGGACAGCCTCTTCGACCTGATGACCGACGAGACCGGCCGGGTCACCGGCCTGCGCGAGGTCCCTGCGGGCCGGCTGGGTGGCGTCCTCAAGTGCGGGACGACCAGCGGGGAGGGCGGCGACTTCGCGGTGTGCGGTTGGGCCGACCACGGCAGCGTCGTGATGGCGATGTTCCCCGACCGGTCGGTCGGGGAGGCGGGCAACCTGCTGCGCAGCATGCGCGAGGAGATGCAGACCCGGGACTGACCGCGGGCACCGTCGCGGGCGGGCACCGCGCGGCCGCGCCGGCTCCGCGCCGGTGCGGCCTTCCCCAGGAGTACGCACACCGCGTCCCGCCGTGCGCCACGCGGCCCGCCACCCGCCGTCCCCATCGGCGGCGCCGTGATCATGCCGCGGCCGCGCGCGGCGGTGGCATGGCGGGGAGTTCGGGGTGGGTTTCCGGGGCGGAAACGCGTTCAGGGCCACCCAGTTGGGTGGCCCTGAACGGGAAAGATGTCCGGCGGTGTCCTACTCTCCCACACCCTCCCGAGTGCAGTACCATCGGCGCTGGAGGGCTTAGCTTCCGGGTTCGGAATGTTACCGGGCGTTTCCCCTCCGCCATGACCGCCGTAACTCTATCGACATGTCAAACAACACCCACGCGGGTTTATTGTTCGTTTGTCGGGAGTTGCACAGTGGACGCGTAGCAGCTTTGTTGGTCAAGTCCTCGGCCTATTAGTACCGGTCAACTGAACCCGTTACCGGGCTTACATTTCCGGCCTATCAACCCAGTCGTCTAGCTGGGGGCCTTACCCACCCGAAGGTGGTGGGATACCTCATCTTGAAGCGAGCTTCCCGCTTAGATGCTTTCAGCGGTTATCCCTTCCGAACGTAGCTAACCAGCCGTGCCCCTGGCGGGACAACTGGCACACCAGAGGTTCGTCCGTCCCGGTCCTCTCGTACTAGGGACAGCCCTTCTCAAGTATCCTACGCGCACGGCGGATAGGGACCGAACTGTCTCACGACGTTCTAAACCCAGCTCGCGTACCGCTTTAATGGGCGAACAGCCCAACCCTTGGGACCTGCTACAGCCCCAGGATGCGACGAGCCGACATCGAGGTGCCAAACCATCCCGTCGATATGGACTCTTGGGGAAGATCAGCCTGTTATCCCCGGGGTACCTTTTATCCGTTGAGCGACACCGCTTCCACATGCCAGTGCCGGATCACTAGTCCCGACTTTCGTCCCTGCTCGACCTGTCAGTCTCACAGTCAAGCTCCCTTGTGCACTTGCACTCAACACCTGATTGCCAACCAGGCTGAGGGAACCTTTGGGCGCCTCCGTTACCCTTTAGGAGGCAACCGCCCCAGTTAAACTACCCACCAGACACTGTCCCTGAACCGGATAACGGTCCGAAGTTAGATACCCAAACCAACCAGAGTGGTATTTCAAGATTGCCTCCACCCGCACTGGCGTGCGAGCTTCACCGGCTCCCACCTATCCTACACAAGCTAATTCAGATACCAATGTCAAGCTATAGTAAAGGTCCCGGGGTCTTTCCGTCCTGCCGCGCGTAACGAGCATCTTTACTCGTAGTGCAATTTCGCCGGGCCTGTGGTTGAGACAGTGGGGAAGTCGTTACGCCATTCGTGCAGGTCGGAACTTACCCGACAAGGAATTTCGCTACCTTAGGATGGTTATAGTTACCACCGCCGTTTACTGGCGCTTAAGTTCTCCGCTTCGCCCCCGAAAGAGCTAACAGGTCCCCTTAACGTTCCAGCACCGGGCAGGCGTCAGTCCATATACATCGAATTACTTCTTCGCATGGACCTGTGTTTTTAGTAAACAGTCGCTTCCCCCTGCTCTCTGCGGCCATACAACGCTCCACCCGCGCGGGGCTTCACGTCTCCGGCCCCCCTTCTCCCTAAGTTACGGGGGCAATTTGCCGAGTTCCTTAACCACAGTTCGCCCGATCGCCTCGGTATTCTCTACCTGACCACCTGTGTCGGTTTGGGGTACGGGCCGCTCGGAACTCGCTAGAGGCTTTTCTCGGCAGCATAGGATCACTGACTTCACCTGAATCGGCTCGGCATCACGTCTCAGCCTATGTGTGCTGCGGATTTGCCTACAGCACGGCCTACACGCTTACCCCGGCACAACCACCGGCCGGGCTCAGCTACCTTCCTGCGTCACCCCATCGCTTGACTACTACCCGCCAGGTTCCCACGCTCCCCGTGTTTGGTCCGAAGACCGCCCACAGATCGGGTGGTTAGCACAACGAGGTTCGTCAGGGTCGCTCCTTCGCGGGTACGGGAATATCAACCCGTTGTCCATCGACTACGCCTCTCGGCCTCGCCTTAGGTCCCGACTCACCCAGGGCGGATTAGCCTGGCCCTGGAACCCTTGGTCATCCGGCGGAAGGGTTTCTCACCCTTCTTTCGCTACTCATGCCTGCATTCTCACTCGTGCCGCGTCCACAACTGGGTCACCCCGCTGCTTCACCCCCGGCACGACGCTCCCCTACCCACCCACACACCTGCACCAACACCCCGAAGAGCGCCGGCGAAGTACTTGTGTGAGTGCCACAGCTTCGGCGGTGTGCTTGAGCCCCGCTACATTGTCGGCGCGGAACCACTTGACCAGTGAGCTATTACGCACTCTTTAAAGGGTGGCTGCTTCTAAGCCAACCTCCTGGTTGTCTATGCGACCCCACATCCTTTTCCACTTAGCACACGCTTAGGGGCCTTAGCTGGTGATCTGGGCTGTTTCCCTCTCGACTACGAAGCTTATCCCCCGCAGTCTCACTGCCGCGCTCTCACTTACCGGCATTCGGAGTTTGGCTGATTTCGGTAAGCTTGTGGGCCCCCTAGACCATCCAGTGCTCTACCTCCGGC